>JAPPEG010000306.1 GCA_028875345.1 Gemmatimonadota bacterium
TTTGGGCGTCAATCACTTCGACTGCGCCCGCTGCTACGGCGACTCGCTGCGCAAGCTGGGCCGTGCGATCAAGGAAGGCGTCATCGCCCGCCGCGAGATCATCATCAGCGGCCGCGTCTGCTGCCACAGCGCCGCTGCGTGGGGCGGCTACGGCGAAGGACGGCCCGACTACTCGGCTGCGCGGGTTTTGGCCGATGCGGAAGACCAACTAGAAATTTTGGGAATCGAGAAATTCGACGCGCTCTTCCTCCACGATCCGCCCGAAATCGAACCGACCCTTGAGGCGGGCGGCGCACTCGAAGGGCTGGAACGGGTGCGCCAGCAGGGTGCCGTGGACTTCATCGGCTATGGCATGAGGCCCCACGACTTTCACCTCGCGCACATTGCCTCGGGCCGCACCGACGCGATGCTGTGCTTCAGCGACTACAACTTGCTCCGGCAGAGCGCTGCCGACGCCATCCTGCCAGCAGCCGCGGCCGCCGACCTCGGAGTACTCAACGGCTGGTCGATCATGCGCGGCTGGCTGACGGGCGTGCCCGTGGAGCGCTTTATACCGCGCGACAAGTGGGGCGAAGACCAGCACCGAGCCGAGGCCATGCGCTTGTGGTGCGGCGAGCAGGGCCTCGACATGCTGGAGTTGACGTTGCAATTCTGCTTGCGCGAGGAACGGATCCACGGCAACCCCATCGGCTCGCTGAACATCGAGCAGCTAGAGCGGAACGTCGCAGCCGCCATGGCCACTGTAGCGGATGAAACCATCGCCGCATTTGAGGCCGCGGCGCTTTGAACAGGAGAAATCACGCGCATGAGCGCTGCTGAAGAGTACTACGCGCAGACTATAGAGCTGTTGCAACGTCTGCGCGATACGCAAATGGACTCTATCGACCGGGCCGCGGCAATCTGCACCGAGAGCATTGCCAATGGCGGGCTGGTCTTTCTCTTTGGCGCCGGGCACTCGCGGATGATGTGCGAGGAAATGACGCCGCGCCAAGGATGTTTCGTGGGCTTTTTTGCGTTGGTCGAGCTGGCGGTATCGAACCATGCGTCGATCGTCGGCACCAATGGGTTGCGCGGGCCGCTCTTTTTGGAGAAGTACGAAGGCTACGCCGAGGAGATTCTCCAGGGGTTCGAATTCGGGCCGCACGATGCCTTTATCTTGATTTCGACCAGCGGCATTCGGCCCTTGATCGTCGAGATGGCCATGGGCGCTAAGGCGCGGGGTTTGCCCGTGATCGCCATGCTGTCGAAACCACACGGCGACCAATCGCCGCCGGCGCACTCGTCGGGCCAGAAGCTGATGGACGTGGCCGATGTCGTCCTCGACAACCAGTGTCCGCCGGGGGACTGCGTGCTCGAGCTAGAGGGGTTGGAGTGGCGGACTGGGCCGGTATCGACGGTGACCGGCGCGATGATGATGAATATGCTGCGCTGCGAGGTGGCCGAGCGGTTGTTGGCGCGGGGGATCAAGCCGGAGCTATTGCCGAGCCATCAGTTTGTCGGCAATGTAAGTGCGGAAGAGCAGCTAGAGCGGTTTTACGAGGGCTACCGCAAGAGCCTCAAGCATTTGTACGAGTAGTATCAATTTCCGTTCCAACGCCTCATTTACAAACCTCTTCCACTGAATCGTGGGCACTCTCGACAACAAGGTTTGTCTAATTACCGGCTCTACCGGCATCGCCGAGGCCACGGCTCTGCACGCAGCCGAAGAGGGGGCCAGCGTATTCGTTACTTCGCGGACGGAAGCAAACTGTCGGGCCTTGGCCGAGAAGCTGGGAAATCAAGGCGCGCACCGGGCAGCCGATCTGACGCAGCAGGAACAAGTCGCCGAGACCGTGCAGGCCTGCGTGGAGCAGTGGGGGCGGATCGACGGATTGTTCAATGTAGCGGGGATCAGCGGCCGACGCTTTGGCGATGGGCCGCTGCACGAGTGTACAGAGGAGGGGTGGGACGCAACACTGGACGCCAACGCCAAGAGCGCGTTTTTGGTCTGCCGCGCCGTGCTGCAACAGATGTTGACCCAAGAACCGCGCGAGGACGGTGCGCGCGGGGCGATTCTCAACATGGCGAGTGTGTTGGCCTTTGCGCCGGAGCGGAAGTTTTTTGCCTCGCACGCCTATGCGGCCAGCAAGGGGGCGATTGTGTCGCTGAGCAAGGCCATGGCCAGCTACTACGCGCCGCACGGGATTCGGGTCAACGCCATTGCGCCGGCGCTGGTGGAGACGCCGATGAGCAAGCGGGCAGGAGAAAATGCAGAGATCATGGCGTTTATGCGCGACAAGCAGCCGCTCGGGGCGATGATGAGCGCGGCGGACGTGGCGGGGATGGCGGTCTTTTTGTTGGGAGACCGAGCGCGGGCAATTACTGGAACGGTGGTGACCGTGGATGCAGGTTGGTGCGTTAGTTGACGCAAGGAGGACGTATGAAAGACTATGTCATTGGCTTTGACGTGGGCGGCACCCGAGCCAAAAGCGGCGCGGTGACGCGGGGCGGGCGGATGCTGGCACCGGGCATCAATCCGTCGGGGTTTGCGCTGGGCATGGGCAATTTGCTCAAGACGCTCAAGGATGAAGTCGCGCGGATTTCCCAGAAGCTGGGTGGCAAGCCACAGGCCATTGGCTTGGGCTTTCCCGGGGCTGTGGATCCCGAGGTCGGCGTGGTGTACATGCCGGGGAAGATCAAGGGGCTGGAAGGCTATCCCATTGTCAAACGGCTGGCCAAGGCCACGGGGATTCCAGTTGTCGCCGACAACGACGGCCGCGTCTCCATCTACGCCGAGCGGCACTACGGCCTAGCGCGGGATTTGGACTGGGCGGTGACGATTACCATTGGCACGGGCGTTGGCTCTGGGGTCTTGCTCGACGGCAAAATTCTGCGCGACCCACATCTCCAGTTCGGGACGCAGATGAGCCATATCGTCATGCAGGCCCTCGGCGGGCGGCTGTGCCTGACTAATGCGCGGGGCACGGCCGAGATGATGTGCTCGGCTACGGCGCTGACGCAGCAGGTGCGGGACGGGCTGGCGCGCGGCATTCCCTCGGTCTTGAGCGACCAGTACTTCAAAGACCCCAACGCCATCGACTTCAAAGCGGTGATCCGCGGCGTGAAGCGCCAAGACCGGCTCTGCGTTGACGAACTGGAGCACTGGACTCGCAACTTGGGCTGGCTGCTGGTGAGCGCGGTACACGTGTACGCTCCCCAGTGCATCATCCTCAGCGGCGGAGCGACCAATGCGGCCGAGCACTTTCTCGCGCCGCTGCAAAAGCAAGTGAACGAACATTTATTCCGCCATCCAGCGGGCGCAGGCGTGCCAGTCGTACTGTCCAAGCTGCGCGACCACGCCGGCGTTTTGGGGACCGCGGCAATCGCTTGGGAAAAGGTCGATGGAGGCCAGCCGTGAAAGAGCGTCCCTTGCGCACCACCGTTATCGGCTCCTACCCCTTCCCGAGCTGGCTCGAACACGCGGCCGAGCATCTCGACGCCTTCGGGCCGGACGACATCGCCGAGATGCAGGACGACGCGGTCGTTGCCGCGCTCGGCGACCAAGTGCGCGCCGGGTTGGACGTGGTCACCGACGGCGAGCAGACCCGCTTTGACTTTAACCTCTCCTTTTACGGCTATCTCGAAGGCATCGACCTAGAGTCTGCACCGCCAAGGCGGTTCGGCCCCCCTGCCCACGACCAGCGCGGTCGCCACGCAATTACTGGACCACTGCAAGCGCCGCACGGCTTGGGGGCAGTGGAGGAGTTTGCGCGGCTCAAGCGGTTGGCACCAGCAGGACCGACGCTCAAGGCCAGCGTACCGGGTCCCTACACGTTGAGCGGCCGACTGGTCCCCAACGACCAATACCCAGACCGCTGGGCCGTAACCGAGGCGCTGCTGCCGATTGTGCGGAGCGAGTTGGAAGCGCTCTGTGCGGCGGGTTGCACCGAGCTGACCGTCGATGAGCCGTCGATGAGCTGCTATGCCCACCGCGAGGATCCAGCGCGCTTCGTCGATATATTCAACCGCACGGTCGAATCCGTCGCGGGCAAGTGCCGGCTCTCGACCCACCTGTGTTTTGGCAACTACAAGGGCCGCGCCGTGGGGCTACGCCGCTACGCGCCCATGTTCCCGGCCTTCTTGGACATGCAGGTCGATGAGATGCACGTCGAGATGGCCAGCCGCGAGTTCGCCGAACTGGAGATCATCGGCCAAGTCGCCGCGAAGATGGACGTGGCGGTGGGAATCGTCGATGTAAAGAGCTACTATATTGAAACCGTAGAGGACATTGCGGCGCGGGTGGAGGCGTGCTTGGAGTATGCTCCAGCCGACAAGCTCTCCTTTGCGCCCGATTGCGGACTGAGCCAAACGGCGCGCTGGGCAGCGAAGCAGAAGCTGGAGAACATGGTGGCTGGGGTGAAGGCCGTGCGGAAGAAGCTGTGAGAGGATCGCCAACGCGGAGGGCAAAATGAGCTATAAACCAGTGGCCGACCAGCGGCCTAATCGCTACAAAGTCTCCACAGCGGAATACGCCCAGTACCAGCGACAGGGATTCCTAGTCGTCGAGCGCTTGGTCGATTTGGACGAAGTGGAAGAACTCAAAGCGCACGTCATGGCCATGCTCAAGGGCCAAATAGACGTTCCCGGCCAGGAGCCGCCATCCCTGGAGGCGACGGAAGAGGAGTTGGTCCAGCGTTTCACGCGGGTGCATCAACTGCACCGTTGGGACGCCACTTGCGAGCGCTTTTTGTTGCACCCGCGCATCTTGGACGTTTTGGAGGCGCTCATCGGGCCGGATGTGCTGGCTTTGCAGACCATGCAGTTTTTCAATGCGCCGGGCATGGGCGGACAGGGTTGGCACCAAGATTCCTACTATATCACGACATACCCAGATACTCTCATCGGCGCTTGGTTGGCTTTGGAGCGGGCCGACGAGGAGAACGGCTGTCTGTGGGTCGCGTCCGGATCGAACCACGAGCCTATTTATCCAGATGAAGGCCGGGGACATCTGGTCCACGCCGAGGGAGCTTTTGACGAGATTGAGACTGTAGCGGGGATTAGCCATCTCGACGACGAGGTCAATACGCTGTCGAGAGTGGCGCGGCGCTACGGTGACGCAGTGCCGGTGGTGGTGGAGGCCGGCGATGTGGTGTTCTTCCATCCGCACCTCCTGCACCGCTCCCATCCCAATCAGTCGCCCAATCGCTGGCGTCGGGCTTTTGTCAGCCACTATTGCAACGCCCGCTCTTGGGTGCCGTGGAACCACGGGGCACCCTATGAGGGACCGGCGGCGAATTACAAGCACATTCTGGCGCGAGGCCGGACCCATCTGCCCTTTGCCCGCCCTGAGTTCGGCACGCCGTGCGCAGCGTTGGCAGCCGATGCGAATGGCGCTCCCGAGCGCATGGTGGCGAGTGGGGGCGATATGGAGAAGCAAGAGGGGTGAGTGCAATCCACCGACGGAGCCGTGCAACTGACGGCGATCCCGGAGTAGCCAATTTTACCTTGGAGGTCCTATGACCGTATCCAAATGGCAAGAAGTATCCGAGCCGCTGCAGGCCGAACACGACGATGTGGTGATTGGCGCTGGCATTGTCGGCTCGTACGCGGCCACCCTGCTGCACCAGCGGGGCCGCGACGTCGCCCTAGTCGACGCCCGCTTTGTGGCCTCTGGTGCCTCGGGCTGCAACGCCGGCTTTGTGCTGACCTCGCAGCGCGAGACGTACCCCACTCTCATCGCCCAAGTGGGCCGCCCAGCCGCTCGCCAAATTCTCGACATGGTGTGCGACAACGTCGCCCGCATGCGCGCCTTGGCCAAGCAGTACGAAGTGCCCTGGGAAGAAGGTGCCATCCACCTCGCCGAAACCCAAGCCGACGCCCGCGAGCTAGAAGAGTGGGCCCGCGCCTTTGCCGCCGACGGCGTTGAGGTCGAGTTTGCCCACGGCGATCCCTATGGCGCTGGGTACGCGGCATCTCTACAGGTGGAAGGCGATTTCATGGTGCAGCCAGCGCGCCTCACCGAGGCCATTGCCGCCGCCTCTGGGGCCACCTTTTACGACCACAATGAGGTCTATCGCATCGAACCAGAGGGCCAGGGCCTGATCGTGCGCGGGCGCCGCGCCCATATCCGCTGCCGCAAGGTGTACATCGCCACCAATGGGTACGGCTGCGATATGCACCCGCATTTGCGCCGCATTGTGCGCCCAGTGCGCGGCCAGATCCTCATCACTACCCCGGTGGAACCTCTGATTCAAGTCGCCGGCATCACTGAGTACGATTACTTCCGCCAGCTTGAAGATGGGCGTCTGATGATCGGCGGTGCCCGGGCTTTTTTTGAGGAGCAGGAGTACACCGCCGAGGACGCCGTCACCCCAAACCTGATACGGCACCTCGAGGCCTATTTGCGGCACTGGTTCCCGGGCATCTCCTTTGAAGTCGAGCGCTACTGGGCTGGCATCCACGGCTTCACCCCGGACCGCCGAGCGGCTGTAGGCGCGCTCCCGGACCTACCCGACGCGGTCTTTGCCCTTGGTTTTAGCGGCTACGGCAACTCCATTGGCCTGCTGGCCGCCGAGCGCATGGTGGAACTGGCCCTAGACGGCCGCGACCCCGGGCCTCTCTCAGCAGCGCGTTTTTAGTTGGAGAGTGCGGCTATGGCTCACTCTGCATCTGTACGCCAACCGCCAGTCGAGGAAACGAAGCGGAGGCGATATGGAGATGCGGGAGGGGAGAGGACACCCTGAACACGGATCATTCTTTAATTTGGAAGAACCCAAGTTCAGGATTTTCTGGAGATCCAACTACCAACACCCGATCCAGCAAGCGATTACCTTCCTCGCATGAAGTCTCTGGCAGCAGAGCACAGGTATGACACGCAGCTAAGTTACACGAATCGGGACCTTGGCTGTTGCTCTCCACACAGGTTGGATCGGACGAACACCATTGCGCAGTTCGAAGCGCTCGTATCAAAACTCGTTCAAGCTTGTTAGGTTCTCCCTGTCTTACTAAACCGCCCATTGTCCCTTCAGAGTCTCCTGATGCTGTGTAAATCAGGACACCGCTCATTGGAAAGGAAGTATCTTCAGCATCACAGTAGATACGTTCACGAAGTGCTGCACTACCATAGCCACAGTCAAAACAAAGCTGGTTGATCAATAGATGGGCCATAGTATGAATCAATACAAACTTGGGGGAGAATTGCCTTGGGGCCTGCCCACGATCTTGCCGGACTTGGTTGTAATTCTTAAGCAGTATGGTGAATCGTTTAATAACATCAGGATTTTGCTCCCAAGCCACTAGTTTTTTCTCATCCAGTTTGAGAAATATACCCTCGCCTCGAACCATGACAGCGGGGAGCCAGTTGATTGAAGTATCAAGGCGTAGGTCTTCAATATGCTTTTGGTAGCTTCTACCGTCATCAGGCAAACATCGTGAGAATCCGTAAAAGGTTCTCGTTTCCCGTAATTTGCGTACCAGCATGATGTTCGCAAAAGACTCTCGAACAAGAGGAGCATACTCAGCTAAGCTTCTCGGGACAATATAAAGATCTGTTTGTTCCCCTCCTTGGGCTGTTGTAATTGCCTCATATTCAGCTTGCCGATATTTTTCTTCTGTCTGTTCACCAGCCGAAATAATTTGGTCCGAACCATTAAGGCGTCGTTGTGCTGCTTCACATAATTCCTCGGGGGCAATGCCTTTACACTTGGGGTTGTACTCACAGATTCCTCTGCAACGTTCTATATCGATTCGACCATCAACTAGAGAACGCGAAAGGCTCTGCCATATATCGGAGTCTTCCAATAATTCTACAACTCCTCGGGAGGTGCTTTCGCCCCACAGTGGCAGATAAATCGAACTGGCCACATGAGCGAAGTAAACATTAGAAGCACCGCGCTGTAATGCACGGAGCCCGTTACCGCACTTTATTGACTTAGGTGTCCAGTCTCCAAGCCAAGGACGTAATCCTCCGCATGACACGTTCACACTATCCAATGCATCTTCGTTAAAAGCACCGGCCATTGATCGAGATTTACCACAAGAGCACTGGATGGTGATTCCGGAGAGCCCTGCTGCACTTCTTCCTGCACGTAAGCGCAACTTGCAGTCAGGTGTCCAATCATCGTTTCGATGGACCCATTCCATAAAAGGGAAATCTTGGATATGGCCGCGGTCGCAAACCGCCATAAAACGAACAGGTAACAATCTTGGCCGCCTCCACTGATTCAGAGAAACGCAGTTAAGACCTTCAGCATAGTTCGGGGCATCGCACTGCTGCGGACCACCAAAGAGAGGAAGTTCTTGCATGTTGCCACATCGAGGGCAATAGTGCCATCGAGGAAATCGAATAAAAGGAATTTTCAGATTCGGATACTGTACTCCTTTTGCTGGTCTTCTGTAGTCGGGAGGCAACCGAAAATGGTCGACTTTCAATCGCGTCTGAAGACGTTCCTCTTCAATTTTGAAATCTATTGGACATTCTTCTTTTGCAAATGGCCAAGCATCAAGACCACAAACCATCAAAGATTCGTCCCCCGGGAAGTCAATCATGCTACCGATTCCCCAAGGAGAAATGAGTTGGGATCGCCGTACCGGTTTCATATTACGTTATCTCATCTGTCTCAGGGTATTGCCTAATAGTCTCCGCTTCACAACTGGCATCTACGTTCCGCATGGAAGATGGTGTAGGCCATGATCGTCCGACCCAGTCTTCTAATGGTTCATACCCAGCAGGATACATAAGCGGTATGTTGGAACTAGGTGAACCGAAACCGCCATATATGGAAGGCAGAACACGCCGCCAACGATCAACTAGTTCACTGAAATACTTCAAGGTCAGATCCCGTTCGTCAGAATCTATGTCAGTAACCCGTTTCTCAATAACTGAACGGATATTACCTATTAAATTGGTGTCGGGAAAAGGTTGAGGTCGCTCCCTAGTACTAGGAAGGCCCCAGTAGCGGACAAGTGCTACCAGAAGGGCGTGAAGCGCACGCTCTCTAACAGGAGCAGCAAACGGAGTCACGCTCGTTGGCTCAACATGTCGGTAAATGCTCGCATGGAATGACCGAAAATGTTCATAATGTGAGCGGTCGCGAGGTTTGCTCGTGTTATAGATGGGGATAACCAAGCCAGGGTGTCCGCGTCCTACTCGACTGGTAGCCTGAATATATTCAGACGTGGTTTTGGGCTGTCCAATCACCGCCATTAAACCAAGCCGGGAAACGTCAATACCGACGGAGATCATATTGGTTGCAAGACAAATGTCCACAGGTCGTTCCTTTGGATATTCAAATTCCAGCTTCTGAAGTGATTCAGGAATGTCAGTGCTAGAAACACGGCTGGTTAATTCAAGGACCTTATTAATAAACCTTCGTTCATCAAAAGTACCGGTCTTTCTGATCTTCTTACGGCTCCACATCGCATTCAAATATTCACGGATGTCAGCACGGATAAGCGTGGCAGCGTGTCCAAGTTCGCGCAAGCTATTGAAGTAATCAATCAAAGTCCAGTAAGGATCTCTCTCATCTTCGCTGGATACGCGAGCCGAGAGCGTGGCCTGTAGTAGGGCTGCAATTACCCTTACTTGCGCCGTAACATGCGAGGGCAGAGCGGATGCGTGAACGCCAGCATATAATCTGCCTGGCGAAGATTTGTCTTCTTTGGCAAAAAATGAATCGCCGGCACGCAAACACTGAGGAGGAAAAAGGAAAACGTTTCGGGCATACAGGGATTGGACCTGTTCTTTTGCCCGAGAAATGGTTGCTGTTGATGCAATGATTTTTGGCCTAGTCTTACGGTTCTCTTTTGTTTGAGAACAGAGTTCGTCAATGACCGTTTCATAATGGCCAACCATTGAGCCCAATGGGCCGGAGATCAGGTGCAACTCATCTTGGATAACCAAATTCGGTGGTGAAACATTATCTCCATCTCTGAGACCAAAGAGCGCACGTGCATCTGGAAACCAAGGCAATAGGGCAAATTTATCAACGGTTCCAATAAGCAGCGTTGGTGGAGACTCATAGATTTCCTCGTCAATAACTTTCAATGGCAACTCTTTGCTGAAGTCACAGACCGAATCAGGACACCTAAATTTAACCGTTGACGGACGTTGTGTCTTCTCATATCCCAAAATTCTGCTTCGGTTCCTTGTACCTACAGGTACAGGCCCCATCCGAGCACCGCACCAAGGACATTGTAGAACGATAAATGGATTTTCGCGTGTTGTTCCCTTACTGAGTTTGCTCAAGGCAGTGGTCGCATCACTTCGTTTATTGGGTGTGAGACTCCCTCCTACCCAAAGACCTATATCAATGGGATCCGATCCAAGCTCAACCGACATCTCATCCCTGATCTTTTCACAGGCACAGATCAGAGAAGCAGAACGCTGGAATTGTTGCGTTGTCAAGAGTCGTAAAGTGTAGCGCATCAATACCGTAGTTCCTTTATCATCAGAATCGAGAAGACGTCGAAAAAAAATGGTAAAGGCGGTAAGTCCAAGATACGCTTCTGTCTTACCCCCACCAGTAGGAAACCAGATCAGATCCACAATATCGCGTTCATCGTCTTCAGGCATTGCGATTGAACGAAGATTCATCAAAATGAACGCAATCTGAAAAGGACGCCAAGAACCCAATCTAGGCGGCGGGTCAGCCGGATTAGGCCACTTTACAGGCTCTATCTCTGGAGGACTTCCATTCGGTATTGTCCAATTTCTTAGAGGAAGATCATAGTGCAATTGCTGAAGCAACATTGCACGGTTAGCAAGCCGAAAGGCATACATAACCTGCGAATCATCCTGAAGCAGCTCTAGGCCGGAACGCATACGGCGTAAACATTCCCGGCAGTCGGCAAGATGGCGCAATGCAGCGTCTCGAAATTCTTGAGGGAAATCGGGCTCATCCACGGAGGTTTGCTGTTGCTTGATCCATGTTCCGTATTTATTGCACAGAGAATTAAGCATAGGAGCTATAGATACTTCATCTCCAAGCGTACTCAGATCATACATCTTGAGATCAAGGTCTGAAAAATTTTCTGGAACGATAGGTTTGATCTCGTAGCTTGGGATAATGTCCGACTGAACCATATCAGCCCGGCCTTCATCTACTTCGCGCCAATCGGCAGCACAACCATGCCCCACCGCATACGTCTTTCGATGACGATACAAAAGCCTCAAAGAATCCTCTTCTGAGTCTAGCGGTTCACCTTCTCTATCGGGATACTCAAGGAACGGGGCACTATGATCGTCAGCAGCCCGTAATTTAAGTTCGACCTGAAAAAAGCACTTGCTATTATCAGCCCGACCTGTCGCGGATTTGTGGCAGTTGATTAAAGCAACGGTCAAAAGACGCTGTGGCAGACCATCATCTCCTAACTGCCGGGGCCTGCTAAGAAGCCTTTTTAAAACTCTTTTTCTGGGTCGGCTCGCTTGAGCAACAAGTGGAT
>JAPPEG010000313.1 GCA_028875345.1 Gemmatimonadota bacterium
TGCCCGCCCAACTGCGCTCGACCTCTGCATCGTCGGCCAAGCCGTAGAACATGGGACCGTACGTCCCCATCTGCACCAGTTGCACCCGACCCCGCCGCACGTGCTCGACCAGATCTAGCCGCTGCGGCACCATCCAGTGCTCGGCCATCCTGTTAAACCAGAACGCGCTCATGCCGGTGCGCCTAGACTCGTCGCCGACTCCGGCAACTCGGCGGTAACCGGCTCGAACTGGCGCGCCACCACCCAATCGGGACGAGGATTCTCGACGCCGCTCGGCACGTTGTCGATGGCGGCGAAGGCGTAGATCAGACTGTAGCGCTGCGCGGGTGAGAAGTTGTGGTTCGAGCCGTGCACGATCCGGCAGTCGAAGAAACAGACGTCGCCAGCGTCGCCCTCGATCGGAATGATCATCGACTCATCGGTGATGTGCTCGCGCAGCGCCTCCGGCGTGATGCACCACTGCTTGTAGCTGGTGGTGATCTCGTCGCTGTAGTGGTCCAGCACGCCCCAGCGATGTGAACCCTTCACCAGCGCGATACTGCCGTTGTTGCGCGTGTTCGGACCCAACATGACCAGCGCGGAGGCCAACCGATCGTCAACGCCGTCATAGCGCCAGTAGCCGTAGTCCTGGTGCCAGAGCCACACAGTGCCCTCGAATGACTCCTTGTAGTTCAGCTTGCTGTGGAAGATGTAGGCGTCGCTCCCGAAGATCTGCTTGACCGGCCCGGCGATCGGCTCCGAGCGGCACAGCTCTCGAAACGGCTGCACATTGCGGTGCATGCAGAACACCGAGCGCACTGGACCGCTCTTCTCGCGCACCACGTGCACCTCCGGCGGGTTGTCGTCCTGCTCAGACATCATCTCGTCGGCCGCCGAGCGCAATCGCTCGATCTGATCCGGCGGGATCAGTCCGCGCTGTACCAGAAACCCCTGCTCGCGATAGGTGGTCAATTGTCCTTTGGTCCACATGGGCGTTCAGCCTCCTTCAATGGTCGATCTATACCCGGTAGCGCTCGACCGCGTCCAGGTCCAGGTCCGCGCCCAAGCCGGGTTTGTTCGGAATTATCATCTGGCCATTCTCTATCTTCAGAGGCTCCTGCAGCAGCTGGTGCTCGAGCAGCAAGAAGAGGGAGACGTGGGCAAGCGTGGCATTGGGGATGGCCGCGGCCATGTGCAGCATGAAGAGCACGGAAATCCCCGTAGCTTCGGTACCCAACTGCATCCAGAAAGGTTTGTTCCGGGCAGCGCAGATATGGGCGTTGCGCATGGTGTTGGCAACTCTGGCACCTAAAATGAAGTAGTCATACACGTCCGAATGCAGGGCATTGATGGGTTCGGGATTGCCCATGTGGTGCGCCAGAGGGTAACCCAGTTCCCGCTTGAGGGTCCGGTAGCCTTCGATATCGCCCTGGAGAATGGGGGATTCCAGGCAGTGGACTTGAGGATATCTCTTTAACTCCCTGCCGACCGCGAGAGCGCGTTCGAGCGTGCCGAAGGTCTGGTTGGCATCAATGGTGAGCTCGTAGTCTTCCGGGGTCACTTCCGCTATCGCGGCTACCTGTTCCACCACGTCGGTGTGGGCGCGGCGCTTGAACTTGTGCACCTTGAAACCCATCTCCAGGGCGATTTTCGCTTCTTGCTGCATCGTCTCGGGTGGAAAGCATTGCGACCAGTAGGCCAGAGGCGCACTCTCCCGGCTCGGGCCCAAGAGCCGGGCGATGGGCAGACCGAGAAACTGACCCATGAGATCGTAGAAAGCCATCTGCAAGGGACCGGGGCTATCGTCCATGATGAACTCGAAAGGACTGCGGCCCACGTAGGTCTGAAGCTGATCGTCTGGAAGGGCCACACCTTCGCCCAGCCCGATCAGGCCTTCGTCGGTGTGTACCCAGTAGAAGGAGTCCTGCACTGAGGGCGGCGACGATTCCCTCCACTGCTGGTGAAACTCGTCTTTCCTTTCCTCGAATTCCTCGTCCGTGGCGCGGTTGCCCAAATTCCAGCCTTTTCTCAGGTGCTCGCGGACCCGCTCCTTGTAGGGCAAGTGCAAGGCGACGCAGTCTATCTTGGTGATTCTCATGGCTCCTTCCTAGCGAAACTTACTTACCGCGCCAGCAGCATTCGTCGAGGTTGTTTTTTTCAGGTATTTTTGATTCCGACACGCTTTTTTCTACTTTCTTGAAATGTTAGTAAAATAGCTGGCGGTATCGGAAGTGTAAACGGGCATTTGAATCTTGGCCAACCCCAATTGGGAAGAACATGCAATTGACTGGCGGTGAAGCAGTCGTCCGCACTCTGGAAGCACAGGGCGTAGACACAGTTTTCGGGATGCCGGGCGTCCACAATCTGGCTATATACGACGCCCTTCGGGATTCGGGTATCCGGCACATCGTCGCGCGGCACGAACAGGGCGCCGCCTTCATGGCCGATGGGTACGCCCGCGCCACCGGCCGCGTCGGCGTCTGCCTCTGCACTTCCGGTCCAGCACTGCTCAACGCCGCCACGCCGCTGGGCACTGCCTACTGCGACTCCTCGCCGGTGTTGTGCCTCGCCAGTCAGATACCCTCCTATGCCACTGGCAAGGAGAAGGGGTACATCCACGAGTGCCGAGATCAATTGGGCTGCGTGCGGCCAGTGACCGCATGGAGTGAGCGAGCGAATGCAGTGGCGTCAATTCCCGCGGTGCTGAATGAGGCGTTTGCCCGCATGAGAAACGGCCGGCCCCGGCCGGTAGTGGTTGAGATCCCGTGCGACGTACTCGACGGGAGGGACAACGCGAAATTCCCCCCCGTGGATGCCACCCAACCGGCTGCGGCCGACGGGTCCGCAACTCAGCAGGAACAGATCGAACGGGCCGTCCGACTGTTGTGCCAGGCCCGGCGGCCCATCATCTGGGCCGGCGGCGGGGTAACTATCAGCGGTGGCAGCGACCAAGTGCGGCAGTTGGCCGAACTCCTCGGCGCGCCGGTCTTGACCACGGTCCAGGGCAAGGGTTCGATTCCGGAGGACCACCCGCTGGCCTTGGGGAGCATACCCGTGCACCCGGCCGTCGTCGACTACTTGGCCAGTTGCGACGTCATGCTGGCGGTGGGTACTCGATTCACCGAAGAGGATACGCTCGAGTTCAGCATCCAGGTACCGCCGACGATGATTCATGTGGAGATCGACCCGGAGGAGGTCGGTCGGAATTACGCACCAACGCTGGGGGTGGTCGGCGACGCCCGCCACGTGCTCGGGCAGATGCTGTTGCACCTAGCCGACGATTCAAGCCGGTCCAGCGACCGCGCCGAGGAGGTTGCCACTTTGCGGCAACGGATTCTACGAGACTGCCGAGAGTTGGCACCGGCCGGCGTTGAATTGGTGGAGACGCTGCGGCTGGCACTGCCGCGCCAAACCGTGGTCGTCAGCGACCTAGCGATCGGTGCTTACTGGTGCCGCCGCTTGTTCGACGTGTACGAACCCCGCTCCTTCATCTATCCGTGGGGCTTTTGTACCCTCGGATTCGGTCTCCCGGCGGGTATCGGCGCCAAAGCGGCACGACCGGATCGGCCAGTGGTCGTGCTCACCGGCGACGGCGGCTTCATGTTCAATTGCCAGGAGCTGGCAGTGTCCGCCCAGTTCCAGCTTCCCGTGATTGTGGTGTTGTTCAACAACCGGGGTTTCGGGGTCATGAGACCGCAGCAACAGGTCCGATACGGACGCACCCTGGCCGTCGACTTGGTGAATCCCGATTTCGATCTGCTGGCTCAGGCCTTCGGGTTTGCAGCTCGGAGGGTCTCCGAGATCCCCGAATTGGGTCCGGCGGTGGCCGCCGCGGTGGAATCGGAAACTACATGCTTGATCGAGGTGACGGCCGACCTACCCCTGCAGGTAATGGAGCCGGCTATGCGGCGCATACATCTGGCGCTTACAGCCAATTGATTCTGGCTAGAGATTCACGGTGCAGAACCCGTTTGCAAAAACGCATTTAAGGTATCCAAATCCATGCCCTCAATGCCCAGTTCGCGCACACTCCGCCCCGTGGCCCACCCATCAGCCCCCATCACCACGGACCCGATATCCACCAACCCGCGCATCAAAGGCGCGTCCACGCCGTATTGCGCGCCCACATCGTGCCAAGTTGAAAGACCGTATGGAATATCCTCGCTGAGCCAACGGCTCTCGAGCGACCCAGGCGCTTTGAGTTGCGTGAGCATTCGGCTGCCATTAATCGTTGCCCACAAATCCCCCCGAGGGCCAAAACCCGCGCGGTAAAACGCTTCATCGGCTGCTATGAGATCGTAACCCAAAGCTGTTGCGATGGCCCTCCGCTCTGCATCCACGGCCATGATCGTCTTTGCCACCGACGGGGATACCCCTTCTTCGTAGAAATAGAACTCACCGTGCGAATATTCGATTCGTCCTGCGTTCATCAACACACCCGCAGGATGCACGACCGGATTCATCGCCGACAAACCACAGGCCATCGCAGTGGGATAGGTCTGAATGCCCGGGAACAGCGGCGACAGCCGAGCGCGCACGCGATCTGTTGCTGTCGCTGGCAACACCCCCAAGCCCAAGCCCGTCACGGTACCCCAAATCGTCGCGGTATCCGGCGCTGTTTTCCGACACACATAAGGCGCGGTATCCACCTCCGCAAGCGCGAGGTCTGTTACTCCTTGGTCGCGCAATAGCGTCGCCCATTCCAATGCGCCCAATGTGCCCGGCATCAGCACAACCATGTGTTCGGGCCTGAGATGGGGGGCGCAGGCAATGGCAAATGGTTTGTGGGCATACGCCGGCACGATTAACAGGATCAAGTCAGACGCATTTAGAGCCGCTTCAATATCCGTGGTCATGCAGTGAATTTTTGCCGCCCCCACCTCTTCGACCCCCACCAAATGAATCACGCCTTGGTCGCGCACCGGATCGAGCGTGTGCCCAAATTCTGGCAATTCGCAAAGCGTAATATCAAAACCTTTCAAGGTCAGATTTGCAGCCGTGGCAAATGCCGTATTGCCGCCGCCGAGAATGGTAATGTGTTCGGACATGGAAGTATCCTTTTTCTTTTGCCTTAGATGACGTTCTCTGGCGACCACCAGCGGGTTCCTGAGTCCATCGCCCTACGCATTTTCGCCTGTGGTCGGATGCTCAGTAGAGGTCCTCTTTTGTCGTAATGGAACACCAGCGAGCGTTGAAAAGTGCGCGGAGCAAAATATCCCGCGCATCGGGCGTGTCAATTTGTTTTAACCCATAAGCGGCGTAAAATCGGTTGTAGCGGTTATCGTCCTCAAGCATCTCGCGCAATGCCTCAAGCGCAATACAACCTGCTTCGCCGGACTTGGCCAGCGCGAGGGCGGCGTTGCGGCGCACGCGGTAGTCCTCATCGCCGAGTGCTTCTGTCAGATCGGCAATCAGCGCATCAGAAAAAACGCCGATGGCACCCAAAGCCTCAATCGCATTGCGGCGCACCCACCAGTGGCGATCGCTCATCGCCATTCTCAGGGCGGGTTCTGCCTCCATTGCGCTCGCGCCCAAGCGTCCCAACACATGGGCGGCAACCGCTCGCACCCACCAGTGCTCATCGGACAACATCCCCGCTAAAGCCCCTGCGGCCGGTTCGCCTATCGACGCCAATGCCAGCGCCGCACAACCACTCGTAGGATTGGTTCCGTGGGCATTGTCCGGCGTTTTGGCCTCGGTCTCTGCGATCGTGGCCAGTGCTTCCTCCCGCATGGCGGCGACGAGTTCAGGCACAACCGACGCGCCAAACTCGGCTAGCCCATACGCCGCATCTAAGCGCTCGCCCTCTGATCCGCGCTTTAAGACCGAGGGCAAGTCTTTCACATTGCCATTTGAAGGCCGCTGTTTTTTTGCGGGTTTCCCGCACAACCAGTGCCAGACATCGCGCGATATGGCCGGATGCCGATCCTCAATGCCGGGCGACCACGCGCGACTTTGATGATTCCAAGTCGGGTTCTCTGGCTCCCGTGTACGCGCAAACTGAAATTTCAGCATATACCGATTTTTAGCACTGACATTCTCTGTTGCGCGATGCCAAGAATCAAAGTGAATAAGCGCCACCGTCCCCGCAGGACCGCAAAATGCCCGCGCTTCTTCCTGCGTTTGCTCAGGATCCACATCGCTAATGGTTTTGTACATCTGCATCCCAGGCAGCACCCCCGACGGCCCCATATCCCCTGTAGTATCTTGCGGAAAGTAAAAAGCGAGCACCCAATAGAATCTCGGATGCCGCAAATTGTGATCGTACACATAACAATCCTTGTGCCATTGTTGGCCCCTGCGCCCGGGCGGATTCAAGTGGCAATGTCGATGGGGGTTCAAAATGTAATCTGGCCCCAATAAACTAGTCAGGGCACCCTGTACCTTGGGGTGTTCAAACACGCGCCCGATCTGCGGAACCCGAGGCAAAATGTTATTTCCGGGATTGCCTTCTTCCGCAAAAACCGCCTCAATCTGATCGCGAATACCGGCGTGAAATGAGGGTGGATAATCCGCCTGCACAGTCAGACATCCATCGACGATAAACCGCTGCACCTCTTCGTCGCTCAACAACTGAATTGAATCCGCCATAGGAAACTCCTCCGCTAAAAATTTCTACGATCGTCAATCGACCAAACCCCAGAGACGCTGCCGCGCCTCGGGCCACTCTGGCCAGTCTGGATGCAAGTGCTTCAGTGCCGCTAGGTCGCGCTTGCGGCCGCCCGGCGGAAAGTAATTCCAGCCCATGGCGCGTCGCGGACCGGCAGCCGTCTTCACCCCAGTGGCGTGCCAGCACGAGGGCGTCCACACCAAAGTCCACCGTGGGTCGAGGACGACCTCGACTTCGCTGGGATGGCGGGCGAAGCAGTGCGTCGGCACCTCGTCGTGTGTGCCGGTGGCCAGTTCGAGCTGTAGCAATTCAGCCGCCACCTCCTCGCGGGGACGGTCCTGACTGCCGGGCAGCACCCGCAGCGGCGCATTGCTAGTGTCGTGGCGGTCGAGGGCGGTGCGGAAGGAGACCTGCTTCACTTCCGGCCCACCGTCCACGTGCCAGTGGACCTGCCGCTGAGGTCGGCCATCGGCGCTGACAATTTTTGCGGCATCGCCGATGCCGCAGGCACCTACGTGTACTTCTTCGACATCTAGGATCCGCCGCGCTGCTTCGACCAACTCGGGGTGCTCCACCATCTGCAGCAGCGGTTCGCCGATCATCAGGAACTGACAGGCCAGCCGATTGCAGCCTTCGGGAAACTCGGTGCGCTCCCACTCCGGCTCCACCTCCTGCTGCCGGAAATCAATCTGGCGCATGTCCTCGGCACCGAGGGGGTTGGGGACCAAGAAGAACCCGTTGTGCTCAAAGTGGGCGAGCTGTTCGTCGGTGAGGTCGAAGGGTCCGTCCATTAGGTATTTCCCAAGACGCTCTCAAGGTCTAAATAACCGATCAAATCGAAGAAGCAGTGCTGCTTCATCGGCGGGCCTTTGCTAAGCGCATGGCGGGCATTAGATTGTGCCGCGCAAGGTAGTGAATCTGTCTTTGCCTTTCAAGGAGGAGACGCAATGGGATTTGAAGTGTACGATTGTCGCCGAGATATTCGCAACATTCTAGTGCGACCGCAGATTCGCGCTCGCTTCTGCCGCTTAGAGCCAGGCACAGGCTCGCTCGACGCCTGGCACACGCACGACTTGGGCGACGAGATCTTCATCATTTTGTCGGGTCGGGTGGAGTTCAAAATCAATGGCGAGGTGAAAGAAGTTGGGCCGGGGCAAATGTGCTATGCCCTAACCGACGAGCCGCACTCGGTGCGAGTCCTCGGCGACGAGCCAGTCTATATGTACCTGTCGGTGACGCCACACATCCAACCGACGCATACGTTCTACGACGAAAAGGGTGAACGCCAGCCGCCCCACTTTAGGCCGTCGAGCGACTACAATACCGAGACGGATTCGACCACGCCAGTGGCCGAATTGATCGATGGCCACATCAATGCAGTGCGCGCCCTAGCGGCCCAAGCCCAGGAGAGCGCGCGCATCCAAGAGGAACAAAGCCGCGAACTCAAGCAAGCCCTAATGGCTGGCGACATGGAAGCGGCCAACCACGTGCGCGAGGCCATGTGGGAACCGCTTTTGCAGCTTTTTAAGCAGACGAGCGCCGTGGCGGACGGCTGGAACGGACTGGCACCCCGGGCGGGATCTGTCGATGCGGTATACTGAGCCGCCTCAAAACCATCGCCTGAGCGAACGCACCAACAGCCTTGGACAGCCGATCAGCTTCGCACTGCCGGATTGGACACCACCCAATCCTCCGAGAGAATGCCTAGAAGGTCGCCTTTGTCGGTTGGAACCACTGCAAGTCGATAGCCATCTTGACGACCTATATCAGGCCAATGCCTCTGATACGGAAGGCAAGAATTGGACCTACTTGGCATACGGCCCATTTCCCGACAGAGACAGCTACCGGGACTGGATGAACGAGACGTGCCGGGGTAACGATCCACTGTTTTTTGCTATCGTCGATAAACGCATTGGGTCCGCATGCGGCGTCGCGAGCTATCTCAACATTGCACCTGCAAGCGGCGCTATTGAGGTCGGACACATCCACTATTCCCCGCAGCTACAGCGAACGCCATTGGCCACCGAAGCCATGTACCTCATGATGCAGAAGGCATTCGAATTGGGCTATCGGCGCTACTCGTGGAAGTGCGACAGCCTGAACCAAGCATCGCGGGCAGCCGCCCAACGGCTAGGATTTTCGTTTGAGGGAATTTCTCGCCAAGCAACGGTCTATAACGGACGCAATCGGGACACTGCATGGTACGCAGCCATTGATTCAGAGTGGCCGGGGCTAGAGCAAGCCTTCCTGACTTGGTTAGCCCCAGACAACTTTGACGACGAGGGCAAGCAGCGATTGCGCCTATCAGACCTCACCCGGCCGATTCTCAAAAATCAAGGAGATACTCGATGAGCCAGATCATCCCCGAACAATACATGTGTTACCGAGCCAAAGAAGCGCTCACCATCGACGGCCACCTCACCGAAGCGTCCTGGAAGCGCGCCCCTTGCACCCCTTTGTTCGTCGATATCGAAGGGAACAAAAAGCCCCTACCCCGCTTCTCCACCCGGGTCGCCATGCTGTGGGACGACGACTATTTCTACTTTGGTGCCGATATGGAAGAGCCGCACGTATGGGGCACGCTGACCAAGCGCGACTCGGTCATTTGCAATGACAACGACTTCGAGATCTTCATCGATCCAGACGACGATGGCGAGCACTATATGGAATTTGAGATCAACCCGCTTAACGTGGCTTGGGATCTCTATCTGCCCAAGCAATACAACCGCGGCGGCGAGGCCGATTGGGGCTTCGACTTTGAGGGCATCAAGCACGCCGTGCAGATCGACGGCACCCTCAACTGCTCGGATGATGTGGATCGGGGCTGGTCGGTGGAGGTGGCTATTCCTTGGAGCAGCATGGAACGATACGCTGGCACTGCCTGTCCTCCCAACCCCGGCGACCGCTGGCGGGTCAATTTCTCCCGCGTCGAGTGGGAGTTCGACCACTACAAGGGCGGTTATTTGAAAAGAGAAGGTGTTCCCTGCGACAACTGGGTGTGGTCGCCGATGGGGGTAATCAATATGCACGAGCCCCACATGTGGGGATACGTGCAGTTTTCCGCCATCACCGCGGGCGAGGGGGAGGACTCATTCTCAGCGACGCCAGCAGCACGGCCAGCGCCGGAAACGCCGTAGCAATGCGGAGATTGGCATGGCCAGAATCGCGGGAATGACCGAAGAGCAGGTCGCAGAGCACGCGACTTGGGTGCGCCAAATCGGCTACACAATTCTCGAACAGCACCTACCCGTGAACGCGGTAGCAGCGGTTGCCGCGGCCTTCGCGCCCGTGTACGAGGACCACCTCGACGAAATCCGCACCTCGCCCAACAGGGGTCCAATGCGGCACTATATACAGTTGCCTTTTGAATCTCCTTTTTATCAGTCCGGCATTCACGGCGATCCCAGCATCATCGCCATTGTCAGGCGACTACTCGGAGACGATGCCGAGATGGTCCAGTACGCAACGGACACGCCGGCCAAAGGCAGCGTGTACCAAGAATGGCACGGCGATGTGCCGCCGCTGTTCCCTGAGGAGCCTAGGCACGTACCGCCACCGGCCATCATCACGGTGAACTTTGCCATGGTTGATGTGCGCGAGGACAACGGTCCTTTTGAGGTGGCCGACGGCACGCATCTACTGCCGCGTCCAGAAGCCCTAGAGAAAATTGAGAAGGGCGATGTGCCGTTACGCAAGTTGCTGTTGAAGGTCGGCGACGTATTGATCCGCGATCCTCGGTGCTTACATCGTGGCACGCCCAATACGACCGATACTCCCCGTCCCGTCGCAGTGTTTTCTTTTGAAAGGGCCTGGTATAGGCTGATCAGTCTCAGGCATCACAATCCCGTGCGGCGCAGCTTCTACGAGACGCTGTCAGCACTTGAGCAAGAGGTGCTGAAGCGAATCGTCGAGTGAGTCCAGGGCGCAGGCCGCCAAGCAGCCCTCTCGGCCCGATTCCGAGAAATCCGAATATCACCCGAGATCACGATCCACTCCCCTCACGACCTAATGCTTCAAGCCAAGTTACTCCTCGTCCGCGCCCACTCGGCGCATATATTTCGCGTACGCCCCTCGCAACACTACCCCCAGTACCAGCGCCACTAATCCCCCGACCAACGCCACAGTCCAACGCCCCACGTAAAACCCTGAAAACCCGATAATGCCCCCTCCCACGGCCACTGCACCAAGCAGGGCAAGACCTAGGCCGTGCATAATCGGTGTGCCGCCACCGGTCTCAACACCCGCCTTTTGCGCGATCGGCCCCCACCATCCCATCGGTCGCGCCTCTTTGTAGAAAGCCAAGAGCTTTTCCTCTGGCTCTGGCTTGGTGCAAAGCGCCACCGCGATCCAGAGCAGGCACGTCGCGGCAATCGACGAGAGCACCACCACATACGCCGCATCCTGCCCTGCATCGATCAAATGGACGAAAACCACGTACTTGTTCAGGAGAAAGACCACCGGCCCGCCGAACGAGGCGACCAGTCGCGCCTTGCCGTTAAAGCGCCACCACCACCACTGGCCCCAGTTGGCCGTCAGTTCAGCCGAGGAAAGCCCGAGCATGAAGACCGCGATATCGATGACGTTCTCGGCCTGTAGCGCGACCGCCAGTGAGAGGCCCATGATCGCCAGCATCACCACTCGGCCGACGCCCATGTAGTGACCCATCTCAGCGCCGCGCTTGATAAAGCGCCGATACACGTCGTTGATAAAGACTTGGGCCCCGAAGTTCATGTTGGAATCCACCGTGGACATGATCGACGCGAACATCGCCACCAGCGCCAGCCCCAGAAGACC
>JAPPEG010000093.1 GCA_028875345.1 Gemmatimonadota bacterium
GGATTGTTAATTGAATAATATTTTCGGTACAACTCCTGATTAAGTTGGTAAGTAAGAGAAGAGCTTTGAGGGATAAATAGCCTGTCATCAAAGCCGTAATTAGTATACCGCAAATAGATCTCTAGTCCTATAAGCAGCAGAAAGGGGATGAGAACCAAAAGGATTTCAATGAATATGGTGGTTTTTCTAGACCATTTAATGGTTTGTCCCGTTTGTGTTTGCATCATCTACGCCTTGAGAAAGACCTCCCCAAGTGAGGAGGCAGCAGCGACTGGGCTTCGTCCTCCACCGCCGTGTCAACGGACAGATTGACCGTGATGTCCCTGATGGTGTGCCCCTTGACCACCACACCCTCGACGAAGCCCACGCCAGCAATGCCAGATGGAGCATTCGCCGTCTCATGTTCTGCGCTCCTACATAAGATACCCTAGATCCGGTTAAATGAATACCCCCGCTAGTCCTTATAGTGCCTCGTAGCAACGCGCTCTACAGCAACGAGGGGCGGGAACGCTTCAAGGACATCACCCGTCAGGTCGGTCTCGAAGTTGGGGCATCAACATGCTGGAAGTTTTTCTTGGACTTCTGGACATAATTCCCCATATTAAAGCCAAATTGCTTTTCAGTTAGAACGGGTTTTGTGCAAAGTCTCCAGTTTCCGTTTGCTCTCGCTTACTGAGCGAATGGTGCGCTGAAAGGAGGTGTTCAAGGGAAAGCCCGCATTTCAGAATCAACGCAGTAGCAGCAGTCATCCTATAGATGAAAGGAGAAGCAACAGTGAAGAGGATTATCGTTATAGCTACCGTTTTGGGCCTCGTTCTCGCTTCCTTCACTCCGAGTTCGGCCCACCAGCGGACAGACCGAAACTGGGCGGCGGTACAGGTACCCATCGACATCGATGGAATCAGGGACGTCGTGGTAGACGGTGATCTCGGCGATTGGGACAACGTACCGTCTGTCTTCTGGGTAACCCAGGATGACCTAGTCGAGGTCGTCACGGGCACCCAGGGTGACCCGGATCCGGGCAATCTTGCCGAGCGCATCATCGTCGGCTGGAGCCCAGAGACCAACTTTGTGTACGTTATGGAGGAAAGGTTCGACGACCTCTGGTACGGCACCCTCGACGACACCAACGACAAACTCGAGCTCGTGCTCGATGCCGACCACAGCGGCGGGCAGTTCCAAGGAGACATTGAAGGCCTGGATCCGGAGCGATGGGCCGGGGCCACCGCGCAGGACTGGCAGCAGTCGCTCAATAACCCGGACAACAACCTGTGGTTATGGGGCGGCGGAGTATGGGCCTCTGTAGAGCCTTACGCCGGCATCAGATGGAACGTCGAGGGCGAGGCCGGTGGACCCGCCACTCTCTTTCAGGAGAGTTGGTTCACCACCTTCGACGACCTGCCCGCCAGTTCGACCGGTCCCGACGATCCCGACCTGATTACCCATAACCTAGAGGAAGGCCAGGTCATGGGCATCGGCATGGCCATTCAGGACGATGACAACGGCCCAGGCGATTCGTATAACGGCTACTGGGTCTCCACTGGCGACATCAACATGTACTTCCACGCCGACTCCTTGGTAGACTACGTGCTACTTGGTTTTGACGAGGAGATCTGGGTGGCCGGAGAAGACTCCCCAACATCGGTCGAGGACGACACCTGGGGCCGCATTAAGGCGGGCTTCTCCAAATAGGGGGAAGGTCGGCTGTAAGGGCCTAGGACGGCTGTTGTTGAAGGGGGGCGAGATCATTGATCCTCGCCCCCCCTTTTTTCGGCGCTCAGCGGCGTTTCGGGAGCAAGATAAGGAGAAAGAAGTGCGCTCAGCGGCGCTATTGCTGAACTCGACAAGAATCCGAGTCGGCGTAGGTAGAGAGCGCCGCGAGCGGGGATGGGTCGGCGCTCAACGGCTAACGGACCCCCTCCGCACGGCACTCGTCTGTTCCGCGTTGACGTTGTCGGCGGTATGTCTGTGCTGGGGACAGGAGGGGTATTCGCTGGATCCAGGCAGGGTAGTCGTCGATTCCAAGGCGCATTGGGAACGCTGGCACTCTGCTGCCAACACGGTCCAGATCAGCGATGAGGGAGTGAAACCCTCCTTCATCCGCAAGCACACGAGACTGGAAATAGATGGCGAGGAAGTCGTCGTTCCCGGCATCAACGCCGTCCTCAATGCCGTCGATTTCGGCGGCGGTGTGTTGAATGCCGGATCCAATCGCTCGAGTGGCATCGACCTCATGGATGGAAGGATGGACACCTTCTGGGAACCGGACCCCTCCGACCTGTTGCAGGACTGGTGGGTGCAGATTGATCTGGGGCGGACGGTATCGGCCACCAGGATCGTCCTCAAGTTTGTCGGTGAAGATCTGGGAGACCCCTTTCTGCAGTTCAAGGTGACCACTTCACAGGGACAGAAAACGCTCGGTCAGCTCCTTTTCCGGACGCGCTTCACCACGGACGGACCGAACAAGAACGAGCGGGTTTTCGAGATCGACCTGACCGGACAGCTACCGACGAAGTGGCCCGATGCACTGGGCGACTTCACCGGCGACGTCATCCAATACGTCGGGGTGGGGATCACGGACAGCGACTTCGGCAGGGCGAGGCAGGTTTCCCAGTCCGAATACGATAGTCTGCCAGCCGACCAACAGGGAGAGATAGACTACTTCCGACGAGAGGCATCGGGGGAGGTGAGGTTGCTGGATGGGAAAGAGGATTGGGAAGCTCTGGCGGGCACGGAGAGGCAGGGGCTGGTCGTCTACTACCGCCGCGAAATACCCAGGCTGGCCGAGATCGAGGTCTGGACCATCGGTGACAACATCGGCACAGGCGTACTGGAGCGGGGCGGCAGGGTGACCGCCCGGGAGAATATCAACAAGGGGGCGGCCGTGGTAGATGGGGACCTCTTCGGCGAGGTCGTGTTCTGGTCTGCCAACGGGAGTTACGATCCCAACAAGTTGCCGATTGCGGATCCGCGGGATGCGGAGCGCTCGATGTTCATAGATCTCGGAGGCTCCTACTTTGTGGACAATATCAGAATACTCCACGCCCTCCCCAACCCACCTCCGTTCAGAGCCTACCGCATTCAGCTCTCGGACGGCTCCACCAATGCCGGCGGCGAACTGGCCTGGAAGACGGTGGGGTCGCTCAGCGACATCGTGCGGGGGCAGAATTTCCACGACTTCAAGTTCCCGCTCACGAAGGTCGAGCATTTTGCCTTTACCTATAGGCTCCACGACCGCTCCACGTACGAGCCTGGACAAGGGAGTCACGGGGTGTCGGAGGTCCAGTTTTTCGGGGAAGGGTTCCTGCCGGAGTCACAGATCTCGTCTGAGTTCGGAGGGGAGGCCCCGTTCATAGAGGTGGCGCGGACCCCTCAGAACCTGGCTACCATCGAGTGGGAGGCCGATGTGCCGCCGGGTACGGATCTAATTTTGCAAACCCGGACCGGCGATACGGTCGAGAGCATAACCCGCTATTACAAGAAGAACGGGGATGAATTCCCGGGCACCGAAGAGGAGGCGGCCAAGGCCTGGGAGACGGACAAGAAATTCTTCGGGGAAGCTTCGGTGGGCCCGGTCATAACCGAGACGCTCCCGGGCGATGACTGGAGTGGCTGGAGTCAGCCCTACTTCGATTCAGGCGCAAAGATTACCTCGCCCAGTCCGAGACGGTTCGTCGCCATCAGGGCGGTCTTCCTGACAGAAGCCCCCAAGGCGGCAGCCACGCTGCGTTCGGTGGCACTGAACTTCGTGACGCCGGTGGCCGGCGCGGTCGTGGGCGAGGTGCTGCCCTCGCGGCTGGAGGAGATCGGCGCGAAGCAGCAGTTATCGTATTTCATCCGTTCGACCTTCAAGTCGGGCAGCAGGGGGTTCGACGAGATCCTCATCGAGGCACCCGACGACGTCGGCATGAAGCTGAAACAGGTGAGTGTAAACGTGACGGGGCAGGACGCCGTGACGTATACGGCGGAGAGCGAGGGGTTTGAGGTGGTGATGGAGACGGATTCGCTGTGGGTGCGTCTGCCAGCTGCGATCAAGACGACGAGTGGATCAGCGCTGGTGGAGCTTCAGTTCGAGGCGACCATATTCAGGTTCAACACGTTTTTCATCGGCTCCATGGGGAACTCGGCGTTCGAAAACTCGTGGCAGCGGGTGGATGACGGCGATGCCAACGGGGTTGTGGACAGCGAGACGACGGTGGTGTTGGCGCTGGAGCGCGGCCAGTTGCTGGGGGATCTACAGGTCGATCGCGTTTTCACGCCCAATGGCGACGGCGTCAACGACGAGCTGGAGGTCAGTTTTTCGCTGATGCGGGTGCTCAGTTCGGCACCGGTCCAAGTAGAAGTGTACGATCTGGCCGGCCGGCCGGTGGCGCGTATAGCCGAGACGACCATAACGGCCGGCCGTCATACGGTGACGTGGACGGGCGTCGACCAGTCGGGAGCGATCGTGCCACCGGGGATCTATCTGATGCACATCGACCTAAAAGTGGACTCGACATCCAAAAAGAAAACCTCGGTCCATCGATTGGTGCGCGTCGCCTACTAGTCTCCGCGACAGGACACCAAGGAGCCCGTGTTCAGCAAGTGATAACTGGAACATCACCTCATAGAGCAGTGGCCCTGCCCGTTCTGTCCGTAGCTCTCCTCGGACTTGCGGCGACAGGCAATGGAGAGACGATCATCTTCGGAGGTGGCCCGGGTTCCCGCGCCTGGGATCAGGAGTATTCCGAGATAGCGGTCATCGATTTCGAAACCAATCCCGGTTCCATTCAACCTTTACAGAACGATCCTGAAGACAATATTTCCCTGAAGTTGATCGAAAGGGGGGGGCAAATAACGTCGCCAAATGCGCGCACGGTTCTCGAAGTCACCCAGAGTGAATTCGAGAACTTGTTGGACAACATGGTGGACGGCAGAAACACGGCCTTCGAAATCAAGATCCCGTCAGCCACAGGAATCATACTGAGATTTGATCTGGGCGAGCGTTTCGGAGTCAACAGGATCAGATTTTTCCCCCGCGAAGGATTCGAGGAGTTCTTCCTGAAGGGTTACCTAGTGAGGCTAAACGACGGCAGCGAGGAGCAGCAGACCGTTTCCGGAAATCCCGATCTCAGACTCTTCAAGACAGTCGAGCGCAATCTCGACCCGGTCGTCGACCTAGCTGTGCCGCTGCAGTTCGTGCGTTTCATAGAAGTGAAACAGCTCGTTCGAGGGGAATGGGAGATTGACGAGTTTGAGATCTTCGGCGAAGGTTTCACATCTGCTGCTGCGTACACTTCGAATGTGTTCGATGAGGATCGGCCCGCCGTCTTCGGCGGTATAACGTGGGCAAAGGAGACGATAGGAGAACCTGCCAAGGTATCTGCTACCGTCTCCACCCGGAGTGGCCACACGCCGGACCCGAGTGATAGCCTAGAGTGGAGCGGATGGTCTCTTCCCTATCCGGCCGGAGTCCGTACACAAATCGCATCACCTGCACCCCGCCAGTACTGGCAGTTTCGCGTTCTGTTCCAGAGCAGCGACATCCTTTCGGCCGCGACGGTCGATTCGATCGCCGTGGAGGTCTCGCCAGCGCTGGCCGATTCCGTGGTGGGGGAGGTGTGGCCCCAAGACGCCGTGATCGGGCAGGCGACCGAGCTGACCTACTGGGTGCGCAGCTACAACAGTAGCGGCTTCGACCGGCTCGACATTGAGACGCCAGCACCAGTGGAGGTCATCCGATCTGTCCAGATCGACGGGACCGACGTGGCGTGGGACAAGGAGGACATCGAAGAAGAAGACGGCGACATAAGCGGCGTCCGAATCAGCTTCCCGAGGATCACCGGCGACGACCGACTGCTGCGCGTCGTGTTCGAGAGCATCGCGCTGCACTACAACACCGTCTTCGTCGGCAGGGTCTTCGACTCCCAGAGACCGCAGAACCTGCCGCAGACGATCGCCCCAGGCGACGTGGGCGATGACCCCGTCGCCGTGGGCGATGACCTGTCGGTCACCACCCGGGTCGCCGACAACCGCATCTACTTTCTCGAGGCTGCCCCGACTCCGTTTACGCCCAATGGCGATGACGTCAACGACCAAGCCATCGTCACCTACGATATCGTCAACCTGATAGGCGGTACTCCGGTGTCGGTACAAATCTACGACCTCGCCGGCCGACTCAGAAGGGTGATTTACTCCGACCTCGACATCAGCGGAAGATATCAGAGAGTCTGGGACGGCGCGGACGACAACGGACAGATGGTATCGCCGGGAGTCTATCTCGTGCGCGTGGAAGTCGCTACAGATACAGGTAAGGAGAGCAAGACTGCGATCGTGCCTTTGGTCTATTGATTTTTCGCGAGCAGTCCGGCCTCAGCATTGGGGCCGCAAGGTAAGGGGGAGTCACATGGTGACCGGTCATACAGTCAGAGGTGCGATGCGCCTAGTCGGTACGCTGGCCACATGGTGCACCATCGTCTCGGCAATACTGCTGTACAGTACTCGCTCGGAAGCCCAAGGTCCCGATCGAGATCGGATGACGGGGGTTCGCCGCGGCGGCGAGCTTACGTTTGAACCGACGGGCCCCGGCGTCCTGTTCGGCGCTCTAGACCCGGCGATCAAGAAGTGGTACGTCCCACAGGAGCTGTTTCGCGAATATCAGTGGAAGCAGTGGGAGTACAGCAACTACGCGAGAGATCACTACCAGCGCTATGTATCGACCAATCTCGAGGGGGACTACTTCTACGACATCTACGGTTCGTACATCACCAGAGGATGGCTGATCTACGACTGGAGCCAGACCCAGCCCCAGCAGGGGGGAAGCAATCTGTTCAAGACCGGACGGTTCCAGAGTTTCTTCAGCAATCTGGTCATAGCCTCCGATCAGAAGGGACAGCACAATCTGGCCATCACTATAGGCGACGAGATCCGGTCGACCCTGACCCCGATGACCTTCTCCAAGCCGGCGTTCGACGGCATTCAGGTGGACTATCAGTCCGACAAGTACGAGGCCACGGCTCTCCTCTCGAGGATCAGCTCGCCGGGTGCCGCCGGCCCGCGAAGCCCCAATAACCAGACGACGAGCACGACGACCCTGACCGGCGGACGCGCGACGACCCAGGTTGGAGATTATCTCAGACTCGGTGCCAACTACGTGAGCGCCCACAACTCCTCCCAACTCATCGACGCCTTCGAGGGCAGCCCGCGAAGCGGTTCGATCGTCTCCAGTCAGAACGCAGAGAACGTCACCCAAGTCTTCGTGCGCCTCTCGGACGACTCGCCCGAGGACAACGAAGGCGGCACCGCGCTGTTCGCGTGGGACCTGATCATAGAGGCCGACGTCGAAACCATCGATGCAGCGGGGGATGTGAGTTTCGACAGGGAGACCGTCCGGGCTAGCGAAGTCGGGCTGATTCCCGCGCCCCAGGGCGGCTTTCAGATGCTGGGGTTCTGGGAGGCGAACGGCTCCGAGCAGATCGAACTGGTTTACGACTTCTCGGTGGGGACGTACACGGGCCCGGATCCGTCAGAGATAAGAAGGGTGACATTCGAGCTGGTAGTCGCCAACGACTACAGGATCGAGATAACCTCGGACCGCCAGTTCGACAGGCAGTTGGCCAACGTCTATCGGCTGGCTGCGAGGGCCGATGAAAACGTCAAGGATGGCTCCAACCTGACCGTCCTGAAGATCCCCTATGGCCTGCCGACGGCCACCGAGATATTCGGATTTACGCTGGAGGCGACCCGCCTCTGGGGATTCGACTTGTACGGAGAATGGGATCGCAGCGTCAGTTACAGGAAGTACCCCAACAGGGCGCATACCGAACACCTAGGGGCTTCTGACGAAGGCGATGGCTGGATGTTTAATCTGTCAAAGGTCGCCCACCCGTTCTTCTTCTTCAGCGAAGCCTATAGCATGGCCCATAACTACAACACCAGTGCCATACTGGCCCGGGGTGAGACCAACATAGACTACTCGGACGAGGGGAGGTTTTTCTACGAGCTCGTCGACGACAACGACGATCAGGACCGATTCCCCGACTGGCAGAGGATATTCCAAAACATAGACATCGAGGTGTTTCCCGGGTACGACGAAAACCTCGACTTCATATCCGATTTCAACCAGAACGACAGCGAAGACCTTCCCAATCTCGTCCCGGACTACGACGAGCCGTTCTTGAGATACGGAACAGACCGGCCGGAGTACTTGTTCGGATTAGACATGAACAACAACATCTGGGTAGATCGGTTCGAAAACGACGATGAGCCGGATTTTCCCTACCCGAGGGACCACCGAGGATACAACATCTACGGCGGCATCGACCTGCTGCCGGGCATCAGGCTGACCGTCGGACGAACGGATGAGAGACTGATTGCCGGCGACGGGGAAAACACGACTAACTACGTGCTCTTCACCCTCGAACGGGACTATCCGGGTCTTGGCAGGCTAAAGATCTACGACAACTTCAGAGTCGCCAAGGACAACATCGAGAACGATCTTCGCCAGTGGAGCGAGTTCGAGCGGCGGAACGTTCCAACCATCGATCCCCTAGCGGCTCAGGACACGTGGATAAACTCCACGTTCCTGAGCTTCAAGTACACCAAGATCGAGGATGTGAATTTCGTGAGTAAGTTCAAATACGATCGCTGGCACCAGAACGAACGACAGCCCGATCTACGCGAGGACTACACCTTCTTAGGTCTCATCAACAAGGTGGACCTCGAGCGCAAGGTCGCCTATGTCGATCTCATGCCGAGAATAAAGAACGAGCTCAGGCTGGAGGCTCCGGCGCTCAGGTCTGATCCCAAGCGCAGGGAAAATACGCTGCAACTCTCCCTGCTGGCGCGATGGCCGGTGTTTTCCTCTTCCTCCATGCAGGCCGGTGTGGAGTACACGATCTTCAACCAGTTGCGCCAATCCGAGACCGCGGTCAAAGAGGGACTACTCGACGATTTCACCGAAATCGTCGGAGCGATGCAGTTCTCGAACAACACCAGCTACCTCGGTTACCACCTAGTGACGAAGATGGGTATGAGATTGACCAGAAGATCGATAGATGACAAGACCAAGACGGGCAGAGTGGCCTTTGCCACGGTGTACGCCGGTCTAGAGTAGAGCATAGACCCGAGCTTGAGTGGAGGTACGCGATGCACGCTTTTTTTCTTTCCTACGGAGTGTCAATGACGAAAGCGGGGGGCCTAGCGCTCCTTTTAATTTGCGTGGGCTGCGGACCGCAGGATGAAAATCCCACGGTCGCAGAGGTTGGAGACCGGACGATCACCATACAGGACGTGCGGGATTTCCTCGCCAAACTGCCCGAGCACGCCAAGGGAGAGGTGGCCGGGAAGGTGCCGTTGAGGGTCCATCTGCAGACCATGATCGACACAGAACTGCTGCTGATGGAAGCCCGAAGCCAAGGCATCGAGAGGAGTTCCCCCTACCTGACCAATCTGATCCGGATCAGGAAGGCCAAGCTCGTCGGTGAGTACGAGCGCAGAACAATCGACGCAACGCTAAAAGACGGTGAAGTAGAAAAGTACATAGACCGAGAGGGGCTCGCCCGCGCCATCAGACTGGGCGAAATCGTGGTCGCCGACCTTGAGACAGCGGAGAAGGCCGCTAGGCAGATCGAGGCAGGGGCGAGCTTCGCGAACGTCGCGAGTAAGCTATCGATGAACGAAGAGACTGCTGCCCGGGGCGGGGACACAGGCCGGCTCGCCACTAGGGACGACATCATTCCCGTCATCGCCGAGAAGTTGTTCGGGCTCGCGGTAGGCTCGGTGTCGGATCCGGTTCGAATCGGCGACCGATACGTCGTTTTCAAGATCCTCGATGAAACGACCGCTCAGCTCAATCCGCGGCAGCGGATGAGAATCGCGGAAGAACTCAAACGAAAGAAGCACAAAATCGCGAAGGCCGAGTTGGTGACGGAATTGAGGGACAAATACCGCCTCGAGCCAGACCGAGACGGCATCGCCGCTGCCGTTGAGGCTCTGCGTCCCGGTACGGCGGACATCGGCCCCGACCCATCTGCGATCGCGCTCTACCAGTACGACGGCGGAGAGATCACCGCGGCCGATCTCATCGGCGCGGCCAAAGGCCGAAAGGGCAATGTCTTGGAGACACTCCGCGACGCCGAGCAGGTGGTCTCCTTCGCCGAGCAGTACATCGTTCCGGACGTGATGATTCAGGAGGCGGCTGTGCGCCAGGGAATCGATCGCGAAGAGAGAGTGGCCCAATGGCTTGAAGAGCAGGGAAAGCAGTTGCTGGTACGGGTCCTCAGGTCCAAGGTGTTAAAGGAGAGAGTGACTATCGCGGAAGAGGATCTGCGCCAGTACTACGAAGCCAACGCCGAGAGATTCCTGCATCCCAAACAGACTGAAGTGCAGGAGATCCTCGTAAGAACGAAAATAGAAGCACTACGGTTGAAAGGGATGATCGAGGACGGCACCGCTTTTGGCGACCTAGCGAAGAGACATTCGATTCGCTCGCTCGAGGTGCGCGATGACGAGGGTCGATTCCACGTACACCGTCACGAATCGCCCCAGTTCGGCGGTTTCGTGGAAGCTGCAGTCGAAGCCGAAATCGGCGAGCTCACGGGACCGGTCAAGGTGCAGGAGGGCTACTCCATCTTCAAGGTGCTCTCCCGGGAACGCAAGCGCGAGACCTTCGCCGAAGCTGAGATGAGGGTCCGATCTCAGCTCAGACGCCAGAGATACCGGAACGCGTTCAACGAGTACATGGAGGAACTGCACAGTCGCTACGAGTCAGAGGTGTCAATCCACGAGGACCGGCTCGAGGCAGCGTTTGTCGTGCGGTAGAGGTCCTGTGTCGTCACTGGCCCGGCTCAACGATTCCGCTTCCCTCGCGAATCACCAAGACCCTGTTGGCGGACAAATCTTCAAAGCTCTCGACCAGACCGCTCGGCCAGAATACTTCCAGCCGGTCTACAGTAGTGTACTCGCCCAAGCCGAAGTGGACCCTCAAGTCGTTCTGCGATAGATAGCTCGAACCGCTCCGCACCTCATTGACCTGCGTCACGTCCCCGCAGCGGAGTTTTATCCGCGCGCCGATGCCGTCCCTGTTGCTCTTGGTGCCTTCCGTTCGGATTATCAGATAGTTGTTTCGATCCCCCCCGTCGTTGCGCAGCAGCGTCGGAAGATCGTTGAGCTCTAGGACGAATATGTCGAGGTCGCCGTCCTCGTCGTAATCCCCGAAAGCAGCGCCCCTGCTTACCTTCTCGATCTGCAGTCCCGGGCCCGAGGTGCGGGACACTTCGGCAAAGGTGCCATCCCCCATATTCTCGAACAACTGATTGGTCTGGGCATAGCTGACGCCCAAGTTCGCCCTGTCGACCTGCGGATAGACATGGCCGTTGGCGACGAAAAGATCCTTG
>JAPPEG010000391.1 GCA_028875345.1 Gemmatimonadota bacterium
CCGGCTACACCGGCGGCGAACGCGAAAACCCGACCTACAAGCAAGTCAGCTCCGGCGCGACCAAGCACATAGAATCCGTGCTGGTCACCTTTGATCCCGAGGTTGTCTCTTATAGCCAGCTTCTCGACATCTACTGGCGTCAATTCGACCCCACCGATCCAGGGGGTTCCTTTTACGACCGGGGCCATCAATATACCTCGGCCATATTTTACCACGACGAAAAGCAACGCACCTTAGCCGAAACTAGCAAACAAGCCCTCGACGCGTCGGGCCGCTTTGACAAACCCATCGTCACGTCCATCCGCCCAACCACCACCTTTTATCCGGCCGAGGAGTACCACCAAGATTACTACCTAAAGAATCCCCAGCACTACAAGCGCTATCGCCGGGGATCGGGCCGCGACCGCTTTATCGAAGAGACGTGGGGCAAAGACCTCCCGGCTCCAACGGCCAGCGCCCAATATGCCAAACCTTCCATCGACTCCTTGCGCACCAAACTCACGGAATTGCAATTTCGGGTCACGCAGGAAGACGCCACCGAGCGCCCCTTCCACAACCTGTATTGGGACAATAAGGCCGTGGGCATCTACGTCGATATCGTTTCTGGCGAACCCCTCTTTAGCTCGCAGCACAAGTTCAAATCCGGCACCGGTTGGCCCAGCTTTACCCAGCCCCTAGAGCCGGACCACATCGTCGAGCACACCGACAATTCGCTATTTATGACCCGCGTCGAAGTGCGCAGCAAATACGCCGACTCGCATCTCGGGCACGTCTTTGCGGACGGCCCGCCCCCCACTGGGCTGCGCTACTGCATTAACTCGGCTGCTCTGCGCTTTATTCCCGTCGAGGATTTGGCCAAGGAAGGCTATGGCGAGTACGCGGCTCTATTTGAGTGAGGCACGGAGCCTTTGCTCCATTGCAGAAATGCAAACGACCGGACAACCACACCCCAGATCGGGAGTCAGAAACGCCCTTCATTCTCCATGGAGCACTCGGGCGCGAAAACACTTCCAAGGTCCATGGTTATTTGTGCGTGGTGTCTGCTCAGCCACTGTTTCGCTTTCTCGGTCTCTGGGCAGAGGCTTTGCACCGTTAACCAGAACTTGGCCGAGTGATCCGGAATGGCCAGATGTACTACCTCATGGGTGACTAAGTACCGTAGAACGAAGTCCGGCGTGAGAATAAGTCGCCAGTTGAACGAGAGATTCCTGCGCGAGGAACAGTTGCCCCACTTGGTGCGCTGACCCATCACATATATCCGTTCAGGTTGCTGATGGATGCGTGCAGTCATGATGGCAAGGTAACCCATTATCGCCGCGCGAGCCTGCTTTCGCAGCCAGTTTTCAAGGCCGCGTGCCGCCGACGTTCGCGTGTTCGAGCCCCGACGTACGATGATTTCGCCGTCAGTCAAGCTGACGACGTTTCCTCGTGTTTTTGTCTCAACGAATTCGACTCGTACTGGGGTAGGTTCGCCGCGAAACAAGATCTCGCCAAGTGGGTACCGTTCCGACCGCCTCATACCGCGAAGACTGGCCACTCGGTCGATCTGAGCGAGTACCCAGGTCTCGTTCCTGCGAAGAAACGACGATACGTCCTCGTCACCAATACTAATGGGTTGTACGACCTCGACGCCGCCCGGACCGATTCGAATACGGGCCCGACCGGCAGCCTTCGAAACTACGACGCCATACTCAATGCAGCGGCCACGCAGCATAATCTGGCGTTGCGTCGATGGTCTCATGCGTTAGATCGTCCCATCCGCCTTGGCGAGTTCAGCCACCGCCGGCTTGAGGAACGGAGGGTCTTCGGCGCTCGAATCGAACCCGAGACAGGTGTAGGACGGATTCCAAGATTCCGCCAATAGTGACTGCTCAACCTTCATGCGACCACCTATCGAATTACTCCATCCTTGTACCAGGAGTTGCTGGTTGCTCAGATGGTCAACCATGGACCGCGCGCAGTCTGCAAGGTATTTCTCGTCAGTCACGACCGCATGGGCGCGCAGGATTGTGAACAACTCGTATTCGCCCGGTCGCGTTAGGTCCAGACGCTCGGGTTCCTGCCTGACATCTGCAGCCTCACCCGCGATGTCCTCCAGTTCCTGTAGGCGTCTAGCCGTCGCCTCATCTCCCGCGTCCTGACGCTCCTTGATCCTCTTAAGCCGCTCCCCGAGCAATCGATAGACGAAGCTCGGGTCGTCCTCGGATAGCTCAGCTATCAACATCGCCTCTAGGGCGGCCGCCTTATCCGCGGGCGTAGGGAGTTCTCCGAGCTTCCCCGCATAGTCTTGGTCGATTTTGAGGACTGGAAGCGATTCCGCCGTATCGATGAATGTCGTGTTTTCTTCAATCAGCTTTTTTGTCTTGGAGGACAACTCCCCGTAGGTGTCCCTACTCCCCTGTTGCCGGCGACGATGGGCAACGTAGATGCCGCACAACCATTTGTATTTCAATCGGTGCGGATATAGGCACGGATCGGGCGACACGGCTTCCCAAAGTCGTTCAAGGCTCCTGAAGTTCTGCTCGAAGTGCTTAGCGATCTCGGGGTCGCGCAGCCGCCGCAGGGCAGACAGCAGACATTCACGTGTATCCGCGATACTGATACCCTCGAATATCGTCATGCATCGGGCAACTTCTCCGGGCACGATTGCCCTCAGCTTGTCCCAGTCAATCAGGGACTCTTCACGGATACTCTCGTCGAAGTTGAGCGCCTTTTCGAGATCAGAGAAAACCCCAAAATAATCGACGACGATGCCCGTGTGCTTCTTCATCGACGGTAAGGGGCGATTGGTGCGGGCGATTGCTTGCAGCAGGTTGTGGTCACGTAGTGGCTTATCCAAATACATCACCTGCTCGACCGGTGCATCGAATCCAGTCAGCAGCCGATCGCAGACAATGAGAATCTTGAGCGGCGGTCGCCATTGGCTACGGTCGTCTCCGTGGTGCTCGCGGTTCCACTCCTCCCATTCCGCCGGCGTAAGTTTGAAATAGTCAATCAAGTTGTCCTGCTCCGCCTTAGAATACTCGAATCGACTAATGTCCGGTTCGCTGTTCTGTGCCGACGAGATAATCACCTCCGCCGTTTCTGGAGGGAGTCCCTTAGCTTTGAGCCTATCATCGAGAGCATCCTTGTAGATTGCACAGGCTTTACGATCGACGGCGACGAGTTGAGCTTTAAAACCGCTTGGATCTGGATGCTCCAGAAAGTGCGTGAGCAGTTTATTTACCACGATATTGACCCGATCTGGATGCCGAGCAAGCTCTTTCCACCGGGATCGCTGACGCTGAACAAATTCCTTTACCTGCTCGTCCTCCAACTCCATTTCGTTGCACATCTGCTCAAATCCGAGGCTCAGAGGCTCTTCGTCAACGCTTATGGGAACAATATCCCGAACGTAGTGCACCTCCAGTGTCGCCCCATCCCGAATGGAGCGACGAATACCGTAGTAGCTGAGATAACGCTCCTGCCCACCGTCCTTCCGCGGGCCGAAGTCGCGATGCGTGTTCTGCAGGGTACGATCGATCGGAGTGCCAGTAAAGCCATACCGGAACCCATTTTCTAGCTTGACGCGCATGGTCAGCGCATAACTCTTGGTGCCGTTTCTTCCCGAAGAAGTCTGCGAGCGGTGGCACTCGTCGACTAGGCTAACGATGTTGTCGCGGGTCAGTGGCACAAGATCTCCCATCCCCTGGAATGACTGGATGGTCGTCACCAGCGTGCCGCGCCAGCCGGAGCGAAGTTTCTGCTTCAGGTCCTCGACGCCAAGCGCTTTCTCGACGTTAGGATAGTCGCAAGCATCGAAATCGTCGGAGAGCTGGGTCTTGATGTCGCGCCGATCAACGACAATAAGCACGGTCGGATTGTTCAGGGCCGGGTGGCGCCGCAGTTTCTGGCCGGCGAAAATCATGGTCAGAGACTTTCCCGAGCCTTGGGTGTGCCAGACGAGGCCAGTGCGATCCTGAGCGCTCACGGGCTTGCCTACGAGCGATAGGGTCCGGTCCATAAGTTCGTTGACCGCCTCGAATTGTTGATAACGGGCGATCTTTTTCGTTGTCGTACCTTTCTTGGTTTCAAAGACAACGAAGTGCTGCAAGAAATCGAGCACATGCGCAGGCTTCAGCCGGAGGAGACCTTTAACCGGCATCTCCAGTGGGTCGTCGGGATTCGATGCCTCTGGTTCGTTCCACCAGCCGTGGCGGTCAGGATAAAGGCTGAGCCAACGACCCCACAGGTCTAGGTGGCGGTCAATATGTTCTTTGCTGGCGTCGTGAAAGAGCACGGTGCCGTAGCGGAACTCGTCCTCGTCGGCTGCCACGCAGAATACGTTGGGCGCTAGCATCAGCGGTGCTTCCCTCTGATAGCGGTGAAGTTGGTGCACCGCCTCCCGCCAGTCCTTCCGACTCGCCACGTAGCTCTTGTACTCCGCCAAGACGAGTGGGATGCCATTGACGAGAAGCACCGTATCGTCTCGGCACTGCTTAACCCCTTGTACCCGGTATTGGTTGGTCGCGGTAAAGTCGTTCAGTTCCTGACGGTCTGGGTCAAAGGCGATGAACTGAACAGTCTGCGCGTCCTGACCCGGTTGGAGCACGACTGTGGCACCGTCTCGCAATAGGTCGAGGGTCGCACGATTAGCGGTGAGGCGATCCGGCTGCGACATAGCCTTGCGAAGCGCGTCTATCGCTGGCTTCACCTGGGTTTCGGTGGCCACATGCGGATTGATACGTAGGATGGCTTCCACCAGCAACTTTTCAACCAGCGGGTCTTCCCGCGGCCGTTCGAATTCCACCATGGCTGCCTCGTCCCGGTATGTCCATCCTAAGCCACCCACGCGGTAGGTAGCTCTATCTTCACCACAGAGCCAATTTAAGATGGGCTGCTCAACGTAGCCGTATTCGCTCATGATGTGCCCGCCTTCGAGGCGTCGTGCACGCGGACTTTGCCAGTGAGGAGGTCGTGCATGAGGGACTTCTTGAGTTCGCAGAGAGCCGTTTCCTTCTGCGATAGTCCAGCAAGCAAAGACTTGGAACGCGCCACAATCTCAACGATCTGGCGCTGTTCACTTAGAGTCGGCGGAATGGGAAAACGGAATGCACGAACCTGCGTCTTGTTGGTGGAAGCAAGGTTAGTAGTGCGCTTTGCTACCCGACTGAAGTACCGTTTAGCGATGTCGGACTCTACAACTATAGCGTAAAACGAAGGTTCAAGTACTTCACGATTGGCACGGATGCGGAAGATATGATTTTGGTGTAGGCAGTCTGGAATCTGTCCGTCCCAAATGGTGCCACGGCCAAGCTTGTCGATGTCGCCTCCCTCTGTCATCAGGACATCTCCAGCTTCCAACCGGTATTTCTGTACGTCGTCAACAGGGACTCGAATGGTCTTGATGGTATCGAGGTCGAGGTACCCATCCTGAACATTAGCAACACGAAGGTAAGGTAGCTCGACTGATTTATGGCCGGACGTGTCCTTGCCAAGTGTCACTCCTGAACCAACTGTTGCCACTTCATCAACTCGGGTCATGCGCCAGTGCTGAGGAAAGCGCCTACGGCTGCAGTTCGCTGATCCCAGTCCTCGCTCAAGCAATTCGTGTAACAAGCAGTGGTCGAGCTGTCGGGCACGTTTGGTAGCAATGCGAGCGTGTTCGATGGCTGTGTCCACGGCATCGAGAATGCGGGCGATGGCGGCCTGTTCCTTAAGAGAAGGATAAGGGATCGGCATCGTGATATAGTCCCTGAAGTTCAGATTTCTCATTTGTGTAGTTTGCTGCTCAAGGCGAACAATCCGTCCCGTCTGGTTGATTCGATACAGAACCCAACCGAGAAATCGGGGATTGACCTTATCTCCATCAGGCCTGAGCAGATGCAGAAAGTTCGAGAGTGCGTATCCGGGCATGTCGTCTTTAACAAGTCCGACGCGTCCCACAGGTTGATTGGGACCGCCACCAGACCGTTCCAACAGGATATCGCCTTGCTTCGGAGTGAGCATGTTGGCCTTACGAGGCGACAGCCCCCTGATAGCAACGTCCGTGACGTCCAATCCGCCTTCTCCTGTTAAGTTTGTCGAGCGGAGAACGTTTACCATGTGAAGACCATGTTCCTTGCCCCAATCGCCAGGGTAGTGTTCGGTCAACACCTCCGCCAGTGATTTGCTCTTCCAGCCGTTTGGAATTTCTCCCAGCATTGTGTTTTCTTGAAGTGTTAACATGTAGACTCCTGCGAACAACCATATGACCTAAGTAGGTCAGCCAATTGGGTTTCAGCGTCTCTTGCCTGTTCTTGCGCTTCCCTCAAGGCTCTCAGAGCATCCCGTACGTCGATTCTCGGCTCCGGCTCGAACGTATCCACGTACCGAGGCACATTAAGATTGAATTCGTTTTCCTTGATTTCATCTAGATCCACCATCCGGGCGTGTTTAATCAGTTCATCCGGGTCGCTATAGAGGGAAACCAACTCGTCGGCAACGTTGCTCACGTCTGTCCGGTCGTCCTCGGCGCTCCGACGGATTTCGGTGATACGCTGGTCCCGTTCAGCGATCTTAGCAGCCACCTTGTCGCGCTGCTTCTCAAGCTTGCCAACTGCTCTTGCTGCCCTAGACTTTTCGGATTTTGTGGTAGCCGCGTTCTCTACTTCACGCACCTCCGTTAGCTCGCTTTCCAACCCTGCCAGCTTATCAGTCTGCGGCTGGTACTCCGCCTTGAGTCGCCCGATTTCCTCTGTTTCGCGTCGGTCAATCTCCGTGTGAATCCTCTCGCTGTGTTCGTCGACGAGTCCGGATACCTTTGAGGCATCCCCATAAGCTTGATAGTGAACAAGCATCCGCATGATGTCCTGTGGGCGCAGCTCGTTCTGCGCGGAGAGTTCCCGGTAGTGTCGAGCGGCATAAACGAGCAGAACTTGGTCTCGGCGCTCGACCGGACGTTGCTTTCGGAGGATCAACAGACAGGCGGGCACGCCAGCGCCGTAAAAGATGTTGAGAGGAAGCGAGATTACCGCATCGAGCACGCGAGACTCGATCAGCACTCGTCGGATGAGATGTTGGTCGTCGGCCTTGCGCCGCTTCATCTTCGGATTGCCCTTGGCATCGAAGGTGCCTGTTTCCTCTTCGACCTCAGGCTGGCCGCGAAACAGCACGCCCTGGGGACAGACGATGCCCGCGCGACCATTTTCCGCGAGCGAAGCCAAAATATGCAGGATGAACGCGTAGTCGCCATACCCGGCCGGGGGCGCTTTGAAGCCGGTGCCGCGGCCGAAACGGCCGAAAGGATCTTTGTAGCCTTCCTTACCGAAGATTTCCTTCTTGAGTCTGTCTTTTTTTCTTTTATCGTCGGTTTGTTGCTCGGGTTTCAACCACCAGTACTCATCGGAGAACGGGAAATTGGCGAGTACGAGTGAGAACTTCTTCACTTCCCCGTCTTCGAGAAACTGGGGATCAGTGATCGTGCTGTCGCCAGCCCTGATGTCGGCTTCAAGGCCATGTAGCACGGAGTTGATCTTGCCGATGGCGGCGTTGCCCCAGTTCATTTCCTGCGCAAAATACTGTGCGTTGGTTGCAAGATGGCCACACTCGCGGAGGTAGTCAGCGGCATGTACCAGCATGCCCCCAGAGCCGGCAGTGGGGTCGTAGATCGCATCACCTAGCTGGGGTTCGAGGATACGCACCAAGGTGTCCACGACTTCTGGTGGCGTGAAGAACTCGCCGGCCTTAGCACCAGCGTCGTCGGCGAACTTCTTGATGAGGTATTCATAGGCCCGGCCCAACACGTCGGGCGGAACGCTACGGTTGGAGAGGTCGTACTCGTCGAAATGCTGAACCAGTGCATGCACGACTTCGTTAGCAATTAGCGGCTTGCCGGAACCATCGGGCGCCGGCTGGTTCCAGTCGACCGTGAACACGCCGCGCAGCTCGTCGTTGGCTTTGGCGACCACGTGCATCGCACGGGTCAGCGCTTCACCGATGTTCGTGGCGACGGCCTTGATGTCGCCCCAGCGTGAGCCGTCCGGGATTTGGTATCGATGCTCGCCCCGTTTGCGGAAGATCGCCTTTTGCTCTTCAGTGAAGGCACGACCCTGCTGGCGCTCCTGCTCGGCTATGGCATCGTCCGCCTCGCACTCCCATTGGTCGCAGAGACGTTTGTAGAACATCAACGACAGTATGTAGTTCTTGTAGTCCTGTCCGGCGGTCTTGCCGCGCAGGATGTTCGCCGCGCCCCACAGATGCGCCTCAAGTTGTTGGAGAGTGAGCTTCATTGCGCTGTGCGGCATTCCGACTCTCTCCTGAGAGCGTTCTGATGGCTGTACACGTCAGTCGATATCAGTCTGGTCATGTTTGACCTCGATTCTCCATTTATTGCGATTCCTATTCAGCCTTCTCTGGTTGTACCATTCTTCATATGTTTGACCTACGACCAGTTGGGGCCTAACGAACTCCGGTGATGTACGAGTGATTTGAACCCTCGTCAGGAGACTCCATCGCAAGGATCCCCTTGCACAACCCTCTTCATAACGACTCACCACTCGGCCCCAGATAATAAGCCCTTAAAAATGGATCAGGTCGTTCCCGCTACGCTATTGACATACAAAGGACCTCCCGGTTCGCCAGTCAACGACGACGATCTTTGACCATGGTATTCTTGGCCGAACAGCGCCTGCTAGCTGTTTGCACTCATCGCGGTTGAGAAAGCCAGACCCAATACAGTCAACAAGTAGCAGCCACCATTCATCGTACTTCCCAAATTTGACATTGCTTTTCCCGGACTGCTTTTCGTGCGTCTTGCTCTTGTCCTCGATGCAGATGTCAATATTACGCTCCAACTCGGGAAATAACAGGACACCGGTGTCACTATCCGAGGTCATGCCCATCAAGAACTTGCTCTGGTGCGGAGAGGAGGCTGGAAAGATAGAGAGGCGGAGACCGCAAGATAGGTCTAGATCACACCCATTCCAATCGCCACTTAAGAATGAATTAAGGGCCGCACGCAGCTCGCGGTGCATTTGTTCCCATTTCTCTGAACCCTTTTTCAGGACCGGCGGAAACTCTCCTACGCATTCGTATGAAACAAACCAACTTTGTCCTGTGTCGGGTGGACCGTATGACGACAAAGCGTGTTCAAAGGAACGCTTAAGCGGGATAGCATCCTGCTCAACCCCTCTCACCTCGCCTCGAATTACACGGTTGTAGTTGAGCCGACGCACCTCGACAGCTATTCGGTCACAGATGGAAAAATCCGGGGAGGTTTGCCCGTCCGGCTCATAAATGATGTGCTGGTAACCTTGGCCTTCCAAGTACTTCTTGGCAAAGGCCTCCTCTGCTTTCATTTTATCACTCGCTCCTGCCAAGGCTCCCCTTGCTGCATTCGACGGGATCGGACGTAGAAGACTTCGGGTCGTGGATCAAATTTTTCATTGGGCAGGTCCTTACGGATTCAGGCCCAGTCGCTTTTGTAGTCCGGGATAAGCATAATAGCCCAACGTATCGCCACTCATTTGGATCTGTTCCTGGACAAATGCCTCCCAGTGAGGTCGACTTTTGGAAAGAAGCGGAGTCGTCTGGTCGAATAGTTGTTTGAGGATGCCCGGTGTGCCGGCAGCTTTCCAAATCTGTTCGTTATCACTCACGGCCTTCAGCACCACTTTCACATCTACATGGGAAAACCACTTGGCAAGCGGCAAGACAATGGACTGACCGAGACGCTCGGCGTGGCGAAAACTTCCGGCTCGAGCGTACATCTTAAGTCCCCGACCGATGAACTCCTTTCTCGGGTGCTCGACGATGATGCTAATTTGCGCGGTTTCATCGAAGCCATCGAACCGGTTGAGCAGGACTTCGGACAACTGGGCTATAGCAAACGCATCAAAGGCGGCGTATGTCTTGAGAGTTTCGACGTCAGAGGTATCGAGAAGGCGTCTGATACGCACTCGTTCGGGCTCCCTGAGCCAGTCCCAAATACGCGGATCGTTCTCGAGGAATGGACAGATACTTAGAAGAACTTCGTCGGTAACATGTTCAAGTTTCTCGGCCACATATCCCGGCATTACTGAGTCATAAATCTCGGTCTTTGCCTTTGCAATCTCACGTAGCGTCAGCGCCAGCGTTCGGATTTTACTTGTATATTTAGCGTGCTCAGCGCCGAACGGTGCACTAACTATGGCCTTGACGAGATTAATCACTAGTACGTCCTTCGCCCGGTCGAGGTATTTCGAGCGAAGAAAAGTGCTGATCTCCTCAGCCGTCACTGGGAAAGAGGCGCTCAACAGATCAGAGTCGAACCGGGCAATGGCACTTTTACCCTGCAGCGGGGCATGCACGAGAAGGTATTTCAGCGCATGGACGATGTGTGTACGAACCAGTTCTGGCGATGGTTGATAAAGCTCATCCTCGACCACGAAGGCAGGGTGGGCGCACAGATGCCGATCTTTCTGAAGGCGCGCGAGGGCGGAGTACTCATGTGGCACAAGGAGCTGGAGATCGTTGTTGGATTTGGTCAACAGCTCAGCCTCAATGGTCTGTAACTTCCGCTTGTTGTTGGCCTCGATTGCGTCGTCGAGTTCCTTCACGAACTCTCTGGGAGCCGCTTCTCCCTGACCGGCTAGCTCGCGGGTCTTAGCAATGATGTCGTAAGCAACCGCAATCCATGTGGACATAAGCGCAGATCGTAAAGCGCCGCCACGGTAGGCGGTTATCGCTTCGCCTATCAGGCGACGCGACTCGCGATCACGCACAGAAAGCACGAGTACATCGATATCTGAGAGCCCCAGACTTCCAGACGCGCTCATGAGCACTCCACCCCAAGGGGTAGCTTTGCGGTTTCCTCCAAGGTAACTTGTCGTTTTCGACTGACCATAATTGATCAGGAAGCCTTCTTCAGCACACCTGGTACCCAGCGGAAGCTGGTGAGGCAGGCTTTGAGGGTCTCGATGATCTCTTCGGCGAGGTCATTGGATTCGGGCAGGTTATCCAAGTCTGTCAGGCTCTTGTCTTTGAACCAAGCGATGTCGTCGCGCGCTCTGATTTCCTCATAGCTGTAGCTGTACCAGCGGCCTTCTAGTCCTATATGTGGGAGGTATGAGTCTTTGATAATACGCCACTAATAACAAGGCCCCGAGGGGATAAGCCCTCAGGGCCTCACGTTAATAAAGAGCCGCGAAAGTTCGCGGTTGAAAATTTGGCTCCGCGGGTAGGATTCGAACCTACGACCAAGTGGTTAACAGCCACCCGCTC
>JAPPEG010000135.1 GCA_028875345.1 Gemmatimonadota bacterium
CGATCACCTCGCCGCGCGGCAGCCAGCCTTGGCAGGTACCGTCGATGTACGCATAGGTGATCTGCCCCAAGCGCACATCGCCACCCACGTCGAAGTGCCAAGTCCCCATGTTGGAGTTGACATGGGCGTGGTGGCCGTGCGGGGCGTACGGGATGCCCTCTGGCGAGCGGAAGTGGACGCGGCAGGGTACGGGTTTCCCAGTGGCGTCGTCAATGACCTTGGTGTGCACCCAGTTGCGCCCGCGTTCCACCACTTCTATCTGCACTCGCGGCGAAGCCTCTACTCGGCCTTGCTCCCGCACCTCGCCCCAGCGGGCCTCGCCCAAAACTTCTCCGTCTCGCTTAACCTGCACAGTGGCCGAAGGATTGGCGGCAATTTCCAGGTACGAAGGGCTGCTGCCCTCGTTTTGGGCTTCGCCCCAGCCTTTGCGCCCATCGAGAAAATCCTCGGCCGTATCCTCCGGCAATGGGTAGGGATAGGTCGCAATGCCTCGATCTACTTCCACTTCGAGAGCAGCGGACTCGCGCGCGTCCTCCTCTTGCGGCAGGGTGATGATGACCTCGCGCGTGCCCTCGCGGCAGATCGGCTCTTCGTCCAAGTCGCTCAGGGTGATCCCGCCGATGACAAAAGCCGGCCCCGCAGCCTCGATAGCAATTTTTTCCAACTCCTTGTCCGGGTGCGGATTCGGCCACGCCCAGAGCACGAAGTGCTGCGCCCGCCCGCCATCGACCTCGGTCTGGCGACGCCCGGCCATGTCCCACGGACCTTCGGTGCGCGGCAAGAGTTGATCGTTCGTATCCGGCACCGCCACAAACGGCGTGCCGCCATACGACGACGGCACAGTCGAGATTTCAAAGCGGTCGCGCACGGGTACCTTGAGCACATCACCGTCCTCGTAGTGCAGCGCGTATTCAGCTACCAGCGTCGCCAGCGGTCCGTTGTCGGCAATCCGCGATTCCAACAAGCGATGCGCCACAATCATCCAAGTCGCCCGACGACCGACCGGAATTTCCACACCGGACCGCTCTCCACTACAGGCAATAAGACAGCGCTCAGCATCACTGCCAAGAGCAAAGGGCAAGCCGCGAAAGCTTTGCGCGCCGAGCGGCCCTTGGCCTCCCAAGATGTCCAACCCGGCGTTGTATAGCGAGTTCAAGTCTAGCGGTGTGTAGGTACCCATGCTCTCCTCCTTTGAAGTGGTCTTGCGTTTGGGCTGATAAAATGGTTTGAGGGACCGACTTGTGCAAAAAAGAATGTATGAATCCCGCCCGGCCTACTAACAGCTTGCGCCTCCTCTTCCACGCCCGTACCTTGGCCACCCATCGCCTCCCTCGCGCATCAAGGAGCCTTCCAAGATGAAAATCACCGACATCGAAGTCATCCCCATCTTTCCCAAGCTGGCCAGTCGCTACGCCGAGCGCCGCGTCGATCTCTATGGCATCGACTGCCGCGTTGTGTACAAAGTCCATACCGACGCCGGTATCACCGGCTACGGCGACATGCGAGTGCGGCCCTACGCCCAACCGTCCCGCGACGCCGTCGCGCAATTTATCGGCCTCAGCCCCTTCGACTTCGTCAACGACCATCGCGCCTCCGTCCCCTCGGGCCTAATCTGCGCCCTGTACGACGCAATGGGCAAACACCTCGACCTGCCCGTTCACAAACTCCTCGGCCAGAAAAAGCGCAACGCCATCGCCGTGGCCGCCTGGACCCGACCCGCCTCCCCAGAGGTCTTCCGCGACGAGATCAAACGCGCCGCGGCCGAGGGCTACCGCGTCTTCAAAATCCACACCTGCACCTACCACGACGTCTTCGAGCAGACTCGTCTAGCCACAGAAGTCGCCCCGGAGAGTTTCCGCATCCACTACGATTTCAACCACAACCGCAGCCTCGGCAGCGCCCTGCCGATCATCGCCGAACTCGAAAGAAACTTCCCCATCGTCGGCTACATCGAAGACCCGTTCGACAAAAGTGACATCGACGGCTGGAAGCGCCTGCGCCAGCAGACCAGTCTGCCGCTAATCATGCACGGCACGCCCTTGGGCGGAGTCCAAGAACTGATCTACGGCCTCGCCGATATGTACATGATCGGTGGCACGCTCGAAGACACCATGGCCGCCGGCTGGGCCTGTGGCCGAGCCAATGTGCAAGTTCTGCTGCAATTTGAAGGGGGTACTCTGGGCAAGGCTATGGCCATGCACATGGCCTCGGTGCTGCCGACTCACACCGCTCACTCGATCAACCTCGACGACCAGTACGCCGAAGACTACACCACTGAAACCATTCCCGTCGTCGATGGAGCCTCCCCCGTACCCAACGGTCCGGGCTTGGGCTTTACAGTCGATGAAGACGCCCTAGCGCGGCTAGCGTCCCAATCGCTCGTCGAGCGTCCAACCCACGTCGGCGTCTTGCAGATGCCCGGCGGACACACGTACTACGGCCCGTCCTACATCTCTCCCACCAGCATTACCGGCCATCAGGAGGGCGTTGACCGCGGCTTCCGCTCCTCGATCTGGGAAGACGACGGCTCGACCGAATTCGCCAAAATCCACGACCGCGTCAAAAAGGAAGGCGTCTTCCGCGCCGACTGACGCGCTTATAGCTAAACGTCCTGCACCCGACGCCAGCGGTCGTAGTAGCTCTGCATCCGCGCGGGCAACCCGGCCCGCACATTGTCGGCCAACTGCCAGCGGAAGCGCTCGTCGAGATCTTCGCGCAGATCTTCCTCGTGCTTGACTAACGCACCCGTCAGGGTCAGCCGCTCGTTCGCGCCAGCGGGTAAGCAGCCCCGGTGAATGGTATTGCCGGTCCAGAAAATGGTCTGTCCCTTTTGCAGCACTATTTGCTGTGCATTGGGCACGTCACCCTTGCGGTTGTTGATCAGCACTTCGCGCTCCTGCTCGGTGCGGTAGCGGCGCTGGCTGCCCGGCACCAACCACAGACAGGCGTCTTCTACCAAGGCCAAGTGCCACTTGACCAAATTCTTGCGATAACGGCTCAGAATTTCCAGTTCCACCTCCCGACTGCCGTCGCGCTCCTCTTTGCCAAAGTCGCGGTGCCAACCCGTGTCGTATTCAGTCGGGCCGCACAGGACAATCATCCCCACCCAGCCCAAGCGCAACGGACCGCCTACCAAGGCGCGCACGTAGGTCTCCACCGGCTCGGACATGAGGTATTCGGCAAAGATCGGCTCGCCAAACTCGGGCGCGATCAAACCCAAGATGTTGCGCGGCTCCACACCCGGGCCGCCGGTGCTGATCTGCTCGGCCGTAGCCACCACCGCGCCGGAGCGCACCTTTTCCACCGCGCTCCGCGCCCCGGTCTCCAAGGCCGCTAGCATGTCCGGGGCGACTGCATCGTCAGCGATGAAGTAACCCCGCTCGCGGTATTGCCCGATTTGCAATGGCGTTGCCATGCAGATTCCCCCAGTCTAGGGCCGGTACGGCTCGCCCGTGCGCCGCAGTTTCTTGGTCACTGCGATCTGACAGGTCGCGTACCCGCCCATGTAGCCGGTGGCAAAGCCCGGGCGCGCGTCCCCAATGGTGCCGACGATCATGTTGGCGTATTCGTACGTGGTGTCGTAACGGTCGCAAATCAGGGCCACCATTTCGAGCCACGCCGCTTTGAGCGCGTCGCCCCACTCTTCCGCACGCGCGCTGGTGAGATATTCCTCGGCGTCTTCCACAACCCTAGTGGTCTCAACCACCGGGCTGCTGTTGGGGAATCCGGGCGAGCGATCCACCTTGAGCGTGATGGCCGAGTCAATCTCGACCCCCGCCCCAGTCAACTCGCCGTCGCCCATGCGCGCGTGGACATCGCCCAGCGAGAGCAGGCCCCCAGGCTTTTGCGCGCGGATGTGGACAGTGCTGCCGGGCTGGATAGCATTGAAATCCATGTTGCCGCCGTGATCTATGGCGTTGGGTGCCCACGATTCGAGCTGGACGACGCCGATCATGGGCCGCACCGGCACGACAAAATCCGGCGGAAAGTGGATTAGCCCGTCGCGCACCGGTGCCACGCAGCGCCAATTGCCCCAATTGGGGCCGCCGTTGCGATAGAAGCCATAAGGGCCGACCTCAATATCAATAATCTCGATAGCCACCCAATCGTCCGGCCCAATGTCCTCGATGAGAAAGGGCCCACCGGGGCGGGCGTAGCGGCGATGGCTCTCCCCAGAAGTGATCATGCCGGCGCGGGTCTCCCCGGCCGCTTCAAAGTCGTTGTCCGCTCCGCCAGTAGTCTCGATGATGACGGTTTCTCCGAGCGCCAAAGAGCCGCGCACTTGGCCGATTTCCGGGTCGTCCGGCCCGCTGTAATGGGGAGTGCGAGTAAAGTGACGCATAAGCATTCTCCTTTTCTTGTAGTGTTAGAATCCTAACGCCCCTCGGCAAACGGAAAGGTCCCATTGTACCCGAGCGCGTCAATGGCCGGCAGCGGCGAGCTGACAAAGGAAATGCCCGGGAACATAGGCGTCTGCTGGTAGTGCAGCACCACGTTGCAGCGGATAGGGGCGTCGGCATCTTCCTTTAGCTTTGCACCTTGGTGCGGGATGTGGCTGAAGAACACCACCGCGTCGCCAGTCATGGGATGCAGATGGATGTGCTCCTGCCGCTCGCACCACTGGTAAAAGGGGTTGTCGGAATTATACCCGCCTAAGTGGCGAATTTCTTCCGGCAGGGCGTTGTGGCAGAAGTTATTGATGAAGGTCAAGCGCCCGGTCTCAGGCGCGTTGTCCGTCAGGTAAAACGTGGTGTTTATGCAGAGCGGTCGCAGCGCATGTCGCGCCTCGTCGGGCGCGTCCCAATAATAACCAAAATCCTTGTGCCACTCTTGGGTATAAGCCCCCGGATTGATGTGCGCCCGAAAGCTCCGCAACTGGCATTGCCGCCCAAGCATGGCCTGCAAATACGGCGCGACCGAAGGATGGCCGACCATGGGCTGGGCCAACTCAGGTTCTTGCTCCAACAGATGGTCAAATGCCACATTGCCCACCTCGTTGCTAATGTCCCATTCCCGCCGCTCGTACTTCCGCACCAAGCACTCCCGCCAAGCCAACACCACGTCCTCGGGCAGCGCGTTGCGCACCAATAGAAAGCCGTGCCGATCGAGCGCGTCGAGTTGATCTTCCAATTCGGGGATTTGAGCCGTATCCGCGACAATTTCGCTCATGGAAAAGCTCCTAGTTTGTTTAGTTGAAAAGTGGCTTATCTCCGGCTGTGTAGCCGCCGGGAAATTATTCCACTATTCTAGCTCCGTAAGTTTCCCGATAGATCTCCCCAAGCGACCGCCCGTCAAACTCCCAATGCCGCGTGGGTGGACCCGGATCCTTTCCTTCCCGAACTTTCGTAGTTGCCTTCGTTAATGACATTTCTTTTCCGCGAAAGAGCACTGTTCTGGGACTGATTACGGTTGCTTCCTCTTCTGTGATAGCCGATGTCAGTTTAGACCCAATCGGAACTCCCATTTCTACAAAGTTCAGGTTCGGTCGCCTCGTACGCTTGTATTCTGTCGCGGCCGCTCGATCCTCAGGAGGCAGATTTTCTGTCTCCTTGTTTACCTGTGGCGTCACATCCTCGTCGGACCAAGTCCTCATAATGGCCTCTACCTGGGACAGTTCAATCTCGAAGAATTCCCTAGAAGGATTCAGTCTGTTCGGGGAAAACGCTTTGTGAAGAACCTTCTCCAATTCGTCCGCTCTTTCGTCTTCGACTTTGACCGCAATGGCACACTCAAAGGGGAGGGGAACACCCGTGGTGTAGAGCTCGTTCATCCTCACCTGCGGATTCTCCCTTGTCGTCATGCCGATCTTGACGATACCGGGCATCGCCGGATTGGTTAGCGCATACAAAATAGTGGATATGATGTCTCCTCCGTGTTTGTAGTTTCTAATTTTTTCGGTGCGACCCGACGCTAGGGTCTCCGCGCAAAATATCGCTCCCAGCGCTCCGTCGGCTCAAAGCCCAAGATGCGTCGGGCCTTATCGACATTGTACTTGCCGTGCCCTTCCCAGCTAAGCAAGTTGAACTCCTGAAAGCAATCCGGCACTTGTGGAATTTCCAGCGCCAGCCGACAGGCCTGATGCAAATCCTCCCACACCACCGTAAAGGGCTGAAAATCCCCGGCACTTTGCGTCGGGCGCGGACCCAAGCCATTGAACAAAAAGCTGATCGTCTGAATGTCATGCGCCCGCGCGTACGTCCGGCAAATCTCGCTCGCCAAGCCCTTGGTCAAACAGTAATAACCCGTGGTCAAAACCGGCGGCACATCCTCAATGTCAAAGTCGTGATCATACGTGCGGCGGACGAATTGCGGGCCGGTGTGAATCACCTTTTTGATCCCGTGCTCAACTGCGGCCTGCATCACATTGAGCGCCCCCCGCATATTGACGTGAAAGCTCTGCTCGGGATGATCGCGCACAACTGTGAAATTCATAATCGCGTCCATACCCGCAGCCGCGTCCTTCACCTGCTCTCGCGACGACACATCGCAATGCACGATGGGCTTGCCGTCCGGGTGCGGGGTAATATCGGCCAGGGTCAGATCGTACGTATCTTCGAGACCGGGTGCTAGATTCGGAGCGATCATCCCCGAGGCCCCTAACAGTAACACCTTTTTCTTCACGCCCTGGCTCCTCGAAACTCGCGCTGCGGCTGATAGCCCATGGACTCAGCTCGGCCGAGCAGAAACTTAGGATGGGCAATGGGCGCGGCAATATGGTACACAGCCCAACGCGGCACCCAATTCAAGGACTCGCTCGCGTCGCGCGCCAACGCCGCGCAAAACGCCTGCGCTGCATCGCGAATATCGACCCACATCAAATCGCGTTCCCGCCCGGCGACCTCCTCCTCCCGCACCAGCTTGCCGAGGCGCAACGCCGTGACCGTGATGGGATGCTCGCGGGCAAATTCGCGGCACGTCATCTCGCCCAAATACCGCGCCAGCACCGCCATTTCGGTCGACGGCAATGGCTTGTAATATTCAGTGACGTACACCGTGTCAGGGTACGCGCGAAACACTTCAAGAGTACTGCCGTACACAAACCGCTTAACGCCGGCCTCCACCGCCGCCTGCAACAACACGTGCGTACCGCGCGTCGCTCGGTCCAGCAGGGTCTCTTCGCTCTCGGTCGCGGGCGGCGGCTCCCCCGTGTGGACGACGGCATCTACATCCCGCACCGCCTGACATACCGCGTCTGGATCCGTCAGCCGGGCAGCGATCCATTCGATATCTTGCCGCTGCGCCGCGCAATCGTCCAGCAGCCGCAACTCCGCGTTTTCCGCTTCCAGCGCAGCGGCTACCTCTTGACCCAATGCACTAGCCGCGCCCGTAACCAATACCCGCATCGTCTCGTATCCTCTAGCGGAACCAATCGTACGTCAGCGCCAAGCTGCGGTCGGCCAGTGGCAATTCCACGCGCTCGCCGCCTTGGGCTGACGACAGCTTCAGCCCCAGCTCCACTTCCAGCGCAACAGCGACCCGCCGCCCGGAATTTTTCGGCTCGTCCAACCGCCCCTCCATGCAGTCGATCAGGTCGTCGAGGCAGTACACCGTCCGCATACCCGACAAAAACTGCGGCGTAGGCCACGGCATTTCCACCCGCCCGGCAGCCGGCGTTTCCACGTCTTGATAGAGCCGCCACTGATTGTGCTCAAAGAACATCTCCCCCCGACTACCCGAAATCCGCACCTCGGGCGCGCCAGCGCGGATGTGGACCACCGTGCCATCGCTGCACGCGATCATCCCCTGCCCCATGAACTCAGTACTGCCGCGCTCCCGACGCGGCTGATCGCCCGTACCGCACACCCAGATCGGGTCGCTGGTCAAAAAGTAGCTCCAGTCCTGATGCTGAGCGAAAACCGGGACGCGCGCTTCGAGCGACCGCACTTCCCCAATCGCCCCCTCCTCTACCAGCGCCTTAGCCCGCGCAAATGACGGATGCGAAACGCTCGTCGCCCCGCCCACTAGCGGCACTCCGGCCTCGGCGCACGCTCCAACCATGGCATCGGCTTCGGCCAGCGAGAACACCATCGGCTTATCCACCAACACGCCCCGCACCCCCGCGGCGACCGCTGCCACCGTCAGCGCGGACCGCCCCTTCGTGTTCGTCGCAATCGCCACGATGTCCAGCCGCTCTTCGTTCAACATCTCTAGCGCGTCCGCGTACAAGGCCCCAATACCGAAACGCTCCCCGAACATGGCCCGCCGCCGCGAATCTCGGTCAGCCCCGGCCACCAATTCCACTTCGGGCCGGTCGGAAAGAGCCGCAGCATACGAAGAACCCAGCCCCTCCCTCCCGGGGTGATCGTAGAGGTGAAACGTCCGGTTGATATCGAGCCCGTCCGGCAGGGGCCGGTCGGCGCTTTCGACATCGTATATGGGGTTTTTGTGCGACCCGCCGATGCGCTCGTAATCCCGTTTCCCCAAGTCGTAGAGAAACCCCATCCACCCCAAGCCAATGACGCCAGCGCGATATTTTTTTCGTTCCATGCGAAATCAATCCCCTCGTCCCGCTCGTCGCCTCCCCGCCACGCGGCGGATCAACTCGTCGGCGATGACCCCCGCCAAAATCACCGCGCCGATAATGGCAAATTCGAGTTGGGTGGGGATGCCCGAGACATTGATGGCATTGTAGAGCAACCGCATGACAGCCGCTCCAATGACGACTCCCAAAATCGACCCTTCGCCGCCGCGCAGAGAACAGCCCCCCAACACGGCCGCGGCAATCGCATACAATTCGTAAAAATTGCCGTGCGCGGCTGGCTGTACCGAGTTGACGTCAAGGGCAAAAAGGATACCCCCCAAGCCAGCGGTGCCTGAGCACAACACGTACGCCAACACTTTCATTCGCTCGATTTGGATGCCGCTGTACCGCGCCGCGGTCTCGTTGCGGCCCAGTGCTAGCAGGTAGCGGCCCCATATCGTGCGGTTGAGGAAGAGGGCGGCGAGAACCCCGGCAAACACTAAGAGGAAAAACGGAATCGGCAGCGCAAAACCACCGCCCAGCGAGACCTTGCCAATCGCCAGTTGGCGCAGTCCCTCGTAGGACGAACCAAAGCCCTGGACTTGGTCGTGGGTGAGCCAGCGGGCAAAGCCTCGGTAGAACAGCAGGCCACACAGCGTCACAACAAACGGCTGCAAGCCCAAGCGCGTGATCAGCAAGCCGTGCATCAACCCAATCGCCAACGACAAAACCACGACGGCCAACAGTGCAATGACCGGCGAGTACCCAGCGGCCAAGAGCATGGGCAGCAGACAGCCCACCAAGCCGATCAACGAGCCAATCGACAAGTCAATTCCGCCCGTGATGATAACAAAGGCCACGCCAATGGAAATGATGCCAAATAGCGAGGTCCAGCGGATGATATTTTGCAGGTTATAGGCGCTGACAAACTTAGGTTCGACGATCCAAGTGACCACAAAAATCGCCAGCAACAAGCCGAGGATACCCAGTATCTTCTTCATCTTCTAAGCCGCCTTCCCCGTCGCCAAGCTCATAATCGCTTCCTCGCTGAGCGCATCCCGCTGGAGTTGGCCGGTGATGCGGCCTTCGTGCATGACCAACACCTCATCGGCCATCCCCAGAATTTCCTCCAACTCACTCGACGCAAACAGCACGGCCACGCCGCTTTCAGCCAACTCTTCCATAAGGTGGTAAATCGCTTGTTTGGCCCCTATGTCGATGCCGCGGGTTGGTTCGTCGAGCAGCAACACGCGGGGCGCGAGAGCCAGCCACTTGCCCAGCACCACCTTTTGCTGATTGCCGCCGGATAGGTACTGGGCTATTTGGGCCGGGCCGGGAGTGCGAATGGCGAGGCGCTCAATCATTTGGTCGGCGTCTGTAGCTTGGCGAGCAAAATTGGCCCAACCAGCAAAGCGCTGGTAACGCCCCAAGCCGGGCAGGCCGATGTTGTCGCGCAAGGCCATTTCGAGGATCAGGCCCTGTTGCTTGCGGTCTTCGGGCACGAGGGCCAAGCCAGCGCGAATGGCATCGACCGGCGAGCGGATCACGTGCGGTGCGCCATCGATGAGGACGCGGCCACCGAGCGCGGGTACGATGCCAAAGAGCACCTGCAACAGTTCGGTGCGCCCCGCGCCGACGAGACCGGCGATGCCGACGAGCTGACCGCGCCGGACCGCGAAGTTGAGCTGGTGCTCGGGCCAAGCAGGGATAACCAAGTCCTCGGCTTGCAGGGCGATGTCGCCGGCTGGATGGGGTTCGTGCGCGTAGTACTGAGCCACGTCGCGGCCGACCATTTTTGTCACCATGGCGTCGTGGCTGATCTCCGCGCGAGGCAACTCGCCAGCGTTTTGCCCGTCGCAGAGGACCAAAACGCGATCCGCTAGCGCTTCGACCTCGCCGAGGCGATGGGAGATATAGATGATGGCCACGCCGCGCTCGCGCAACTCGTTAATAACCGCGAATAGAGCCTCGGCCTCCTGGCTAGTGAGGCTGGAAGTTGGCTCGTCCATAATCAGAATCCGAGCCTCGGTCGAGAGCGCCTTGGCGATTTCGACGAGCTGCTGGTGGCCAATGGGCAAGTCGCCCATCAGGGCGTCCGGCGACACCTCAAGCTCAAGTTGCGCGAGGGCTTGGACGGCCCCATCGCGGATAGTGGCGCGGTCGATCAACCCCCACTGCTGTGGCTCGCGGCCGAGGTAGAGATTGGCCGCGACCGAGAGGTTGGCACAAAAGTTGAGTTCTTGATGGATCAGGGCGATGCCGAGCGCGGCCGCGCGGCGCGGCGAGTCAATGATCACCGACTCCCCATCGCGCAGAATCTGGCCGCTGTCCGGGGTCTCAATGCCGGCGAGGATCTTCATCAGGGTGGATTTTCCAGCCCCGTTTTCGCCGATGACAGCGAGGACTTCTCCGGCCTCCACCGACATATCCACCGCGTCGAGGGCCAAGACCCCGGGAAAGCGCTTGCTAATGCCGCGCGCAGCCAACAGCGCCATTAGTTAGCGCCGGTCAGGGTTTTCAGTTCGTCCCAA
>JAPPEG010000136.1 GCA_028875345.1 Gemmatimonadota bacterium
TGGCGCGGCGAATGGCCCACTTGCGCTCCCGCGTCATCGCGGGCACCGGCGCGCCCTCGTGATAGGTAATGGAATCGCGCGCCATGGCCTTGTAACGAGCCTCCGGCGGGGCCACGGGATCCACAAACACGGATTGCAGCCCAAAGTCGCCGAAGCGGAAGAGCAGGTTGTTGTCCGTGCTGCCGTCGTACTCTTGCAAATGCAGGGCCGGTCGCTCCCAACAAAAGCCGTCCGTACTCTCGGCGTACGCAATGAAAGGGGATTGATCGTCCCCAGCGCCACGGGATATGTACCACATCTTCAACACGCCGCCATCGCAAAGCATAGCTTGTGGCGTCAGACCTCCCTCCTCCCAAGGATGCTCAGGCTTGATAAAGACCGGAGATTTACTCGCCTCCTGCACAGCTAAGCGCACGCCGACCGGCGGGTCTTGCACCCAAGCTTGACCGCCTTCAATGCCAGCTTGACCGGGCCATATGCCATACCAATCGAGAAAGGGCTGCGGCATGACTTAGGTCAGCCAGTTCTGGTGGGCCAAAAGGCGCAAGCGGTCGGTTTCGCTCAGGTGCTGCTTGATTTCTCCTGCGAACTCCGCCAAGGTCTGCTCCACTGTGGCGTCGGACGTGTCGAGGGCGAATTTCTTGCGGATGAGTGAATCGCGGTATTCCTCCTCAAAGCGCTGCAACACGTGCTCGATGTCCTTTTCCTGCACCACCGGCCGCTCGTGCGGCTGCTCGCGCATGCGCTGGGCAATGACTTCGGGCCGCGCGCGCAGCAGCACGAGTACTGTGTCGGGTGCGTGCTGCATTACCTCCTCGTCGAAGGCACGAGCCAGTGCGGCGCGGTCGCCGTATTCGCCTCGGCCCCCGTAGCCGTAGTACAGGGGCGCGTACACAGCCTCTTCAATGTGGAAACCCACCAAGTTGTGATCCGGGTCGCTGTAGAAAGCAGAATGAAAGTGATAGTTCATCATGTAGCGCTGGAACATCTCCTTCAGCCGAGGGCTAAGGGCCAGCAGTTGCTCCTGCTCTTCTACGGGGAACTCATTGCACGGCAGGCTGAAGTGATCGTGGAACGTGCGCGACGAGCCAAAGGTGCGCTCGATCCAACCGACGATGGCGTTGGCCAAGGTCGTCTTGCCAGCGTATTCGCAACCTACGAGAATCAGTTTCATGTTCCGTTCTCCCGCGCCTGAACGGCGCTAATCGAGGTTATGGCTTCGCGTGATAGTGCCATAATATAGCGCCAAGACCGGGTCGGTCCTAAGAGCCCGATGGCTGGCATCAGTCCTCAGCGCGCGGCAGGTCGTGCACCAATTCTTTGCCCGCTTTGAACAAATCGTGCAGATGCACATAGCGGAACAGCGAGCTTCTGCCCGTCAGGTGGAGATTCTCAAAGGTCTGGAAGTAGGCAACGAGGCGTTCTACATGCTCGGCCAATCCCACTTCGAGTACGGGATAGGCAAAGGGCAATTTGTAGGTAGCAAAGCATACAACTTCTCCTTCCGCAATCGGCTTCACGCGCTGCAACGCTTCCCATACAGAGCGGCGCAACGCCTCTGCCGACATATTCCACACGGCATCTTCGCGAAAACAGGGCAGTTCGAGCACAATGGCTGTTTGCCCCTCGGGGGCCATGTGGCGGCTGCGATTTTTGGGTTCGTACAGGCGCGTAAACGGGAACTCTGCGCCGGGGAAATAGAGCGAGGCATTGGGCGAAAAACAGGGCCGCTCCAAACCGAACACGCAAAGAATCAAATTGCGGTATTTAACCGCATTGGCCGAGGCCAGCAGCTCCGGGGGTGGCGGGGGATCCAGCATCTTCGCCGAAAGGGTCAGCGGCAGCGTATTGACGACAGTGGACACCTCCACCTCTGTGTCGTCGTTGAGAACGACGCGGTCCAATCGCCCGCGCGAATGCACCAGCCGACTCACCCGACTGTTGAGTCGAATCCGCTTGCTGCCGATGAATTCGCTCATCTTATCGACGATCATGCCGAATCCGTATTTGGGGTACAAAAAAGAACCGTCCAAATGGCCCGGACGGCTGGCCTTGCCCAACAGAACCTCTCGCACAAAACTGGCCAGATCCAAGCCTTTCATCCGCCCCCCCGATACATCCGTGGAAAGTTGGTGCGGATCGGCCCCCCACAATTTTCTCGAATAGTTGAGCAAAAAGAGATTGGCCAGCGTCTGGCCGTACTGATTCAGGGCGAATTCCCCAAAACTTGCCGCTGGCTTGCGGGATTTTACGCGCAGGTTCTCAGCGGCGATTTGCAACAGGATTTTGCGGTCGAGTCGTTTGACCAGATTGCCCATTTGCAGGGGAAAGCTAAAAAATTCGTCTTGAAAAAATATCTCGCTCGGCGCTGTAACGTCGGAAAGCTCGTCGCCCAAAAGCCCCTTGATCTCGCAAGTGACCTCTGGGTCTTTGTCGTGCAGGCGATGGGCACCGGTATCAAACAAAAAATCGCCCAAGCGCAGCGTCCGACAATTGCCCCCCGGCCGATCACCAGCTTCAAAAAGCACAAAGTCCAAGCCGCGCTTTTTGGCGTAATAGCCGGCAGACAAACCAGCCGGGCCTCCACCTAAAATGTGTATGTCGGCGTCGAGTGTTTTCATTGATTAATACTCGTACACTGTGAGTTCCGACCACATGCGGTTGACATACGGGTTGTGATAAAACGTCTTGGTCACCTTCGGCACTCGATCTTGCAATGGACTGCCGATGACCACTAACTCGGCTGTGTCGCCGAGTGCATCGAGCCCATCCAAATCACCTTGGTCTCTAATAGGCATGTAGACAGCCCGCAGCGCCTGGGAGGCCAGATAGTATTTGATTAGAGGCACCGATGCAATGTGCAAGTCATCGCTTTTCTTCGCAGCGAGGTATTGGTATATCTGGGCGATGGCCGTGGGCTTTTTGTGCTGGACGACTAAATGCAAAGTCACATAGCCATAGCAAAGAAAAAAGGCGACTACAACCAAGCGAAAAAATCGAGGACCTTGAGTGGCGATCTGAGCACAGGCAAAAGCTAAGATGAGCGACAAAAAGGGTACCAGCGGCAAGACGTGCCGGCTTTTGTGCACCACATTTTGAAAGAGGAAAATCCAGCCCAGATAGAGAACGCAGCCTATAAACGGCGCACTCAAAAACATCGAGCAGTTCACCCGCTGCACCACGGCGCGCCAATTGACTGCCAGAATACCAAGTAGCGCAACAGTAGTACAGGCCGTCACTACATGGCGTCCCTCCCAATAGAGCCCAAAACCATCGGCCCATATGCTCTCGAACAGTCCAAGTGACCGCAAGGCGAAATCGGACTCAGTGGCAACCGTGCCGCCAAAGTCGACGAAGTGACCCTGCGTCTGCGTCTGCGCTGCCTTTGTCAACTCGGTCCAACCGGTGATCGCGATTAAGGGGATCAGCCAGACGGCTACGCCGGCCGCACCAGCCGCGACGAATTGCAATCGCGGCCCTCGCTCCTTCAACCTCAGCAACAGAGGCACCAACAACATGGGCGCATAAGAAAGGCGCACCCCGAGCGAAATCCCCGCAATAAAAAATCCCAACCCCGCTTTGCCCGACTCTTGCTTGGCGGCAAAATAGCAACAAGCCAAAACGCCGGCGACGCCCATGGCATCGGGCATATAGCGATTGCTCATCAGCCACAGCAGCGGATTGAAGAATAGCAGCAAGACGGCGATCAGGCCCAAGGGCGTGGTGATTTTAATCTGGGCAATGCCGAGCGCGAAATAGATTATGCCAAAAGTCGCTGCGCCGCCCAGCACTGCAAACGCCACAGCATAGCGGTCGGTGAATGCGTAGATCGCCTTGGCGAAAAAGCAAAAGACCGGATAGGCTGGGAAATGAGGTTGTAATTTGGTTACGTCGTAATCAACCACCCCCAAGGCGAAGCGCAAACTGTCCAGGTCTTCTATATAGTACACGGCGCTCATAAGCCGCGATCCCAGACAAAGGATCAGCACCACACCCCATACCTTGCGCTCAGTCACGCCTCGCTTGCTCCTAGAAAGGGAATTCTGCCATGACGAAATCTAATAAGCTACCTAGAAATTTCGGTTGGCAAATACAAACGCGGCGGTTGGCTCAACGCCGACCGCCGCGTTTGCAGCTACATAGGAAACAATTGCCTACCAGTTGGCCATATTGTCAGCGGAAAAGCCGTACGCTTCTTGCAGCACATCCTTGGCGCGCATGTAACTGCTCACAACCCCATCGTACGCATCACTACCCGGCGCCTCGTAGGAGGGCGCTTGTCCCATAATGCCGTGCAATTCCTCGAGCTGACCTTGGCTGATCAGGCGGTAGGGACTGTATTGCAACGCAACGGTAAATCCCTTCATTTCCGCCCAGTGCTTGTTCAAATTGACCCGGTTCTCATCGTCCGTGCCCAGTGCAGCCATATCGCTCAAGGTGTCATTGATATAGTGCACCACCGTGGCGGCGATGACCTTCTCCATGCCGTTGGCTGCCAATTCGCGCTGGGCGGCGATATCGCTGGCCGAGCCTTGGTTGACGATCAGGGTGCGCCCGGCTAGGAACGCCGCAAAAATATCTCCGGACAAATTGACTCCACTGCCGCCCTTGTCGCGCTTACCAGCGTTCCGCGACAGACCAAAATTGTATTCCGATTTGAAGTCAATTTGTCCGTCCCCATTGGAGTCGAAGGTGTAGTCGCCAACCGAGCCAGCTAGTTGATCGTCGGAGTAGCGGCTGTAGTCACGGGCGGCACCAAAATAGCCGAAGGCCTCGTCCCAATGGTGCTCCATCTCCGTGTACGATTTACCCTCTACGGCACTGCCGTTTTCGTCTTCCAAAAGGCCGCCTAAATAGACTCCAGTGGCTTGGTAATAGGGCACGGCACCGATGAGCACTTTGTTGATCATCTGGGTCAGATCCACCCCGTTGTCGTCGGTGTAAACCGCCGGCGTACCCAGTTTGTCGGCATCCTGCGAATTGGCGGCGATGATTTCAAACCACTCGCGCACCAACTCGTCGGCCGTCTTGCCATAGCCGAAGACGACTTCACTCGAGATTTTGCCGGATAGGTTTTTGCCCGTCGAAATGGACGAATAGCGATTTTCGACCACCGGCATATCCCCGCCCGTGCTCAGCGATTCCAAGTTGAGGCCGTCGTCGTAGGCGTAAAACTGGAGCAGGTCCTCCACCGTAGCGGGCTCAGCTCCCTCTTTGCCCAAATTGTCGATAAAGATCTTCAGGTCTTGCAGCAGTAAATTGCGCACCACCTGACCGGAATAGGCGACACTGCTTTCACCGTCGTTGAAGCGGCTATCGAAGACGTAAGCAGTGGGAATATCAATGGTAGTACCCCCAGTGCTGCCGCTATCGACGGGATTGTCGTCATCGCCACCGCCGCAGGCGATGAGCAGGGCGCTGGCGAGCAAAATACTGCATTTGAGGCTCCTCATGGATGCTCTCCTTTCTACAAGGTTGATGGAAGGATTGTTGTCGTCGTGTGGGAGATTTTACAAGCCGCGTTTGACGCCGACGTTTATCTGTCGCCGCGGGCCGACGAGGATGCCCGAACTCAAGTGGGCTTCGGGCTGGCCGGCATTGGAGTGTAGCCTAGATCCAATGTAGATCTCGTCGAGTATATTCTTGGCCGCCACAAAAGCGCTCCAGCGCGCGGACAATTTGTAGTCGGCGCTGGCGTTGACGATGGAATAGCTGGGAATCGGGCCAGTATCGCCGCGATTAAAGGTGCGCTCGATATTCTCGAAATCGGTGAAGACCTCATCCACAAAACGCACATCGGCTCGCAGGCGCAGCCCCTGCTCGGTCTGCTTGACCAAGCTCACCGTCAAAGTGTGCGGCGGCGCATAGGGCAATTGATTACCGGTCAGATCTACCGCGACGTTGCCGGCCATGGTGGCCGAGGTGACGATGCCGCTCTTGATCTCGGTCTGCAAATAGGTATAAGAGAGGTTGACGTCGGGTAGGATCCAAGCTAAGCGCGAGGTCGCCAAACCTAGGGCTAATTCGAAGCCATAGGTATCTACTTTGCCCAAGTTTTTAAACGCGGTCCCGCGCCCGGCGGCGACGAGATCCTCGATCTTGAGCAGAAAAGCAGACGCTTCTAAGCTCAGCTTCGGCCCCCAAGAGCGCACGCCGGCTTCCATGTTCCAGCTTTTCTCCGCCTTGAGATCCAGCCCACCGGCACCGGCGTCCTGTCCGAAGCTGGTTACTTTCAGCGTGCCGCTCGAAGGCGGCGTATAGCCCCGGTGGACCCCGGCGAACGCATTGAAGCGGCCGAATTGGTAATTGACGCCCAAACCGGGCAGTAGCACCGCCGAAACTTTGTCGGCCAAGATGGAACCGCGCAGGCGATCCACCCGGTCCTGTTTGAACACCTCGAAGCGCAGCCCTGGGTCGAGGGTCAGCCGGCCCCATTCGACTTGCTCTTTGGCATAGAGGGCCAGCGCGGCGGTTTCGTAGTGGTGGCTCTGCCCCACGATTTTCACCGGGTCGTCCGGGTCGCCGGGGGTGCCGGTATAGTACACGCCGTCGCGCACGTCTGGAGCGTCGCCAATTTTCTTGTCGTCGATAAAGCGCTCCCAATGGGCGCGGACTCCGGCCTCGGCCTTTGCCGAATGACCGCCGAGGCTGTGTTTGAGCGAGTAGTCCTGTGCGATACCCCCCACGTAAAAGGTCCGCAAAATGCCGAAATTGCTGGCATCGCCCCCTATCCGCACCAAGTCGCCACTCTGGAAGTAGGGCACCGGCGTGAAATCGCCTGTCTCCAGAGCCGAAGCGCGCACGAAAACGTCGTCTTCCCGCCACCAGCGGCGATCAAAGACATTCAGGTAAGCCGTAGTATTGCCCACTAAATTCGCCGTGATCTTGCTGGTGTACATCAGGTCGAGGGAGGCCCGCAAAACCTTGAAATTATCGTCTTCTTTGGGATTGAATTTGGGATTGGCGTAAAAGGAGTACTCCGTCAGACCCGTGTAGGTCGCATTGGAGTTTTCGAAATTGGCGTTAGCCTTCAGGTAGAGCACCTTTTTGTTGCTCAGGCGGAACTGCGTCTTTGCGGTTCCGTTGATTTGGTCGAAGGCGTTGTTGTCCCTGAAGCCATTTCCGTGCTTGTAAAGCACCTGCATATCAGACGTGATCCGTCTGCTGCCCAATCCCCGTAACTCTGCAAACGCGCTGTAGTAACCGTTGCTACCTACAGTGAGCTGATTGACCATTCCCTTGGTGCCATCGGGTCTCCGCGTCGCATAATTGATGACGCCCCCCATGGTCTGAGGACCGAAGCGGATGGCCGAACTCCCCTTGATTACCTCCATCGCATCAATGCGCTCTGATGGCGGGTTGTAATAAGCATTGGGATAGATATAGACTGCCGGCTGGATCGGCACGCCGTCTTCCATAATCAGCACCCGCGAGCTGCGGCGAGGGTTTAAGCCCCGGATGCCGATGCTCAACCGCGAATTGCCGAACCCATCGTCGGCGTAGCCGTTGATGCCGGGCACCAATTCGAGCAGTTCCTGCGTGCCAACCGGCTTGATCAGTTCCACCGTCTGTGGTCTCAGCTTGGACGCGGTCCCAGTGCGCTTTTGGTTTATCAGTGGCGATTCGCCGATAATTTCGACCGGGGCCAATTGGATGGGATCGCTCAGCAGGGCGATATCCAAAACGAGCGTGGCCCCAGGCGCTAGAGAAATTTCCTCGTCATGCGATTCGTAGCCGAGCAAACTCACGGCAATGCGCTTTGGTCCAGGGGGCACTTGCGCGAGGAAGAAGGTCCCGTCCTGCCCGGTCGTCGCCCCTTTTAGGCTTTCCCCTTCCAGCCCAATCTTGACGACAGCCCCCAAAATCGGCTGTCCCGTTTCCTTGTCGACCACTTTGCCGCTGATGTCCGCCGGGGCCAACTCCAAGCTCAAAACAGGGCTGCCCATCGACGAGATCAACACCATGGCCAAGCCCAAAAGCCTACGCATAATCTCGGTTTCCCTGCCTATCAGAACAGTTCTGGATTGGATGGGCGATCTATGGCAGCAATTTCACTGCCGGGGAAGGTGCTCAAGCCGTAACTTCCCTTTTCTTCTTCCTCGGACTGCGGCGCTAGCAAAGGGTCGCTCTCACAGCCGGAAAGCAGGCTCCAGCACAAAGCGCACAGTAAAAATGCTAGCCCGCCAGAGGCGACTAGCGTCTTTAGGTGGAAACGCTTCTTTTTTACCAAGATGGACTCCGCGATGGGTATGCGTAACCAACCGATTGTTTGACTAATGAAACTATTGATTATCAAAATAAACTTATTTTTACTATAGTCAACACTTTTTTTGCGTAAATTATAGATGTTTTTTATACTAAACAACCTATTGGTTAGTTAAACTTTTGTTCCTTTTGCCAATCCGATTTCAGTCGTTGGAAGCCCGTGCGCTCTCGCCAGACGCGAACAACCTAGCATCCTCTTGTACAGGGAAGTGAAATCGAGTGCAGATTGTCGTAACAGGTGCCGCAGGTTTTGTAGGATCGCATCTTTGCGAACGGCTAGCGTCCCTCAATTACAACGTAGTTGGCGTCGATTCCTTCAGCGACTACTACCCGGTCTGGATGAAGGAGCGCAACGCGCGCGAGCTTGCAGATGCGGGGGTGCAGGTCGAGCGGCTGGACTTGGCCTGCGACAAGTTGGAGAGGGCGATTGCAGATGCCGAATTGGTATTCCATCTTGCGGCGCAACCCGGCATTGCCGCTCGCGTTCCCCCGGACGCGTACGTTCGCAACAATCTAGTCGCCACTCACTCATTGCTCGAAGCATGCGCTAGCTGCAAACGCCGGCCTTTCCTAGTCAACGTCTCTACGTCGTCGGTATATGGACGGCGTGCCACCGCAGAAGAGACGGCCGAGCCCGAGCCAATCTCCCACTACGGCGCGACAAAGCTCGCCGCAGAGCAATTGGCATTGGCGTACTGGCGCGAGCGCAGGTTGCCCGTGTGTTCCATGCGTCTGTTCTCTGTTTACGGCCCGCGCGAGCGTCCAGAAAAACTCTACATGAAACTGATAACCGGCATCTTGCAGGGCGAGGAATTTCCTCTATACGACGGCAGTCTGCACCACAAGCGCGCCTATACATTTGTAGATGACGCCGTAGCCGGACTCCTTGCTGTACTCGATCATCAAGACCGCTGTGTAGGTGAAATTTTCAACATCGGATCGGATATCGAGACAACGACAAGTCGCGGGATTGAAATCGTGGAAGAGATTTTAGGCCAGAAGGCTCGCCTGAGCGTTCTTCCTCCGCGCCCCGGCGATCAGGCCCATACGCGGGCCAATATCGACAAGGCGAAAGCTATACTCGGCTTCACCCCCAATACCAAACTGGAAGACGGCCTCAATACCCAAATCGCATGGTGTAAGAAACTGTTGGTGGACAGGATTTGCACATCTCGTGATATACGCGATACATTAGTATGATTTTATGAATCCAAAATTCACAATAACCCGTTACACCATGAAGGGGAATGCGATGCGACTCAACCTCAAGGCAGCGCCGGTCCTTGCCGTTCTGGCATTGGTCATGTTGGCGAGCGGGGCTGCCAGGGCCCAGACTACTGCCGACCAAGTCGTGGACAATGAAACCCTCAAGGCCTTCGTCGAAGGGGCGAAGGCGGAAATCGAGGCGATCACGGACATAAACGAAGGAGCAAAGCTCAGGGATAGGCTGAGGACGGAGGGCCCCTGGAAGTCCGGATCGATGTTCCTCATCATCTTCCTCAAGAGCGGGGAACCGTTCATCCACGGGAACGATCGCACCGCGGAGAGTAAGAATCTGCTCGGCGTCGAGGACGAACGCGGAAAAAGGGTCGTCGAGGAACTTCTCGAGGCCGCTGCCCGAGGCGGCGATTTCGTCGAATACTACGACGGGGAACTGAAGACGGCATACGCAGTCGAATACACCTCGGGGATCACCGCAAGACAATTCGTGCTGGTCGGCGGCTACTCGCAGGACGTCTCCCATGTCCCAATCCAGATCGCAGATGATCTGCCTAAGCCCGCCGTCACCGCATCGCAGGTCGTGGACCGCGAGACACTCATCACCTTCGTCGAGGAAGCGGCCAAGGTGTACCGCGAAGCCGTCGAGTCCGAAGGCTACAGCGCCCTCACCGGGATCAGAAACGCCTTCCGGGTGGAAGGAGGGGATTGGAAATCAGGCTCCATCTACTTGTGGGTCGTCAGTGGCGCGGGCATCATCCTGTTTCACGCAACCGAGCCGTTCCGCGAAGGCAAGGAAACAGACCTGACGAGGACGGACATCAACGGGGTGCGGTTCGCCGAGGAACTGATCCAAGGTGCGCGGCGCGAGGGTCGGAAGTTCTTGGAGTATTACTACGACGACCCAACCATCGAGGGAGACGAGGACACCGGTTCGCCGAAGCTCGGTTACGCGGTGGGCTTCTCGGTGGCCAACTCGGAACAAAAAGCCGTCATCGGCTCCGGCATCTATCTGGCAGGACAGACGAATGTTGCGCCCATTTCGTGGGGTAGCTTAAAAGGGCCTCGCCTCAGGTGATTGCCGCGCACCGGGACACGGTGGTCGAGTCCGTGCTGGCGGTCGTGGCCCGCATGACCGCCAACACGCATAACGGGTAAGGTTCCACCCTCTATGGCGTTTTCAACCGCAGTGCCCCCCAAGCGCTAGTACGCCACCGCGACCATGCGCCGCCTGCTGTAGCTTTCCTCGTCTCCTTCAACGCGCAATTCCGCCACGTATAGCCCCGGCGTTACCTGCGCACCCCAACTCCCCCTGCCGTCCCAAACCCAAGCCCGACCACCTGCCTCGCCCTCCTCTTCCCGCACCCACACCAACCGCCCCGCAAGGTCGAAAATCCGCAGGCCGATCCACCGCGCGGCCAAGACATTGACCAAGTCGAATT
>JAPPEG010000327.1 GCA_028875345.1 Gemmatimonadota bacterium
CGGCTCAGGGTTTCCACTTCGATTTGCAGGCGACTCTGCCACTTTTCGCGGTGCGTTGCGCTGGCGGCTTCTTCTGCGTAGTCAGCCTTGTCGGCTACTCGGTCTTCGATGAAGCGGTAGATTTGCCACCCACCCGCCAGCGGTAGCGGCTCGGCGATTTGGCCGACCGGCAGGGAGAGAAATATCTGCGGCGGAATGGCAAAGCGCTGCGCCTGGGTACGCCCAATCCAACCGACGACTCCGTCGCCCTGTGAGGCAAAAAGGTCGTTGGCCGCAAAGTGCTGCGCTAGGTCGGCGAAAGGCTCGCCCTCGCGCAGGGCCTGCAATACGCGGTCCACATCTCGCTGCTGCCGCACCAGAATTCGCGCAAAAAGCCGCTCGCGGTCGAAGCCCATATCGACGAAGGTGCGCTCGACTTCCTCGGGGGTTACTTCGACTTGGGGCGCGAGCACTTCGGCTTGGTAGCGCTGGGAGAGCTGTTTGCGGACGAGGGCGTTTAGCTGGTAGCGGACCTCGTCGCTTTGCTCGATTCCTCTAGCGCGGGCCTCTTGTAGCAGCAATTCCCGATCGACGAGGGACTGTAGGTGGTCGCGCGCGTCCTCGCTCTGCAAGCCGGGCGGCAAGCGCTCGACAAAGCGCAGGTATTCGGCCTTAGTGAGGCCCACGTCGCCGACTTGGGCCACGACTGGGTCGTCTGGCGCGCAGCCGAACAGGGTCAAGAGGGCGATAGCGCACCACAGGAAGCGGGAAGTAGCGATAAACATGGTGTTTGATTTAATCAACGGCTAGGCGAGTGTCAAGTTTCTCGCCAATATGACTAACTGTAACTGTATGTAATTCTTGGCTTTATTTGTCTTTAGTACATGCGAATCACGTTACCCGTCATTCCGGTGAAGCCATCTACGACCAGCCACGCGCCGCCCGAAGCGAATTGCCCGAGTATCACCCCCAAAAAGAACCAGCGCGTCGAGCGGTAGCCGTTCGGCCCCATGTATTTCAAGACGACGGATTTAATCAGCCAAGCGAGAAAGATGCTGAACCAGATGTTGCCGAGGATCCAGGTGCCGCTGGCCACGTAGCCTATGGGGTGCAGGGGCCACCACAACAAATGGTGGCGCGCCCACAGCAAGAGTGCCATGACCGCGGCCCCTACCCCGTTCCAGAGCCACCCCAGCCAATAGGGTCCGGTCGGCGTCTCGATGAAGCGGGAGGCAAAGCGAAACGGCTCCCAAGCGAAAAGCCCGGAGAAATACTGGCGGTGCAGGTTGAGTGCCCCGTACTGGTAGCCCAAGTTCAAGGTCGCGTAGATCGAGCCTAAGAGGCCAATGACCAGCGCTGCCGTTAGCATTGCTAGGACGCGTCGCCGCCCGACCTTGAGGCCGTGCAACATGCGGATGCTGTTGGCGCAGGGGGCCATCATAAAGACCAGCAGGTCGCCTGCCCAAGCGAGGGTAAAGCCCAGCGCCATCATCCCCGTCGCCCCCAGTGCCGACGAGCCGACGCCCGAGACCACAAAGCCCGCACCCGACAGCCCCTCCACGGCCGACGAGAGACCGGCTTCGACGATCACGCGGGTGAGGGCGAAGAAGATGGCGAACGCCGCGCCGAGAAACAGCACCACCGCCCACCAAGGCAGCCCCGTCTGCCCCAACCACAAGCCCATGACGAGCATGCCCACGGCCAAGCCGACCATGGCCGTCCGATAGGATAGCAACTCTCCGGCTGAGCTGCCGCCGGCTTTGGCCTGCTGCCACACGGCCTTTAGATGGCCGCGCGCCGTCCACAGTCCCAAGCCGACCAGCGCAATCATCGCGCCCATGCTCTGATGGCTCAACATGCCCGTGGTGGGGCCGGCATGGCTGTAAGCGTCGAGTTGTTCAGTGGTGAAGATGCCGAGGGTCGAGCAGGCCCATTCTTGGGCTTTGGCCAACACATAGAAAAACCACAAGCTGCCGGAGATTCCGGTGTTGATAAAATAGGCCAAGCCCATCATCAGATAGTTGAGCCGTATGCGCAGGACAACCGCGTCGTGCCCTAGGGCTAGCGGCAGGTTGAGATCGACGCGCGGCGCGAATTCGTAGTAGTGGCTAAAGGAGTTGATCGTGTTGAGGATCGCTGGCACGGCAAAGCCAGCCCACATTATTGGATTGCGCAAAAAGGGTTTTATGCGCGCGGGCCGCGGGCCATCTTCGATCATTCCCAACGGCACTTGGACCAGCGGGTAGAGCAGCCGCTCGTGGTCCATCCACTGCCGCCGCATAATTACCATCGCGCAGATGAGCACGAGGTAGAAAGCAGCCATAAAGAGCAGCCACCAGAAAAGCGGCTCGACCCAAGCGCCATAGGGAATGGATTCGCCTCGGGGGAGTCCCTCGTAAAACTGCTTGATCGCCACTTCGTCTTGGACGACCAGCCAAGTGGGGATGTGGGGCACCAGCAGTTCGGCCCAGTTGTTTTCTGGGGTCGCGTAGTAGAGCACGCTGGAAATGGCGGGGAGCGTGGCACCGGTAAAGCCTCGCGATGGGATCGCCGTTGCCAGCATCATCATTGAGGTAATCAGCAGCAGTTCGGCGCGATTGAAGGCCCACTGCTGCCGCATTAGCCCCAGCAGCGGTTGCACCAGCGCGAGCAGACAGAAGAGCAGGAAAAAGGCCGCTGGCGTCGATGAGCTCAGGCCCAGCCGGGTACCCTTGATCACGAATTCTCCGTAGGGCAAGCCGACGGCGATCAGGGCGCAGAGTCCGAAGCCAGTCAGCATCGCCGGTAGGCGGATTGTGGGGGAGGGCTGGGGGTCTGGGGGCATGAATTAGGAATTAGGAATTGGGAATTAGGAATTGGCAAACGTAGCCAAATCCGCGGATACTCGTCAATAAACGGCTGATCCTGCGACAAGAGATGGCAGCGGTCTGGTTGCTGTCTGCGGGAAAAAGCCGCTAACTATCTGAGAAATGTTCTTAGAGGCCCTCGTTGATCCGCTTGGCTTCTGAGGCCATAGACACATTTGAAAGACCAATTCCTAATTCTTAATTCTCAATTCTTAATTCTTAGACGAGGAGATATGGAGCGCAAAATTTACGCCTTTGGCATGGACGGCTTTATCGTCCCGATGATGAAGCGATTCGCTGCAGAAGGGGCTTTGCCCCACTTCGAGCGCCTGCTGCGGGAGGGGACGGTCAACCAGACCCTGCCCTCTTTCCCAGTGTGGACCCCGACTAACTGGGCTACCCTTTCGACGGGGGCGCACACGGGCACGCACGGGGTGACGCGCTGGCGGGTGGAAGTCGCGCCGGGCCAGCGGATCGATAGTTTCGACGGGCGGGCCAACAATGCAGAGCGCATCTGGAACGCCTTGGAGCGGGCAGGTATGCAGAGCGTGGCCGTGCACTATCCGGCTGCTCATCCCTCTGGGGTGGAGACGGGTTTTGTCGTGGACGGTTTTGGCCATCCTGGGCATCGCAGCACGGATTTTGAGGTGGCTATCTGCCAGGCTTATACCACGGAGGCCGCGCTAGAGGGGGACATTGAGATGGACCACGACGGCACGGCCGTGCGGCAGGCCCAGCGCAGCGTCGAGCCGATTCCGTCGCTAACCCCGGCGCAGGAGTGGCGGAATCTGCCCGCGAGTCATGCTCCGCCGCTGGAGAGCCGCATTGAGGTGGTGGCTCGGTTGGGCGGGGATGTCACTGCGTTCCATCTGTTGGCGGTGGACAGTGCGGGTAGGGGCTACGACCGGGTGTTGGTGTGTCGGGACCGGGACGGGGACAGTTGTATAGCTGTTGCCGGGGTGGGAGAATGGAGCGAGTGGGCGGTGGAGGACTTTGCTATGGACGGGAATAGACGCTCGGCGTCGGTGCGTTTCAAGCTGATGGAATTAGCAGCGGATGGCAGCCGCCTCAAGCTCTACCGCACTCAGGTGACTTATACCGACGGCTTCACGCTGCCCGATGAGTTGGCCGGGGAACTGGTGGAGCGCTTTGGCCCGTATCAGGAACACGCCTCCATGTTGCCCTACACCTCGGGAATGGCCGATTTTGACACGGCCTTAGAAGAATGCGAGTACCAGGGGATGTGGTTTGCCGAGGTAGCACGCTACATGCTGCGCGAGCGGGGCTGTTCCTTTTTTATCTGCCACTGGCATCTGTACGACTATCTCAATCACATCCACCTCGGGGATGTGGACCCCGTTTGTCCAGGGTATGTAGCCGAGCGCGCCGAACAGTACGTGGACTACTTTCGGCGCGCCTATCAGGTGGGGGATCGCATTTTGGGACGGCTGTGGGAAGACGCGGATGAGCATACGTACGTGGGCGTGGTGTCCGACCACGGGTGTTCGCCCGATGTGCGGGTGGCCAATATCCGGCAGTTTTTGCACGAGCAGGGGTTTCTGGCGCTCAAGGACGGCGGGGAAGAGACGCTGGTGCGCGATCAGGTGCGCGAGGAGGACATCGACTGGGAACACACTAGGGCCTATATGAAAGACGACAAGGGGTTCGACATTTTCATCAACGCCGAGCCGGGGCCGGAATTCGACCGCATTGAGGCCGAGTTGCTGCTGGCTCTGCGCACGTGGGTTGACGAGGAAGTGGGACGCAATCCAGTGGCCATAGCCCTGCCTCGGCGGGACGCGTACATCCTCGGGCAGTGGGGGGACCAGTGCGGCGATGTGGTCTTTGCTTGGGACCACGGGTACGTGAGCGGGTACTACGGCCAGTGGCGGGGCATTGTCGGCGGGGGCTGCGTTGGAGCGCCCAATGTGTTCGGGGCGCACCACGGGGGCTTTCTGCCGACCCAAAGTGAGGCCTCGTCCAGCTTTGGCTCGTGGTTGTTGGCTGGGCCGGGCGTAAAGCAGGGCTACGAGCGGCCGGTGGACAGACTGGGGTACATCCACGCCGCCGACGTCGTGCCCACCTTCTGCCAGATACTGGGGGCCGAGCCGCCGCGCCAAGCGCAGGGGGCGGTGGCGCGGGATTTGTTTGAGGGGCACGAGATGGTGCGGGAGCGGGATCCAGTCTGAGGACCACCGGCGTCATCGATCTGGGCCTGTGCGAGTTGAATCAACCCTCCTCGTAAATAGCCTCCCCTCGGTGTAGCCGCTGGGCGATCTGGAGCGTTTGGAGCAGCTCGCGCTGGGTTGGTGCCTTGGCCGCCAGAAAACGGGCTGCCGCCACCATCAGAATCCGTTGCTCGCCGACGTCGGTGCGCTCACCATACTGGCAGATTGCTGCCTCTAGCATCTGAAAGCTGTGGAACTCGGCGTCCTCTCTCACTAGGGATTCCGCCAGCGTGCGGAACAGGGGTTCCGGTTCACCGCCCGATGTCAGAAAACTATTGACGAGTCGCCCGGCTTCATCGACTTGCTGCTGCTGGTTGAGCAACTGGAGGTATTCCTCCATTGCCTTGCCATCCTCTCCCGCGCTGGGGGCAGGCAAGCGGGCAGCCGGAACATTGAGAAAACGGTCGAGATAGACGCGCATCGCCCCATGATATACGCCGCGCAGCATCTCGGGCGACTCGGCTCTCTTCAGCATCTGATGCAATGCGTTGGCGTACGAAAAGGTGTGCAGTACCGAGATCCAGTCGGAGAACTCGTTGCGCACGTGGAATCTGGCGATGCGCAGCGCCGCTGCCAGCGCTACCGCCTCCGCCAACTGCACTGGGCGCGCGCCCTGCCTCAGCGCTTCGTTTAGCGCCGCTACGATCGCATGAGGATCGTCCCGTAGAAGCTCCTCTGCGAATCCACTGTCTCGTTTCCACTCCTCTCCCCGGCCCTCTTCCAGTAGCTGATTCAGCGAGTCAAAGGTCTCGCTCAGCAGCGTCACGAGATCGACGGGAGAGCGCCAGCTATTCTGTTCTTCGCTGCGCTGCGCCCCGCTTAGCTGGCGAATCAGGGAGGGCAGGACGTCTGCCGCGTGCTCCCAGCCAATGCGGTCGAGCAGTTCGAATGCCTTGTTGATGAAGTCGATGACGTGGCCACCGTCGAGGTAGAAGTGATCGGTCGCCGCCGTCACCATCATTTCGGCCAGGTCGGCCTGGCTCGAAGGGTGCTCGATGGCTGCCAGCAAGGTGCGTTCGGCTCCGTCGGCATTGCGCACTTCGATCAGGTAGCGGAACCACCGTCTCAGCGCGGCGTGCGGGATATCCTTGCTCTCGAGAGGCCGCAACGGGATGCGCGGCGGCTGACCGCTGGTGTTCGACGCCACGTGTAAGACCCCTTGGTACAACGGCGCGATGCGCTCGTCGCCTTCGAGGTGGTCGCTGACGTTGGCCATCGCCGAGAGGATCGTCATGCCATTTGACCAACCCGAACGCCGCCGGCGCACTCCGTATAGGCCGCTTACCCGCACGATGTCGTTCGGATTCGCTCCGGCGCGTATGAGCGCGACGACGGCTTTGGCGACCACCAGCCTGATGTTCTGGTCCATACCTTCTTCGAGTCGACGCAGTCCGCGCTCGACCGGGTCGCGCGGGGTTGCGGACACATCGACGTACACGCGACCGTCCACGACTTCGACCGGGTAGACCGTCGCGTCGTCGGCAAACAGATCAAAAGTGCAACCGCTCTTGAGATCGAAGCGGGCGTGATGCCAGTGACAGGTCAGAATGCCGTCCTCGATGGTTCCGCGATGCAAGGGAAACCCCATGTGTGGGCATCGGTTGTCCACGGCGTGTAGGTCGCCCCCCGAGTAGAAGACGACAATCGGCACAGGTCCGCTCGAGACCACAGTCCTCCCCTTGAGCTTGATCTCATCCAGAGATCCCGCGTCCAGCAGTTTTGTCGCTGAGTTTTCCATGACTTTTCCTTTCGCTTGGCATTCGTCTCGCAGGTCATTCCCGGTCGCGAAAGCCGATGAAATAGAGGCTCCCCGATGAACCTTGGACTGAACTTACAACTTCAAGTATACTTGAAGTCAAGGAGAATCTTATGACGGAACTTTCACACTTTCTGACCATCGGTGAGGTAGCGGCGCGAAGTGGAGTTGCGACCTCTGCGCTGCGCTTCTATGAGGAGCAGGGACTGATCTCATCCGAGCGGACCAGTGGCAACCAGCGACGGTATCGACGGGCCGTATTGCGTCGCGTCGCCGTCATTCGGGCAGCCCAGGCGATCGGCGTATCTCTGCGGGAAATCCGCTCAGCACTGGATGCGCTTCCCGACGGGCGCACGCCGAACAAAGCGGACTGGGCCAGCCTGTCGCTGAGTTGGAGGGATCAGCTCGCAGAGCGGATCGAGGTGCTGGAGAAGTTGAAAGAGAACCTGACCGGCTGCATAGGCTGTGGCTGCCTGTCCCTGCGGACGTGCTGGCTGTTTAACCGAGATGACGAGATAGCATCTCGCGTCGACGGCAGCTTGCTGATGGGAAGACCTGAGGCGCGGCACCCATCCTCTAGGTGAGGTGCCAATACCACAACTGAGAAAGGTAGGAGAACGGAGATGACTGAGACAATGCCAATGGAAAAACACGTGCTGGTGTGCGACTGGGTGTCCGAAGACCTCGATCCGGAAAGGGAACGGCTCGGGCAGGTGGGGATTGCGCTCTCCTCTGCGGGAATCGCGGTCACCGATTCAGTGGATGAAAAGCGGTGCAAACTGAAGCAGGCGATCGCCTCGGCACCCCGCCTCGACGCGCTGATGTTCTGCATCGCCCCCATAGACGCGGAGATCATCGGCCTGCTCCCGGGCAGTTGTAAACTGCTGCAGCGATATGGCACGGGTCTCGACAATGTCGACTTGGAAGCGGCCGCCGAACGCGGTATGAGCGTCCGCAATACGCCGCAGTACTGCGTCGAGGAAGTGGCGGTCCACGCCATGGGCATGTTGCTGGCCCTGCACCGTCAGCTTGGATCGACGCAGGAGCAGTTGCTGCGCGGGGAGTGGTCTCTGAGAACGCCGGCTCCCATTCGGCGGTTGAGCAGGTTGAGGCTGGGCGTGCTGGGATTCGGCCGCATCGGCCGCAAGTTGGGTGAACTGATGCGGCCCTTGGTGCGGGACGTGGTCTATTTCGACGAAGTGGAGGCCGCTGGGATCGACTGGGCTGCGCGGGTCGGGCGGGAAGAGCTGCTGCGAACGGCAGATCTAGTTTCGCTGCACCTGCCGCTGACGCCCCAGACGCGCTGTATCATCAACGCCGAGACCCTGGCGATGATGAAGAAATCCGCCCTGTTGGTCAACGTGGCGCGCGGCGCTCTGGTCGACGCCGAGGCGTTGGCCGCGGCCCTGAACGAGGGACGGCTCGGCGGTGCCGGTCTGGACGTTTTCGAACCGGAGATCCTTCCCGGCGACTCCCCGCTGCGGACGGCGGCGAATATCCTGCTGACGAGCCATACGGCTTGGTATAGCGAGGATTCGGTTCAGGACGCGCGGGTCGAGGCTGTGGAGAGTGTCATAGAAGTTCTCGGCGAAGGGGAGTAAGTGCCAGGCGCACCCAACTACACCCCCGGCAGCGGCGCTGTGTCTCCGACCTCCTGCTGCCACAGCCGCAAGCGCGCCGCCATCCAGCGCACGCGGTCGCGGTGCTCGGGCCGGTCGAAGAGGTTGGTGATCTCCGCCGGGTCCTTGTTCAGATCGAACAGCTCTCCCTGATCCGCAGCGCACAGGGTCAGCTTCCAGCGGTCCGCGGTGACGACGCTGCGCCACGGCGCGGTCTTGAGCAGGTTGAGTTGGCGCACTCGTTCAGCCGGTATGGTGTGCGACTCGGAGGCCGATGTCAGGTCGCGGTCGCCGACGCCGTTGTGCTGGATGAACACGTCGTTGTCGCTCAGATCGGCCTCACCCCTGAGCACGGCCGCGCGACTGACCCCGGTCAGGCAGTCGGGCACTTTCTGCCCCATCAGCTCGAGCAGCGTGGGCACGAAGTCGATCTGGCTGAAGTTGCCGGCGATGCGGCGCTGGCCCTCGTGTAGCCACGGTGCCCGCACCAGCAAGGGCACCCGGGACGCCTCCTCGTAAGGAGAGCGCATCTCCACGTGACCGTGGGTGCCGACCATCTCGCCGTGGTCGCTGGTGAACACGACGATCGTGTTGTCCCGCAGTCCCATCTCGTCGATGGCGCCTAGGATGCTGCCCACCATGCCGTCGACCAGCGACACGCAGCCGTAGTAGTTGGCCAGCATGCGCCGACATCCCGCATCAGTGGTCAGATCAAAGCCGCCGTTGTGCACGGCCTGCATCCAGAACTCCGCCCGGATCCGATTGAACAGCGAGTGTCCCTCCGGGTGGGTGCGGAAGGTCTCGTCGACCGGCATGGTCTCGGGGTCGTAGAGGTCGTTGTAGGGACTGGTAAAGGGCGGGTGCGGCTCCTTGGAGCTGACGTAGAGGACAAAGGGCCGCTCGGCGTTGCGCTCGATGAACCCCGCCGCCTGCTGACCGAGCCAGGTGGCCATGTGATACTGCGCGGGCAACTCGGCGCGGAAGTCGTCGGAGAACATCCCGCCCGCGGGGTGCCTGGCGTCGGGCGCGAAGCCCTTGTCGACGAGCCAATGGTGGTAGGGAGACAACTGTTGCTCGAGCCCGTCGCTGGTGTACTGGCGCCACCAGCTATCGAAACAGGCGATCCACTCGTCAAAGCCGTGCTGCCTTTGGATCTCATTGCCGAGGTGCCACTTGCCGATATACCCGGTGTGGTAGTCGTCGGTGAGCATCTCGGCGATGGTCGGCACGTCGTCGGGTAGGATGTGCAGGTTAACTGGCATGCCGGCGTCGACTGGGTAGAGCCCGCACATGATGGAGGCGCGAGACGGACAGCAGACCGCCTGGGTGACGTAGCAGTTGTCAAAGACGAGGCTCTCTTCGGCCAGCCGGTTCAGGCGCGGGACTTGGATCCAGTCGTTGCCGTAGCAGGCCAGCGTGTCGCGGCGTTGCCGATCCGGGAGCACAAAGACGAGGTTTGGGCGTTTGGGTGCCTGTGCCATGCAAGCCTTCCTTTAGCGAGGCTCAATGCCCGTGGCTATTTCATGCACTACATGAAGGATGTCGGCGGAATAATACCGATTGCCGCACGAATCGCAGACGCCTATCGCGACATCTTCCAGAATCACAAATCTATCTTTGTGCTTGAACGCCTCATGCGCGACAAGCGTGGTTTAACCGTTCCGTCGCAGTATTCGCAATCGTATCCGTACATAGTTGTAACATATAACTTAGATTATTCTTGACCTGTCTCCAATCAGAGATCTGCAACACCTAATTGAGGAGGAGCCATGGACAATTCGACTAAACGCACCTTGGGTCGCACGGGCCTCGAGGTCACCCAACTCGGCTTTGGCGCGGCTGAACGCGGCCTGCCGGATGAAGCGGAGTACGACGATCAGGCCGGCGGCGTATTAAATGCGGCCCTCGATGCGGGGATCAACCTCGTTGACACGGCCCCGGATTACGGCGCGAGCGAGGAGCGGGTCGGCAAGTACCTCGGTCATCGCCGCGACGAGTTTTTCCTAGCTACCAAGTGTGGCTGCAACATCGACGAGGAGGGCAACAGACTAGACCCAAACCACCTGTGGACGGCCGAGCGTTTGCGCACCAACATCGACCAGAGTCTGCGCCGCCTGAAGACCGACTGCGTAGATCTGCTACAGATGCACAATCCCACCGTGGAGGATGTTGAACTGGGAGGGCTGATCGAAGTGCTTGAGGATATTCGACAGGCGGGAAAGACTCGTTTCATCGGCGTGTCTTCGACGCTGCCGCATCTGGCCGCGTTCGTGGAGTCGGGTGCGTTTGATGTGTTTCAGATTCCCTACTCCGCCCTTGAGC
>JAPPEG010000128.1 GCA_028875345.1 Gemmatimonadota bacterium
AAAAAAGAAGGAAAAGAGCGATATCAAATCTCGTCCGTAGGGGCGGTCCTCAAGCCGCTCCTACGCGCTCTTTCAGTACTAACCCTACCTTATCGCCTGCAAGCGCAAAATCCAAAAGTAATCACTATCCGAAAAAATCGTAGGTGGCCAACACGGAAAGTCGTGGAAAGCCTTGCGCTAGCGGCTGAAGCTGCTCATCGTAAAAAGAATCATCTCATATTTTGAGTGTTATGTTTTTCAATCCTTTAGGATGGCTCCTAAAGGATTTTTTGTCGGCGGTTGTATTTTAGGGTCGGGTCATGTGTTAAAGGCCGGGACCTCCCAATCGTCGGAAGGACGAATATGAGCGACATATCCTTTGAGCACGTGTTGAGCCGTCAGTACACCATCTTTGATGGGCTGGCTGGGATGCACGTGGAAGACATCTACCAAGATAGCCGCGGGTTGTTGTGGATATCCACTGTCGATGGGGGCGTCAGCCGATTCGACAGCGCCCGTTTCGAGACCTTGGGCCTTAAAGACGGCTTGCCCAATCTCTCGGTTATGACCATTGCCGAGGACGCGGATGGACGGATGCTGTTCGGCACGTTCGGCGGGGGGCTTGCCGTGTACGACGGGCGCGGCTTTCAGGTGTACACTACCGAGCATGGTCTGCCTTCCAACGAAATTTTTGGCCTGCAACCACAATCGGATGGCTCGATTCTAGCGCTGACCAGTAAGGGGGTGGCGTGGGTCGCTCAAGGCCGCTGCATAAAGTCCATAACCCACATTGACGGCCAACCGCTGGGGCTAGTGCACGATATGGTCACCGACGCGGGTGGCACCACTTGGTTGGCGACATGGGGCCAAGGTGTCCTCAGTTTGGATGGGCGGCGCATGGATACTGGAGATCGGCAGGTCCAATACTCTTGGAAACTCGCCCAAGACCCCTCCGGCTATTTATGGATCGCCTTCCAGTACACGGGGACCGAAGCCTTGATTGGCCGTTACGATCCGCGGGACGAACAGCTTGCATTCATCAATGTGGGCAAGGAGACTGAGGGGGCCGTGCAGCAGGGGACGCGGCACATCCGCAGCGACGAGCGAGGCTGGCTCTGGCTAGCTCGCCGGGGCGTACTTTGCTACAATGGGCAGGAGTGGCACTCTTTTTCCGCCTCCCTGCCAGACATAGACTTTTCGGATACACGTCTGACCTACGAGGACCGCGAGGGCAATATCTGGATAGGACTCTGGGGAGGTGGGGTAATTTTTTGCGATCCGGCCAGCATCCGGCGCTACATCGAAGCCGACGGCCTACCCGACCGCGAGATTCGCTGCTTGGGCGAAGATCACGACGGACGGGTGTGGATTGGGACGATGGGGGGCATGGCCTATATGGAGGAGGGCCAAATCCGCCCGGTCAAGACAGGGGAAATTGTCTCGGCGATGGTAATAGATGGCCAAGGCCAGGTCTGGAGTGGTGGGAATGCAGGCAAGGTGTATAAGTGTGAGGGCCAAACGCTACAAGCGATCTCCGTGTCCGAAGAGATCCATCCCGAAGAAATCGTCGGGCTATGCGAAGACGAGCAAGGGCGTATCTGGGTCGGCACGTTCGATGGCCGCTTCGGCTGGATAGAAGAGGACCAAATCACCTGCCTCACCGCTATGTCGCTCTGTGAAGGCCGAGCTATGCTGCACGACCAAGATGGAGTACTCTGGATCGGTTCATATGGAGTAGTACCGGCACTCTGGTGTTATGAAGATGGGCACTTGCACCCAGCGGAGTTGGCCGAAGCGGAGTCCATCGCCTATGTCAACGTCTTGTGGGAGCATCAAAACACGTTGTGGGTCGGCACGGCCAAGGGGCTTTTCGCCCTTGATCTCTCGTCGAGGGAGGTGCGTCGGTTTACTGCCGAACAGTTCGGGCTGTCGGCCAATAGCATTTTGGCGTTGACAGCCGACTCACAGGGCAACATCTGGATGGGCACCAGCGGCGGCGGCGTCCTCCGCTACGACGGTCAGACTTTCCAAAGCATCCGCTTGGGACCCTCCGCCCTTGAAAACAAGGTCGAAGCCGTCCTGTGCGACCGTCGCGGCCGGTTGTGGTTTGGGACGCGGGCGGGGCTAGTTGCCTACCAACCGGGACACACGCCGCCGCGCTTGGTCATCCGCGAAGTCATGGCTGGCACCCTCTTGGCCGCGCCCAAAGCCGTATCCTGCCCAGAGAGCACCCCAGAAATCCGCATTCACTTCCAGGGTATTAGCTTTCGCACGGGCGCTGGACAGATGCGCTATAGCCGCCGCTTGGTAGGCTACGGTCCGACGGAACACTGGAGTGCGTTTACGGCTGCCGATGTGGTCGTGTATAATACCCTGCCGGTGGGCGAGTACCGCTTCGAGGTACGGACGATGGACCGCGATGGCTTGCTGTCCGAGGTGGCTAGCGTGGAGATTCAGATCCTCCCCGATGCCAAAACCGAACGCATCCACGCCCTTGAAAACGTCCTGCGCGCTACCGATCACGTGGTGCACAGTCAGAGTTGGGCGATGCGCCAAGTGATGGAGCAGACCGTGCGCGTCGCCGAGACGGCGATGACCGTGCTGGTGCTAGGCGAGACCGGCACAGGCAAGGGCTTACTCGCGCAGACCATCCACGAAACAAGCACCCGCCGCGAGCGGCCTTTTATTCGCGTCAATTGTGGGGCGCTACCCGTCGGGTTGGTCGAAAGCGAGTTGTTTGGCCACGAGAAGGGAGCCTTTACCGGGGCCGCGAGCCGTCAGCTCGGGCGCTTTGAACTGGCCGATAGCGGCACCCTCTTTCTCGACGAAATCGGCGATTTGCCGTTGGAGTCTCAGCGGGTGTTGCTGCACATCTTAGAGGAGAATGCCCTGACTCGCGTCGGTGGCAAGCAGCCTGTATCTGTGGATGTGCGGGTCGTTGCGGCGACCAACCGCGACCTGCGGCAGGCGATCCAAGAGGGCACTTTCCGCGAAGACCTGTTCTACCGCTTGAGCGTCTTTACCTTAGAGCTTCCGCCGCTGAGGCAACGGCAAGAGGATATCCCGGCTCTGGCGGAGCATTTTGCGAAGCAGTATGCCCAGCATCTGCAGCGTCCGGTGCCGACGCTAGACGACGGAGTGATCGCCCACTTGCAGGGGTATGCTTGGCCGGGGAATGTGCGGGAGTTGGAGCATCTGATCAATCGGGCGGTGTTGCTGTGCGAGGATGGAGTGATACGCGCTGACGATTTACCGCTGCTTTCGACTGCACGGCACAGGGATACTGGGCCACCCGCGCCAGCGGCTGGCGAAGGCTTGGACGAAAAGCAGCAACTTGTGGAAGCACTGCGAGCGACCAATTGGATGATTTATGGCGAGCGCGGCGCGGCGCGCTTGTTGGACATGAATCCGGAACGGCTGCGCTCCCGCATGCGCTACTATGGACTGCGACGACCGAAAAAACCCGGTACAGGCAAGTAGAGGACAACTCTTTACAGGGCTCGGAGCTAACTACGGAAAATCGTATTGAGGATACGGAAAATCGTATTGAGGATACGGAAAATCGTATGTTACCTTGTGCCGATGGCGAGGTTGGGTCTCATATAAGGCCCCCTACCATTATTTTAAGTCTCATGTTTTTCAATCTTTTAGGGTGTTCCTAAAGGATTTTTTGTCGGCGGCCCAATTTTTGGCACGGAATGTGCCTATATCTCCTATTACAACGTTCTATCCTATTCGTAACCTTATGCAAGGAGACTCGTTATGAACTATCGATCTCTACTGATCGCCTGCTTGGCAACGCTGGGGTTGGCCATCGCTGGCTGGGGGCAAGCCGACGGTAAAATCGCATTTACCTCGTGGCGCGAGGGGTCCGGGGACGTGTGGATTATGAATGAGGATGGGAGCGCCCCCGTCAACTTAACCCAAGGTCGGCATGGGAAGTGCGTTGACTTGGTTTGGTCTCCAGATGGCACGAAGATCGCCTATCTCGCCTTTAGTGACGATCCCGAGCCCGATTCCGATGGTGTCATTTGGGTCGATTATTCCGTCGCCGATATATGGGTGATGGACGCCGATGGTGGTAACCCGCAACAAGTGGGATCTCTAACTCCCGGAAGTGAAGTGCTTTTTTGGGCTGAAGACGGAAGTAGCATTTACTACTACCTGCGGGACCCCCAACAGCTATTCGCTGTGGCGCTGGACGGCAGTGGCTCCTCACCTATATCTCGGACGGATGGGACTGGAATAGTCCGCCGGTTCTTCGATAATTTCAATCTTTCTCCAGACGGAACCAAACGAGCAACCGTCGTGTTGCAGGACGACGAGGGCAATGCCTATCTACGCCTAGCTGGCTACGCCCCTATACGCCTAGCTGGCCTAGCAGGCTACGCCCCTACTGAGGGGCCGCAGCCTTCTGACCAGATAGAAGATTTCAGGGAGATTCCCCTTCCCGATCTACCCTATCAACAAGCTGAACTTGAACCCGGCTGGTCTAGAGTGGCTCACTCTACTTGGTCGCCTGACAGCATGAGAATCGCCTTCTATGCCGCTAACGAGCAAGGGTACAGGGAGGTTTGGGTTGTTGATATAGATGGAAGCAACTTGGTTAATCTGACCAACGGTTTGGGCGGAGATTATCCCGCTTGGCAACCTGTCGTCCTTTCTGCTACTGCCACGAGCGTCGAAGCCCAGTCGTGGGGACGGATCAAGAGGCATTTGCAAGACCGTGTCGGCAACTAAGTAGACGGAGCGATGAACAGGTTGCGTGAATTTATTGGCTCGTCCAGCGGCTTGGCTCCGATGCGGCAAAAACAGGGTCTTGGATGGGTCATTAGCGCTCTCGCGGGGCTTGCGATTCTCTTCGGCGCAAGGGGATCCGCAGCCGACACAGAATGCCCATACACTTGGACCGTGTGCAGTTCCAACTCCGATTGTGCGTCGGTGGAGGGGATGTATCGCTATTGCACCTATGGGTTGGACGCGGACTGCAACTTCTACACAGTGGATTGCTGGGACTCCTCCACTCCCTGTTCGGAAGCCGACCAGGGGATCGCGCCCGCCGTGCTGACCCGAAAGATTGATTGCGATAACCTGTGGTGCGAGGGGAGGGACTCGACCAAGCCGTACCGATACTGTATCAATTACTATAAAGCAAACGGCGACGTTTTTGGGACAGAAGCTTGCGAGTGTTCCGCCACGCCCTGTTCAGAGGCCGAGCCGGAGCCCGCGATCGCGTTCACAGGGCCGACCAATGCTTGCTTCAATCAAGAGGCTGATTGCGATAACCGCTGGTGCGAGGGGAGGGATCCGACTAAGCCGTACCGACATTGCATCAATTACTATAACGCAGAAGGCGACATTTTTTGGCGAAAGTGCAAGTGCTCTTCCACCCCTTGTTCGGAGGCCGAGCTGGATCAGATGACCGCCGTGCAGACATCGGTGGAAGCGCGGCCGGCGCAGCATCGGCTGTGCGATGCCTATCCCAATCCGTTCAATCCCGCGATGGTGATTCCTCTTGATTTGGCCACCGACGAGGAACGAGTCCACTTGGCACTCTACAACGTGTTAGGTCATCGGGTGCGGCAGCTATGGAACGGGCCGCTTGGGGCGGGTAGTCATCGGTTTGTGTGGGATGGCCGCGACGAGAAGGGCAAGGCCGTGGCGGCCGGAGTGTATATCTATAAAGTCACGGTGGACGGACAGGTGGAAGCGAAAAAGACGACCAAGCTACCATAGGGGAGGAGGCCTTACTCCATTCCTAACCTTCTGAAAGGAGCCATGTTATGAACAATCGGTCTCTACTGATCGCCTGCTTGGCAACGCTAGGGTTGGCCGTCGCTGTCTGGGGGCAAGCCGACGGCAAGGATGTTGAGCTGTCGGTGGGGATTGGACAAGCGGTGACGAGCAGTGGTGGGGAGGCTTGGGTCGTCGGGGCCATACGCCGCCTGACCAACAACTCGGATTGGGACTGGAAACCGTCTTGGTCTCCCGATGGCCAGCGCATCGTCTTCGACTCCTCCCGCGACGGCAACTATGAGATCTACGTGATGGATTCAGATGGGAGCAATCCCCACCGTCTGACAGATCACCCGGCCGCCGACTGGTTTCCGTCTTGGTCTCCCGATGGCCGACACATTGCCTACGTGTCCGGTCGTGACGGCAACTATGCGATTTACGTGATAGGCTCGGATGGAAGCAACCCCCGCAACCTGACCAACGACTCGTATAGGCATTATTATCCGTCTTGCTCTCCGGATGGCCGCATCGCCTTCGTGACTATGCGCAACAACAAGGCTGCGATTTACGTGATGGATTCGGATGGGAGCAACCGACGCTTCCTGACAATCAACCCGGGTCAGCCCTGGTCTCCGTCTTGGTCTCCAGATGGCCAACACATCGCCTTCCATGCCCACCACGACATTTACGTGATGGGTTCGGATGGTTCAGATAGGCGCAACCCTCGCCGCCTGACCGACCACCCAGCTTGGGACGTGCGTCCGTCTTGGTCTCCAGACGGCCGGTACATCGCCTTCGAGTCCGAGCGCGACGGCAACTGGGAGATTTACGTGATGGATTCAGATGGGAGCAATCCTCGCCGTCTGACAGATCACCCGGCTGAAGACAAGTATCCCTCTTGGTCTCCGGATAGTCGGCATATCGCCTTCCAGTCCAACCGCGACCACGGCAACTATGAGATCTACGTGATGGACATCGCGTCTCATACCGGTGAGGAGCCGACGGCTGTGGCCGAGACCTCGTGGGGACGGATCAAATCGCTGCTTTCTCATTAATCGCGCCTCATGCGTAGGGGCGGTGCGGAGCGCAAGCCGCCCCTACGTGCCTTTCCGTTTGCGCTACCGCATGGAGAATACGGGTTGCGCTGACCGAAGACGTCGCAAGCGGCTAACACGGAAAGTCGTGGAAAATCCACGAAAAAACGTGAATATTCCACGAAAAAACGTGGAAAACCTTGTGCCGATAGCTAAGATGGCACATCGCAGAAAGCCTCGTCTCGTATTTTAAGTATTATGTTTTTCAAGCCTTTAGGTTCTTCCTAAAGGCTTTTTTGTCGGCGGTCGTATTTTTGGCACGGAATGTGCCTATATTTCCTCCATAGCGCACCCTATTCATAACCTTCTAAAAGGAGGCACGTTATGAACTATCGATCTCTACTGATCGCCTGCTTGGCAATGCTGGGATTGGCTGTCGCTGGCTGGGGACAATCCGACGGTAAGGATGTTGACAATCCGGCCGATCCGTCGTTGTCGGCGGGGATTGAACAAGCGGTGACGAGCAGTGATGGGGAGGCTTGGGTCGTCGGAGCCATACGCCGCCTGACTGACTACTCGGCCAGCTACAGTGCTCCCACGTGGTCACCGGATGGTCAGCACATCGCCTTCGGGTTCGAGCGCGACGGCAGGGCTAAGATTTACGTGATAGGTTTGGATGGGAGCAACCGCCGCCTGACCGACCACCCAGCTTGGGCCGCGCTTCCCACTTGGTCTCCGGATGGTCAGCACATCGCCTTCGTATCCGAGCGCGGCGTCAGCGATATTTACGTGATAGGTTCGGATGGGAGCGACCGTCGCAACCTGACCAATGACTCGCATTGGGACTGGGCTCCGTCTTGGTCACCGGATGGCCAGCACATCGCCTTCGTGTCTCGGCGCGGTAGCCACGGAAAAGCTGAGATTTACGCGATAGGCTCGGATGGGAGCAACTCCCGCCGCCTGACGGACCACCCAGGGCAGGTCGATTCTCCGTCTTGGTCACCGGATGGTCGTCACATCGCCTTCGTGTCTGAGCGCGGTGCCAGCGATATTTACGTGATGGGTTCGGATGGGAGTAACCCCCGCCGCCTGACGGACCGCCTGACGGACGACTCGGTCGATTACAGGTCTCCGTCTTGGTCTCCAGACGGCCAGTACATCGCCTTTGAGTCCGAGTGGTACGACAGGGTTGGGATTTACGTGATGGGTTCGGATGGGAGCAACCCTCGCCGCCTGATAGACGACTCGGCTGACTACAGGTCTCCGTCTTGGTCTCCCGATGGTCGGTACATCGCCTTCGAGTCCAACCGCGACGGCGACTGGGGGATTTACGTGATGGACCTCGCGTCTGGGGAGCCGACGGCTGTGGACGCGACCTCGTGGGGACGGATCAAAGCGCTGCTTTCTCATTAATCGCGCCTCGTGCGTAGGGGCGGTGTGGAGCGCAAGCCGTCCCTACGTGCCCTTAACCTCAGGAGGTCAACTATGCACCGCTTTATCGTAGCTATTTTGCTGTTGGCGGCTCCACACGGGGCTTTTGCCTCGCCCGGTGCGTTGTTCGCAGAACCCGACTTTTTCACCCTTGGCCCAGGCATCGGCATGGGGTTCCCTGATGATACTGCTGCTTTGGGCGATGTAGATGGCGATGGGGATGTGGATCTCGTGGTAAGTTGGACTCGTTGGTCGCCACACGTATATGCAGACGACGGAGCCTCGGGAGAGCACTTTCCACACTGGGGCTGGACCGTGGCGTCCAACGATGGCTTGGGTGGCTTGGTCCCCACCCGCGACGTCATGCACGGAAGAAAAGAAGCAGGAGCAAGCAGCGCGCCCATCGTTAGTATCTACGGGGATGACTTTGATGGGGATGGACTCTTGGATCTGGCCTTTGAGGAGGGATTAAACTTCGAACTGTGGCACAACCGGGGCGAGGACGGCTTTGCAACCATCCTGCAACTGCCCAACACTGGTTTTGTTGGCCTAGCCGATGGTGAAGGCGACGGCGATTTGGATCTGTTGGTCACGGGGTATGAGGAGTATGAGGACGAGGCAGACCACACCCACGACGGGACATCCCAAGCGACCCTGTGGTTCAACGATGGCGACGCGGAGTTTGTTCGCAGTGACCAGTTCACCCTCGACAGCGAGGCGGGGCTCTGGCCTAGGCTTTGGCCTGCCGAGCAATCGCTGGGAGCGGAAGGGATTGTGCGGCTGTTATGGACCCGATCGTGCTATCGGCAGCTCCAAGAGGCTGGGCCGACTAGGGTTTGGCTGACCCAGCCGTGGGCGGCCAGCGCGAAGCCGCCGCTTTCTTTTGAGTCCATGGTCAACCCCTGTGGATATACCCCTCTGCAGGTCGGTCGCGATGGACAGGTGGATTTAGTTGGCATCGTCGAAGTAACCGTCTCCTCTTACGTACATACTTCCCACGGCTTGGCGCTGTGGCGTCTGGACGCCTCGGGCGCGGTGACAAGCCACACTCTGCTCGGCTCGCAGGTACATGTGCAGGGTCGTCTCTTGGTCAGCGACCTCAACGGCGATGGTCTGCCAGACGTGGCCTTGGTCGATGGCAACTTGGAAACGGGTCCGGCCTTGGTCGTCTTGATCGGCCAGCGCGATGGCGTACCCGTCCTTGAAGGTCGCTACCGGCTGCCGGGCACGGGGGAGCACGGAGGCATGGGCAACGAGGTGCTTGCCGGCGATCTCAACGGCGATGGGGCCGCTGATCTGGTCGTGTTGGGGTGGTATGAGGATGGCGGGACTTTAGGGGCTTGGGGGGTTCCTGGTGGGGCTTTTGTCTTTATCAACCAGGGCAGTCCGCCCACAGCCGTAGCCGTTGAGTCGGCCACGCCGTCGGCCTTTGTCTTGGGTGCGAACTATCCCAATCCGTTTAATCCGGCCACAACCATCCCCCTGTCGGTGCCCGACGGTGCCGAGGCTGTCGATGTAGCCATCTACAACCTGTTGGGACAGCTTGTGCGCCAAGTGTGGTCGGGTCCGTTGGCGGCGGGCGAACACCGGCTGACTTGGGATGGCCGAGATGGGCAGGGGCAACTCGTCGCTTCTGGAGCCTATTTGTATCAGCTACGCGTGGGTGATCAGTTGCGTACCCGAAAAATGGTCAAACTCGAATAGACGATCTGACTGTCTCGCTACTTTCATCGGACACTCATTAATCGCGCCTCGTGCGTAGGGGCGGTGCGGACCGCAAGCCGCCCCTACGCGCTCTTCCGCTTGTGCTACCTTGCCACCACGTACCACTTCAACGAAGAGTCCTCAAAACTCACCGAAAGGAGGACACAAATGAACAAATCAATGCTACGCACATTGCAAGCCGCAACGATCCTCACGGTGCTCGTGCTCCTGCTTTCGATTAACTTGGGCCAAGCCGACCATGACAAGGATCGAGTTCGTTGCGGTAGCGATGAAACAAAATGGGACCAGTGTTTTGATTGTAGCTTAAACCCCGATCATCGTTTTTGTTCTTGGGAATATATAGATAGAAATACACCATATCCGAAATACGCTTGGATCACGTTTGCCTTAGATTGGGAGTGCAATCTGTATATAGCGGATAGGCAGTATTCTTCTACTCCCTGTTCATTGGTCGTGCCAGACAATGCAACGGATCAGAATTTTAGCTGCAGGCGCTTCCGTGGTAGCTTGTGCGAGGATTTTAACCCGGACGAACCATATACGTTAGGCACCAGTTACCATATCGACAACAAGACGCAGGACAATCGTATGTGTTCGTCTGCTCCTTGCTCAGAAGATCAGGCTACGGTTGTGGATGAGACTTCGTGGGGGCAAATCAAATCGCTGCTTGCAACGGGAACTCATTAATCGCTCTTGGTTTATAAGCTCCTGCGCCTAAAGGATGCAACGTGATTCCCGCCCTACTCGACCGCATCGTCGAACTAGCCTTCGACCCCCGAGTCGCCGCCTTCTTCGGCG
>JAPPEG010000077.1 GCA_028875345.1 Gemmatimonadota bacterium
GTCCCCACCGCTGCTGGCTACCGTCTGCCCGTCCGGGGAAAACGAAACCGACATGACCCCATCCGTATGGCCTTGAAGCAGGGCGACTTCGGCCCCCGTGCGGGCATCGTAGAGCCAGGTGCCCAAGCTGGTGGCCACCGCCAGCCGTGCGCCATCGGGCGAATAGGCCACCGCTCGGTCGCCCCAACCAATACTTCCTTTGCCTAAGCGAGCTAGGGCACCGTTGGGCAAATTCAAGCGGGTATAGTCCTCGACGCGGCTGCCCTGTGCGAACAGGACGCCAGCCAACAACAAGGCCATGCTGAACAACGGTAGCTTTTTCATATTCGGTCTTGAACGACATAGATGATGTCGAATGTCCCGGTCTCTATCGGCGTGCCCGTCAAGATTAGATCCTCTTCGACATAGCGAATGCCGTCTGGCAAGGGGCCATTGAGTCCATAGCTATATGGTGGGCGTCCACGTAAGACCTGGTTTTTCAGCGGCAAGTTGAAGGGAGCATATAGCTTGATCAGGTATGTCTTCCAATCCCGATCTACTCTCTTCGGATCGATGACCAGGGATTCATTTTTATCGGTGATGTAGCAAGACGACAGGAAGATTGCTAGTATCAGCGGACAGCCGACCCTATTCATTGCTCTCGATCCTCCACCCCACTCCCAGCATAATCCGCGTTCTCCGCACGTAGAAGGTATCGTCGTCCAGCCAGTCTTCGTACTCGGCCTTGACGTGTATCCCCCAAGGGCCGAGCTGCTTGACGCGGTATCCCACCCCTGCAATGACGGACTCACCCAGAGGCTCTACTATATCGAGGTCGCTAAAATGGCCCTTTACCCCTCCGTATAGGTAGCAGGAAGAGAGATGATACTCGATGCTGCCGCCAAGTTGATAGCCATAGGTGTCGTCGTGATCATACCGCGAATAGTACAAGCCGACAGACGAGCTGATCGACAGCTTTGGGTGAAGGAAATACCGGATGTAGAGATCCTCCGTAGTCGGGGGGATCTGGACGCTGAAGACGTCGTTTTCTTCGTACGTGGCGTCCTCTTCCTCCGGCGGGAGAGAGAAGGACGCTTTGAAGGTCCTGAAGGAGACCAGACCAAGGTCTGAGCCGATCTCGAAGGGGCCAGCTTGGGACGGGTTTGCCAGCACGGTCAGGAGGAGGCCGACGACGACGAGTTTGTTCATAGAAATGCCTTTGCGCTAATGTTAAAAAAAATTTGAAAAAAACACAGAATTTTCTGTACGTAGAGTATTCCGAAGCGAATAACTCGACAGCTTCTAAACCAGCACGGGAGTTTTAAGGACGCTTCTTAGCTGCCTACAGTTTCCTCGCCGCCAGACGGCAATCCACTTGGAGGTTTCCCATGGATGCAACCTGCCTGCAATATACGTTGATCGAGGAGGAGCGCCGCCAATTTGAGGAGGACGGCTTCTTCATCGTCCGCGATGTGCTGCCCTTGGATTTAGTAGATAAACTCATCCCCATCGTCGATCGCCTCGACGCCGAAGCCCGGCGGCAAAAGGGGTTGGAAAAGCACCAGATGTACAACTTTTTCGACTTTATCGGCAAAGACGAACTCTTTCTGGAGTTGCTCGACTGGCCAAAGACATTCGCTAAGGTCTTCGGGATTTTGGGCTGGCACATCCAGCTATACCACTCGCACTTGATCGTTACTCCGCCTTTAGACGGCGTCGTGCCCAACCGCAAGCGGCTAGGTTGGCATCAAGACAGCGGACGGCTCAACATCGACATGGAGACTGAGCCCCGACCGAGGGTCTCGCTCAAAGTGGCGTACTTTCTCACGGACTGCACTGAGACCAATCGCGGCAACTTCCACGCGGTACCCGGCTCGCATCTAAAAAACAAGCTGGAAATGCCCGAGGATGAGGACTTAGACCCAGCGGGCGCAACGCCGATCCAGGTGGCAGCGGGAGACGCAGTATTTTTCGACCGGCGGATCTGGCACGCGGCCGGTCACAACTTTTCGCCCACCGCGCGCAGAGCATTGTTTTACGGCTATAGCTACCGCTGGTTGCGGCCGCGCGACGACATGACGGTGGAGCACCTGATGGACCGCTGCGATCCGATCCGCCAGCAGCTATTAGGTGCTGGCCCGAGCGGCGGGCACGGCTACACCTCGCCGAAAGAAGAAGACGTGCCGCTGAAAGCGTGGATTCGCGAGCATTTGGGTGACGAAGCGGTGGTGAAGTAAACGCCGCCCGTTTAGTCCGCCGTCAGCCCCACAAAGAGCCGGCTGAACAAGCTAGTCAGCGGCTCGACCTCGCCGCGCGCAGCCGCCCTGGCAAAGACTACGCCCGGCTGCGCAGCTCTAGCGGCCCGGCCCAAAACGTGGTAATCGGCCCGGCTGGGCTGTTGGGCCGCTTCCTGCGCCGCGCTCCAGCCCTGGTTAGTGGCAGCCAAACCCCACAAGGCACGCGGAGCCCGCATCTTGGACTCCTCCACCGACAGGCCGTCGCGCCAACAACCGCGCTGGGCAAATAGGCCGCCATCTTCCCGATAGATTAACCCACCGCCCACGTATTGAATCAACTGCTGTTGGTTGCCCCGCGCCCCCGACAGCGACAACAAGGCCAAAGGCCCCAAGTCGTTGTCGTCGAAATCGGCCTGCTGGTAGAAAGCCGCCACTAACTCGTCGCCATACATTTGCCACTCGTCCCAATCGGCCTCCTCGGGTTGCTCAGGCCACTCCTTGCTCGAACCTAGGAAAGGATTGAAGGAAGCCCCCGACTGCTTGCAAACCTCAAAGCCGCGCCGCGTCAACTGGTCGAGTACCTCCATCGCACGCTGCAAACCCTCGCGCTGAAACACCTGCGCTAGCAAGCGGTTGAGGTTGTGCTTGGAAAATAGCCGACTGCCATCTACGGCCACTCCAGTCAGCCGCTCCACCTCGGCGCGGCCTTCCTCAGTGCGGCAAAGCTGCGCCAAGCCCCATATCGTGCCGTGGTAGTTGTCGGCCACGTAGCGCCATATATCCGCATCGCGCTGTATGTGTCCGGCCACCGACAGCGCGGTCTCGGCTTCGGCTTGGGCTTCCTCAGTGAGGGGCAAAAACACCTCGATCTGATCGCCATCGAAATCTAGCTCCATCAGTCGGCAAACGCGCGGATGGACGCGCACTGCGGCTCCAGTAAAACGCTGCGGACGAAAGGCCACCACTGCGGTGGACGCCGGGCCATCGTCAACCAGCACCCGCTGGGCGCTGTATAGCAGCACCCACGAACGCTCCATGATCGCGTCCAGAACCTCAGTCGCTTGAGCCGAACGCTGCGCCACTTCCTCTGAGCGACCTATCTCCCGATCTACCTGAGGCCCGAACAAAGCCCAAGCCACTTCCTCGGGCAGGCCCACTTGGTCGAGATTCAACTCAGACTCCGAGGCGAGCGCGGCCCGACCGCTAAACAGCGGTCTAGCCCGGAAGTGGAGGTGCTCCGGGCGCAACAGCGCGGTAAAAAGATCCTCCACCCTTTGGGTCACCTGCGCCACTGCCGGCCCGACTAGGGCTTCAGGAGCCTCGCTATCAATGACGAGTTGTAAGCGCGTATTGGCTTCGACCAAATCCTCGTAGTAGCCTCGAATCGGGTCGAACTCGGTCTCCGTAGGCAAAGCAACGGGATCTCCCACCGTCCCCACTTGGCGTCCCGGTGCCCACGGGTGCGGCACTGGCCGGGCCAAGGTCAGTCCCTCCGGCTCGGCAAAGGAAAAGCGCAACTCCCCACTCGCTAACTCGGCTCGTATCCCGGCCATACCCAACAACTGCTGCAACAAGGCCAAGCGCGGTGACGGGGGCTGGGCTGGGGATACCGAGCCGGCGGTTAGACGCTGGCCTAGCGCATTGGCGTCGGGACGCTCAGCCGCGGCCGTGTTGAACAAAGCGTGGATATTGGCTACGGCCCCGGCCTCGCACAAAGCGCCGTAGGCCATCATGTCGAGCGCTGGTCCGCCGGCTCCTGCCACCGCAATTTCCAAGTGCTCGGCCGCGGTGTGGGCCGCCAAGCGGCCCCAGTACACCCAACCCACGGTACTGCGATAGGACAGAGCTTCGCCTTTGAGGGTCAGTTGCTCCATGCCGTCTTCGGGCAGTTCCGCCTCGACCAGACGCGCTTTCAACACTTTTTCGCTAGGTGCTTGGAAAGGCGGCACCACCGCTGGGCATCCGGCGGCTTGTGCGAGGCGACCCATGACCGCTTCGCGCTGCTGGCCAAAATTGAGCCGCGAGACCATACTGGTGGGGCTGAAAATGAGCTCTATCGGCGCACCATCGGGCAACTGCGGCATGTCGGCGTCGGGCAGGATGCGCGTTACCACTCCCTTGGCACCGTGACGGTTGCTTAGTTTGTCGCCCACCCCCACTGCGGCGGGAAAATCCATCCGCGCCGCGGCCGACTCGCTAATGACTAAGCCATCCTCAAATGTGTCCCCGTCCCACATGATGAAGGCGGTCAACAGATTGTAGCCACCCCAAAAATCGGCGGCATCAGGCTCGTATCCCGTCTGCACTAGCGCCGGCTCGGGTTTGTTGCCCTTGGAGGCCAAGCGCTGGTCGTACTGCTGGCGGAACCAGCCCGTGGAGTGGATCGGTGCCGCTGTATCGACGGCGCTCGTCCACTGGCGCATCATATTGACGCCCATCAGGGCGCGATTGGTATCGTCGTGTTCTAAGAAGGGCACCATGGAAGCCGAAAAACCCAAGATGCTGTCGGGCGCGTCGTTGATCCGTTCGAGCTTGCCGTCGCGGATGCGGGCACCGCGGGCTACTTCCAGTATTCGGCCGATATTGGGGCCCTCGGGGATGCAGTAGGGGCACACTAGGCCGTATTGGCTGTAGGGGAAAACATCTTGGCCGTCAAACGGCTCGACGACGACGGGGATCAAGGTCAGCCGCCGCAGATGGGTATAGCGGTCGAGCCAGTTGGTCGCCTGTAGATACTGAGAAGTTTCCTCTAGGTGGAAGTCGCGCATCCAAGCGTCCAACGGCAGCCAATTCCGCACTAGGTCGCCGTCCCAGGCCAATTGCTCGGGAGCCGCTTCCAACCTTTGGTCAATAAAGTCGTAGAGTTGCTCTCCCACGCACAGAATTCGCGCTTGATCGAGTTCGCGCCGGTCTGGATAGGGGACCACGACCCGGTAGTTGCCTTCAATGTGGAAAAGGCCGTCGCGGTCGGGCCGAGGCAAATCCCGGTACTCAACCTCGACCGGGGCATGGCCGAGTCCCAAGCTCAGTTTAATGGAAAAAGTATAGGAGTCCTGTTGTTCGACTTGATAGTCGGCCAGCGGCAAGCGCTCGCCCAAAAGCTGGGGCAGTCGCTGGTGGACGAAAAGGTCGAAGGACTCCCTGTGCCAAGGTACGTCGAGATTCAGTGTCATTCGTGTTCCTCCATGTTATTAGTGGCTTGCCAAGCCTGTGAGAGTTGACGGCGGCCGTGGTGCAGCCGCGACTTTACGGTGCCTTCGGGAATGCCCAAGCGTTCGGCGGCGTCCCGCACTTCGACTTGGGCGTCGTAGATCAGGTGGAAAACTTCGCGCTTGTCCTCGGACAACTCTTGTACCTGTCGCCGCAGCCAGCGCTGCTGGTCGGCCCGTTCCACTTGGGCGTCGGGGCGTTCGGATGCCGCCTCAATCATCCATTCGGGCACTTGCTGCGTCTCCTGCTCCACGGTTTCAGACAGCATTTCCAGCCGCTGCTCTCGCCGCCTTCGCACGGTGCGCAGGTGAGTTAGGGAAAGATGAGTGGCGATGCGGAACAACCAGCTAGCCGCAGAGCCTCGACCGCTCCATTGGCCGGCCCGGTTCCACACCCGCAAGAAAACCTCCTGCACTACATCGTTAGCACTCGCATCGTCGCGGACGATACAGCGCACGTGGTGGTGGATCTGCTCCCGATAGCGCTCAAAAAACTGCTGGAACGCGCACGCGTCGCGTTCTTTTATTTGCGCTATAAGTTGTGGGTCCGGTGTCTGCATCGAGGCTCTCTGCAAGTAAAGACGCCGCCCGGAAAGTACAGGTTCAAAGACGAAGGTGAAAAAGTTCGGAAATCTCATTGGAAGCTGGCTTCCTCCTTGAGTTGACTCGCTAGTCGAGTGCGGTATCTTACCACCAACCGCCTGAAAACCAACCTCAGCCTATAACAGACCGAGATCCCATGAGCCTAACGCCAGCCCAACTCGACCAATTCTACCGCGACGGCTACATCATTGTCCCCGACCTGTTCTCCGCCGACGAAATGGACGCCGCCTTAGCGGCGATGGAACAGATTTTCTACGGTCAATCCTTCGAGCAATGGTTGGCCGATTGCGACCGCGGCGACGCCTCTGGAGTCTCGGACGGTTTCACCACCACGCACGACCACTCCGAGGGCCGCTCGCAATTTCCCGTGGGTGCGCCGGCTCTGGATCGGCTGATCGAAAACGAGACCTATCTCGACATTTTTGAACAATGCCTAGGCGCAAAGGCTAGCTACTGCAATGCCCACCTCTTCATGCGCTCGGGGCCTACTGACAAGCGCCATCCCGACAATTCTTGGGAGGGCTACCACATTGACCACTATACCAATTGCTTGCTACCGCCCTACGATCAAACAGGCCGTTTCGACTACGTCAATTCGGGAGTATATCTGCACGATGTCGAAGACGACGGTGCCCCCATGCTAGTCATCCCCGGCTCGCACAAAGTAGCTGGTCCCGCTTTTGTGCGGGCGCTTGCCGAAGACAACGCCGCGGGTGGCTCCTTTAAAGACCTGCGCCAAGCCACCGAACTAGCCTCGCCGGTCCCCACCACTGGCCAACGGGGGTCGGCTGCGTTCTACTCGTCGTACCTAATACACGCGGCCCAACCTTTCGCCAATAAGCGCAAACAGCGCGCCTTTTGGACCTTGTCCATGTGCCGCCGCGACAACGATCGCTGGACCCGATTCGCCAATCCCTTCATCTACGGCGAACGCGAGCACATGCTGCCTTTCTTTACTGCCACCACGCCCCGAGTGCGCGGCCTGTTCGGCTGGCCCGAACCCGGACACCCGTACTTCACCAACCAAACGCTAGACCTTTTGGAGCATACCCTACCCGGCATTGATACAGGTCCCTATCGCGATAACCGTTGAAAGATCGCCAACTGTGGATCGAAAGGTCGTCTCCCATCTATGACTCCGACAATCACCCTGCAACAACAAGTAATAGAAGGCACCCAAAAAGGTCCCAACCTGCTAATCCTAGGCGGCGTCCACGGCGACGAGTTCGAGTCTATGGCAGCCATCCGTCGCCTGCTGGACCACCTCAATCCAGCAGCTTTGCGAGGCCGCCTCACGGCCATCCCCGTAGTCAACGAAGCTGCCTATTGGCGCGGCCAGCGCACAGCCGAGGACGAGCTGGACTTGGCTCGCACCTGCCCGGGCCGACCCGACGGCTCGATCACCGAGCGCACAGCCCACGCCGTCAGTAAGGAAATCCGCCGGGCCGACTATCTCATCGACCTGCACAGCGGCGGGATAGTCATGGAATTCTATCCTACCGTGGGATACACCCTGCATCCCGACAGGTCCACCCTCGACGTGCAACGGCGCATGGCCCGCGCACTGAATATGCCCATCATCTGGGGCACCTCAGCTCACCTCGACGGACGCACGCTCTCAGTGGCCCGCGATGCCAACGTACCGGCCATCTACGCCGAGTGGATGGGCGGTGGCACGTGCGACCCCCAAGGCGCGGATGCCTATTTCGAGGGCTGCTTGAACGTCTTGGCCGAACTGGATATGATCGACCGCACCCTGCCGCCCCTGCGCACCGAGTACACCGTGGAGGACGACCGCGAAAACTCTGGACACATACAGATCAATTACCCAGCGCCCTTTGCCGGCTACTTTGAGCCCCATGTAACACTAAAAGCACCCGTGCAACCGGGCGATGTGATCGGCACAGTGGTCGATCATCTGGGGCAGCGGCGCGAGGAAGTGGTATCGACCCAAGCGGGTTTGATCCTGTGTCTGCGGGTCTTCAACCGCGTCCACCAAGGCGACAGTTTGGCCGCGGTTTTGGAACTCGATCCTTCCCAATGACCACCTATTCCGCGCCGCTGGATTCGCGCCGTTTCCAGGCCGCGCTACTGCTTCTATTAGGCCCCCTATTCATCGGGATCTCCTCCGTCTTTATGCTGTACCGGGTAGAACCTGTGACCACCTTGTTTTACCTATGCGCCTGGTACGGCATCATCTGGACCCTAGACCGACTCATCCACTGGCGGGAAGGACGCTCGCTCATCGCCCGCTGCGGTCCGGCTTTTTTGCTGATCCTTTTTTGGTCCGCAGTGGGGTGGTACGCCTTTGAGTTGATCAATTTCCGTCTGAAAAACTGGTATTACATCTTCGTCCTCGACCACCCTGTTTCGCAGACGCTAAACGCCGTCTTCTCCTTTGCCACTGTTTTTCCCGGCCTACTGTGGTTGGAGTACTACTTGGGTCTGAGCGGTGTGGCTGCCGGTTGGCAAGGCCGTCGTTGGCCGCTGACTCCCCGTCGCCTAACCCTCCTGCAAATAGCCGGCCTGATCGGGCTAGCGCTAGTCCTTTTGTGGCCGCGCTTCTTCTTCCCGCTCACTTGGCTCGCCTTTATCCTGCTCTTGGCTCCCATCGAATACCGCCGCCTGCCCGACAGCCTGCTGCATCAATTAGCACGCGGCGATTACGCCCCGCTGACGCGCCAGTTGCTGGCCGGATTTATCGCCGGAGGTCTATGGGAATTCTTCAACTACTGGGCCCAAGTTAAGTGGATCTACACGGTGCCCTTTTTTGAAGAATTGAAACTCTTTGAAATGCCGCTGGCCGGCTTTTTAGGTTTCCCTCCCTTTGCCGTGGAATGCGCTCTGGTCTATCGCCTGTTGGTCTGGTATAGGTTGGCACCACCATTGGGAGTGCACCGGGACCAGCGGCCCGAGTCGATCAAGGTCTGGAAGGCGCTCGTCATCGTTCTTTTGGCCGCGGCTTTCGCCCTGACAGTCAATCACTACATCTACCTGAACGTCGGCTCGGTGAAGCCGCGCTTGGCCAAAGTGGACAGTCTGGATCCGGCCGCTCGCACTTTTTTGCAGGACGAGGGCATCGTCTATCTGACCGATGTGGAAGCTGGAGAGTCGGCGCAAATTTGGCGGCAAATGGAAGGAGCATTGGGCCGCGAACGCACCCACTCCACTCGTAGCCTCGTCGAACTGTACTTACACCAAGGCATTGGGGTGGAGTACGGCAATCTGCTGGCCAAAGCCGGCATTCGTTCGCTGGCGGATTTGGCTGTTTCATCTGCCGAGCAAGTAGAGGACCGACTCGCCGCGCTTCCCGAGAATGTTCGACGGCCCACCTCAGCGCAAATTCGCCTGTGGATTCGGCGAATTCCAAGCCCTTGATTCCTCATCCGACTGGAGGGAGAATTGTCATTGCAAGTTGGTCTGATTGGTCGGATATTGACCTAACCATGTGCAAAAGGAGTAACACATGTTTCGCGAAGCAATCGGTTTATTCGTCCCTGAACCAAAATCCAAACTCTACATCCCCAAGAACAGTGGTCTGCATGAATATGTGAACAATCTCCTGAGTGATATTGGCGTCAGCGACAGAGGCGAGTTCACCCGAACTGACGAGAGCGTGGGAACTCTCGAAATAATTTCGGCGCGGGGGGAAGACGTGCCCCAACGGGTTGACGATTGTCTCCTACGTGGCGAAGTCGCGTACGGCCTCACGGGAGACGATCTGTTCGACGAGTACATGCTGGGCGCTGGGGATTCTCCACTTGGAGTTCTCAACACCTACGATTGGTTCGATCCAAGTGCTCAGTTCTATCGGCCAGCCCTTTGTCTGTTGAATCGTGAAGGACAGATTCCAGATTCGTCCGCAATGGTGTCCATTGCTGTGAACAAGAAATACGAACTATCCTCTCGTCAGTATCTGTCGCAGCGCTTCCAATCCAGCAAGCTGCAGATCAGTATCGTCGCTTATGCCGGGGACACGGAAAACACGGTAGCCGAGGGCACGCACGACTGGTGCGTCGAGGTGGTGTATCGCGGGGAACGCTCGCCCGCAAGCGCGATGTCCAAGACCGGACTCAAGGTCGCCGAGGTCGTCCGCTTTAGCGACATCTCATTGATCGGACGGGAAATCGTCAATCCATGGGAAGAGGAGTACCGGAGAATATCCGCAGTCGCGCAAAAGCCCACCGGCTCCAGTACGTCAAAGCTCCTTGCGGACAGTAATGCGATTTGCAAGAAAGTCGGCGAGGAATCGGCTGAGTTTGTGAGGGCGTTTACGCAAGAAACGGGGATTCCAGAAGAGTTTAACGGCGTCGTGTATGCGTTGATGGTCGCAGCCGCAAAACAGCAAGTTCCTTGGCAAGAAATCGAAGCGGACCTGAAATCTAGGTGGTCGTGATCGAGCTATGTTGCTGATTAGGCATTGTCAGTCATCAGGGCAAGACCCGGATGCGGCGCTGACAGAGATTGGGAGGGAACTGGCGGAAGCACTGGCTGAGTTTTTGTCTGACTACCCGATTGACATGATCGTCTCCAGTTCCTACGCGCGGGCAGAGCAAAGCATTGAACCGTTTGCTGCCAAAGTGGGATTGCCCGTCCACTTGGATAACCGCCTAATTGAACGGACGCTCTCGGGGAGTCCGATTGACAACTGGCGCGAGGTGGTCCGCG
>JAPPEG010000235.1 GCA_028875345.1 Gemmatimonadota bacterium
CCAACCGGGTCTTTTTCTCCAATGCCGCAGGGGGTGGGATTTTATCCGCGATGCAGGTCGTACCGGCGGTATGTACGCCCAATGGGGACGGCGTCAACGAAGAGAGTCGCATTATTTTCCAAGTCCTGCGTCTGGTGCAGGAAGTCGATTTTTCCATCGGCATATACGATTTGGCTGGCCGTCGGGTGCGTCAGCTATTTTTCGACGCCTTATCTGCCGGAGCCTACGAGCACACTTGGGATGGCCGCGATGCGACCGGTGAGCTGGTGCCGCCGGGGGCTTATATCGCGCGCATTGCGGCTGAGACCGAATCGGGGGAAGAGGTGTTGGCTAGGACGCTCAGTGTGGCATATTGAATTCAACGGCCGCCGATGGGACTGAAAGATTGCTTTGCACTCGCCCATGGTTTTAATGTAATATCTCATAACACCTTCCACCCGAAAGGAGCCACACTATGAACTGTCGATCCATGCTGATCGTCTGCTTGGCAACGCTAGGGTTGGCTGTCGCTAGCTGGGGGCAAGCCGACGGTAAAATCGCATTTACTTCGTGGCGCGAGGGGGCCGGTGACGTGTGGATTATGAATGCGGATGGGAGCGACCTCGTCAACTTAACCCAAGGTCGGCATAGGCATTGCGTTAGCCCAGCTTGGTCTCCAGATGGCACGAAGATCGCCTATCTCGCCTTTAGTAAAGATCCCGCTTCCGTCCTCGATTATTCCATTGGTGACGTCTGGGTGATGGACGCCGATGGCGGCAATCCGCAACAAATGGGATCTCTAACAAATCCCAGATCTAATGATCTTATTTGGGCTGAAGACGGAAGTAGCATTTACTTCATAAATTACCTCATAGGGAGCTCTGAAGTGTTCGTTGTGGCGCTGGACGGCAGTGGCTCTTCACTTATGGATTGGAGGGAGGCGGCTTGGATAGTCAAAGGTTCCCTCGATAATCGCGGTCTTTCTCCAGACGGAACCAAACAAGCAGATGTCGTGTTGCAGGACTCTGAGGGCGATGCCTACCTATACCTAGCTATCTTCGCTCCCGGTGAGGTCCCGCAGCCTTCTGAGCAGATAGAAGATCTCCTGAATCGGATAGATTTCCGGGTGATTCCTCTTCCTGATCTACCTTATCAACAAGCTGAACTTGAACCCGGCTGGTTTATATCAGCCACCCCTGGACCTACTTGGTCGCCCGACAGCATGAAAGTCGCTTTCTCTGCCGATAACGAGCAAGGGGACCAGGAGGTTTGGGTTGTTGATATAGACGGGAGCAACTTGGTCAATCTAACCGACGGTTTGGGCGGAGATTATCCCGCTTGGCAACCAGTTTCTCCTTTGGCTACTGCGACGAGCGTCGAAGCCCAGTCGTGGGGACAGATCAAATCGCTGCTTTCAATAGGCACTCATTAATCGCGCCTCGTGCGTAGGGGCGGCTTGTGGACCGCCCCTACATCCCCTTCTGTACCAAGCCCACCTTATCGCCCTACAAGCGCAAAATTCAAGAGTAATCGCTATCCAAATCGCGATAGCCGACACTTTGAGTTGTAGCGCAATCGCAACACGGCTGTTTCTTCCACACTACACTGCGTCGCCGAACAAAGAGCCATCGCTCAGAGTGCGGGATGATTTAAGTCGATTGGTCTGCATTTTGCATACACTATGTAGCCGATTATCTTTGACCCGATACCAAAGGATACTCACATGTCTAATCCACAACCCTCTGCCGAGCTCACTACCCGCGATGTTTTGCAGCAGATTGACCATCGCCTGAGTCTCATCGAGACGGACGTGCGCGAAAACAGTACCAAACTCGAGTCTAAGATCGACGCTCTTGAGGCCAAAACTGAGTCTAAGATCGATGCTCTCGAGGCCAAGACCGAGGCCAAGTTCGACGCTCTCAGGGCCGAATTTACAGACAGGATCGACGCTCTCGACCACAAAGTCGAAGGCAAACTCGATAGTCTCGATAACAAAATTGAAGTCGAAACACGCGAAATACGCCGTGACTTCAACGGCAAATTCAACTTAGTTATCGGTTTAGTCATCACCACTTGGCTGTCGATGATGGGGACGCTTTTCTTCAAATTGTAGATGTGCTCACGTGCTCTTCTGCACTAATCCCACCTTATCGCTCCACAAGCGCAAAATTCGCGCTGACTCGCGCAACAAATGTACGTATAAAGATCCCGCCCGGCGTCTCTTTTCGAGCCGCTCCCGTTGATTGAGCGCCATGTTGAACTTGCCCCGGGCTTGGGTGACGGCCCGCTGGTGGTTGTCAATGGCGATGGTGAGGACGCGCTTTTCAAGAGCCTCTTCAGCGTCGGCGTTGAGCGCCCGCAGCGACCAGATTGAGGTGTCGCCAGCAAGACATTGGTCGGTGTAGGAAAAGACGCAGTGGCCCATGATGCGGCCCTCGGTCTGGAGCTGCTGCGAGGTGCAGAGTTCGTAGATGGTCCAGACGAGGTTGCACTTGAGTTGCGGGTCGTATTCTTCGAGGTGGAAATCAGCTAAACCCGTAGCTGCCCACGTCTTGAGCGGCACGTCTTCTGCTCCCGACAACGTCTCGTGCCACTGATCCACTTGGTTGAGTAGCTTGGCGGCGCTGCGGCCCTTCATGCAGAAGTTGGGTTGCGGCGGTGGCCCTTCGATTTGGGTGCCGTTGGGCTGCGCAATCTGCTGGGGCAGATACTTCTGGTGGCGGATGTAGTCGTAAACCGGCAGGAAGTAGGTGCGGTGTAGCATGGGGTAGTTGTTGACGTAGAAGTGGATGACCGAGATCCAGAAGTCTTCGTTTTCCAACGAGTCACCCAGTGGTGTGGCAGCTACGTACCAAGAGCAGTGGGAATCGCCGCCGAGTGCCTCCGCTTGGGCGATGCGCAGTGCTTGAAGCAAGGTATGATGTGGATGGTTCATCTGCATGAAGATGTGCGCCATGCGCTTGGTGACCTTCATCGGCACACCCGCAGTGCGCAAGTTTTGGCCGCCGGCTACGTGCTTGAACCACTCCTGCTGCTGATAGGCTTCCTCAGTATGCCCTTGGAGCCAAGCGGTGTCCATGGGCGCGGGAACCTCGTAGCGGGCGAGCAGGTGTCGGGCCAGCGACTGGAACTGCGGGCGCTCCTTGGCCGTGTCGGGCCGCCACTCCTCCACCGGACGCAGCCAATCGCGGTGGTGCTGCGCCAGTTGCCCGAGGGCGGCGATATAGGTGTTGGCGCGGTTGGCACCGAGGCGCTTGAGTACCGGCATGGGCCGCAGCAAATGGCCGTATTTTTCGACGTGGAGTACTATCCGTCCTAGGGCCTTTTGGGCGTCTGGATTGTCGGCCAGTGCGTTGCGTTCGACGCGCAGCCGCGAGAGCAGGTCGTTGAGCTTTTCACCTTCTAGTTCGCCGTTGAACAGCCGGTTGATTAATGCGGCGCGGCGCGGGTCGTGCTCTTTGCTCGCTGCTGGATCTACTGAGGGCTGCAATGAGGCGAAAAGCGCTCGTTCTGCGGCCCGCTCTTGCGGCGTCTTATCTAACGTTGTGCTCAGGCCGTGTCGGTGGCACCAGAGCTTGTAGGCGGCGATTGTGCCGACGCCGAGTTCGGCAAAGTGCGTGGCGAGGGCTTCGTCGACTTGGTTGGGAAGTAGTAGGGCGTGCGTGGCGTTAGTCATCTTTTCGCTAGTTTGTGTCGAGGGTGAGTGAATTTTAATTCTAGGGCAGGACATCAACCGTGACAAGCGGTTTCCCCCGATCGCGAGGGGTTTATAGCACCGTCGTTCTGCCGTATATTCTGTCGCCTATGCGCCGAATTTGTAGGGGGCGGTTTGCAAACCGCCCCCTACCGATACGGGGATTGCGACCCAGAGTTTGGACGAATGAAAATTACTTTCATTGCCGTTGCTGCGGTGTTGTTGAGCGGCATCGAGTCGCTGCGGGCCGAGATCCATACCTTGGTCCTCGGACAGGGCGGGGTCCCATGGAATGAACTGGGTGAGCGAGTAGTAGGCTTGGAGACGGCCCCAGTTGATGGTACTCTGCAGCCCCTCGAACTCTTGCCGCAGCAGAATATCATCGCAGGCCCTCGCACGGAAACCGGCGAATACACCACGATTTTGGGCAGCACTTGGCAGCTAGGCAAGCAACCCAAAAGGGACGATTTTGAATTGGGGGTAACGCCTCGTTTCTGGACCAGTATTCTGCCCCTCTATCACACGGCACCCTTTCAGGTCATCGACGGGGATCTCGCTACGGTGACCAAGCTGCGCTGGTCTGTAGTGGGTGGGGGTCGCCGGGAAGATATATATACGTTTGACTTTGCGTTTCCCATTCCCATAAACCGCGTGGTATTCTATCCTCCAGCTACCGGACTGGACGAAGGCGGAGGCTTGAGAAAGCAGCGCTTCCCCCGGGCCTATGAAATATCGGGTGCCAGAGAATCGGTGGATTTTCTCCTGCTCAGCGAAGAAGACAGACCTCGCACATTAGAACAGGTACTATCGCGCACCTTTGTCAACTCCGACCGCGTTATAGATGTCCGTTTCCCCGCGCAGACTCTGCGTTTTTTGCGCATTGCCTTTAATCTGATCGCACAGGTGTACATGCTGAGCGAGATTGAGGTGTACGGCGAGGGTTTTGCGCCGGAGACTAGTTATCGCACAGCGGTTATCGACTTGGGAGCGCCGGTGAATTTCGGGCGCATCTTCTGGGAGTTCGAAAAGTTCCGCAAAACGCCAGGCGAACCAGAACCCATGCCAGCCCCGGACGCGCCTATTAGCTTGGTGTTAGAAACGCGCACTGGCAGGGACGATACCCCGAAGGCGTACTACATCATCAGCGACATAGGTGCGGAACGGCAAGTAGAGGAAGCGGTTTACAACAAAGCGCTGGAGAAATCGCCCTTTGTCCAAGGCAATCGCCCTGGTGACAAATCGTCGATCAAGCTCGACGAGCAAAACTGGAGTTTCTGGTCAACGCCCTACGACCTTTCCGGCCAGTTGCTCCGTTCGCCGGATGCACGGCGCTATATGCAGCTTCAGTTCAATATGATAGCTGAGGACTTCCACACTTTCGGTCGGGTGAAATCCGTGGCGATTGAGTACTCGCCGCTCCTTGTGGAATCTCTCGTTGGCGAGGTAGGTTTGGCTGGGGGAGGAGATCGGGTGCCCGAAGCACCGGCAGGTCAGGAGACAACATTTATCTACGACGTCTTGGCTAGTTTTGGCACCGACGGTCAGCTAGGCTTTGATGCGATTAAACTCAATACTATAGCTGAGGCCGAGTTCGCCAAGCTGGAGATTGGACAGCCGCTAGAGGAGGTAGTTCCCGACAGCGTCCACTTCGCCGATGGGGTTTTAGCCGTGTATTTCCCCTCGCATAAAGTAGTGCGCGCTGATGGCGAGGAGCATCTGCGGCTGACCTTTCGCACGGCCTTGTTGGATTTCACTACCCACTTCCTCGGCGAGGTGTTGGAACTGGAGGGGGAAAACCTGCCCCAGTCGATCGATCCTGGCGACGCGAGTGCAGAACTCCATAGCGACGACATCCGTGTCTTCGCTACGGGAACCTCCATAGAAGCGCTGTCCGAGATTGCGTTGGACTCGTCGTTCCTGACGCCCAACGGCGACCGCATCAACGACGAACTCGACATCGCATTTACACTACTGGGCGTGGAAGATACCGCCACTGAGATCGGAGTCTATACCCTTACAGGCCAGCGGGTCAGGGCGTTGGTGCGCGGGAAATTCAGCAAGGGTTTTTACACTGTGCAATGGGATGGGCGCGACGACCAAGGGGCACTGGTCCCTCCCGGCATTTACCTTTTGCACATAAAGGTAGATGCGGACAAGGAAGTATCAGAGCAATTTCGTTCGGTGTCGGTAGCGTATTGAGCATCCGAGGATAGCATGTTGCGACGGATATACTCGCTAACGCTGTTGGTGCTTTTCCCACTCGGGGAAACAGGTGCCGGAACGCTGCTCATAAACAGCCAAGACCAATGGCGGCAATGGACTTTTCCCCAAGGGGTGCTATCGCTAGCGGCAGATGGTAGTGTAGCTCTGAAACGCTTCCGCCGCGATATAGATGCCGTCACCGACGCGGCCGAATTCTTTCACCTAAATGCCAAGGGGAAAGAGGTACAGGGAGGAATCCGTGGTGCGGGTACCCATATTGACCAAGTTGCCCATATTCTCGATGGCGCGGCCACTACTTGGTGGCAACCCAGCCAAGAGGCCCCGCTCGATGATTGGTGGGTTGAGATTGATTTGGGCCGGCTCGTCCAAGCGAAAAAGATCCGGCTGACCTTTCCCGATACCGAGGGGGCGCGGCCTCTGCGAGAGTTTTCCGTTTTCGTCACCGAGGGAACGCCTTTTCTCACCGGCCAAGACGTCTTCCGCTACGACCGAGTGGGCGGCACGACCCAGCCCAGCCGGGAGACGGTGATAGAGTACGACCTTGTGACGCCGGAGTTGGGCAACGCCACCGGCGAGCATCTGGCGACCAGCGATACCTTAGAGTATATGTCCATTCAGTACGTGCGCGTCGTCGCTCACGCTAAAAGTCTGGATGCGGCGCTGGCAGCTATCGAGGTCGAGGCCATAGGCGACAACATTGCTCCGGGGACGATCGAGCGGGGAGGCGTCATACGGACTGGGCGCGATCCGCGCACTATCGCCAATATCATGGATGGAACTGCGGCTACGTGGTGGACCTTGACCTCGCGGGGGGATCTCGACTGGCGCGATAAAGGCGATTGGTTTGAATGGGATCTGGGAGCCACCTTCTGGATTGATCAACTAACGATGGTGGAGCCGCCGCCGGGATTTGCCACGCTGGGGGTGAATTCGTACCGAAATCAGTCCGGTTTTGAACTATTGACCTCGGACGGCACGCCGATTCCCACCGAGGGGGAAGAGCGGCTTCAGAGTCCCGTCGATTACCAGTTGCTCAGCTTCGTCGATAACGAAACGCTGAGCAGCGCGGGCACGAGAAACCGCAATTTTGACTTCCGCTTTCCCGCTCGCAAGGTGCGCTATCTGTTCTATCATCACGAATCTCCGGTCAACAGGTCCACCGTTTTCCATTTATTCGAGATTTTCCTCTACGGCGCAGGCCATCCAGCCGAGGTGGTGATGACCTCTAATTTCATCGATCTGGAAGGAGCCAAAAGCCTGCGCCGGATGCGCTGGGAGGCGGAGACAACGGCCGAGACGCGCATAGAGATTCGCACGCGCACCGGCAATACGCTGGACGAAGAGATATTCTATTACGACAAAAATGGTCGCGAAGTTCCCAAAGGACGTTGGGACAAACTACCGGCCAGCCAGAAATTGCCCGAAGTAAAAGTGGCGAAAGCCGGTGCCGACTGGAGTGCGTGGAGTTCGGCTTATAAGGAGTCCGGGGAAGTCTTCCGCTCGCCCACGCCGAGAAAGTTCGTCCAAATGGAGGTGCGCCTGCAGACCGAAGATCCCCAGGTGGCACCGATGCTGCGCGAGATTGCCCTCGACTTCGACGATCCGCTCATCGGCGGCGGGGTTTTCGCCAGCGTCTTCCCACGCGAAGCAGCCCTCGATTCGCTGACGGTTTTTACCTTCCGCATCGGAGGTCGCACTAGGCCGACCGATCGGGGTTTCAACCGCCTCTTGTTCGATTTGCCGAATCCCCTCGAAGGCGAAGTACAATTGCGGATAGGGGATCGCCGGGTTGAACCGTTGCAGTGGGAGACCAGCGGAGATTCGGTTGTGATCGACTTGCCCGAACAGGTCCGCGGGGACAGCATCGAAGTCAACCTGCCGCTGCGCCTGTTGGCCGATGCTGCTGCTTTCGACGCTTGGGTAAGCTCTACGACGCAGCCCGATATTCGCCAGGGGATCCAGCCGGAAGACCAGGGGGCTTTGACGGTGTTCGTGCCCGAGATCGCCCAAGAGGAGCACCTCATCCGCGCATTGGAGGTGTCCTCGGCGATGGTCACACCCAATGGAGACGGCATCAACGACAGACTACAGCTACGTCTGCTAGTGGTAAAAACCACCGCCCAGCCCAAGCTCGCGATTTACGATTTGAGTGGCGCACTGGTCGCTAGCACCGAACAGATGGATCAAACACACTATCTGTGGGATGGTCGGGATGAGAGTGGTCTATTGTTGCCCCCCGGTATCTACATTCTGGACGCCAAGGTAGAGACCGACACTGCAACGGAGCGGCGACAGCGCGTCGTCCATCTGGTTTATTAGTCGAGCTCAGTACACGACCGTACCGTTAGGCAGGGCATCGAGGTATGGGATGCTTCGACTCCGCTGCGCTCAGCATGACACTGAAAAGCAGCGCACCCGCTTGTCATGCTGAGCGTAGCGAAGTATCTCAGACCACCTCTACTGTCGTGTACTGAGGTTGAATGCAAACCGCTATCGCACGGGAAATCAGCGCAATGAATAAAGCCATTTGGTCTTTTGTCTTGCTCGCCCTCTTGCCACTGGAGCTCAAGGCCGACTTGCAGAGCGGATTCTTCAATCCGTACCGAGCAACGGGAACGCCGGTCGATTTTGAGTCGCTGAGTCCGGCGCTGCGAAAATGGTACGTGCCCCAGACGCTCTTTTATCTCTATGGTTGGAAGACCTACGAGTACACCAACTACGCCCGGGACAACTACCAACGCTACGTCAATCTCTTCTTGGAAGGAGATCGCTATTACGATTTGTACGGCAACTATATCACCCGGGGTTGGCGCATCTACGACTGGCGTCAGGAACACCCGCTCGATTTTGGCAGCAGCATTTTCAAAAATCCCCGCTTCAATAGTTGGTTCAACCGCGTCCTGATATCCTCTGCTTCCAAAGGGCAATTCTACACCGCACTGACCGTCGGCGAACAACTGCGGACCACGCTTACGCCGATGACCTTCTCGAAGCCGCTCTTCGACGGCATCCAGTGGGATATGCAGTCCGACAAATACGCCTTGACCCTCATTGCTTCGCGCATTGACAATCCGGCCGTTCAGCGTCTCGACAGCGAAATCTCCGAAGCGAGAGAGACGGTCTTCACCAATTTGTACGGCTTGCGCGGAGTCGCCCAGGTCGGCGATTTCGCCACACTCGGATTGACGTACGTCAATGCCAACCACGGGAACAGCCGCTTAAGCGTCGAGGAGAATTCCCTCAAGGGCGTCTTGGGGGGGCGCTTGAACGCGGAAAACGTCCGCCGCATCGTCGTCCGCCTCAGCGACGATTCGCCCGAAGACAACACCGGCGGTGCGCTGCTGTTCCGCGAACGGATCTTCATCGACGATGTCGAGCATCCGGAAATAAAACCTTCGATAGACGGAGGAACGCGGCGTCAGGGTCTGCTCGAAGCTAACGGCGGCGATGTGCTGACGCTTAGTTACGACATCGAACGCGATTTCGTCCCAGGCGTAAAGGACCAGATCGGCGATTTCAAAGAAGCCCGCAAGATCGATATCGAACTAGTGGTGGCCAATGATTTTCGCATAGAAGTAACCTCTAATATGCAGACCAACTTTACGGGGGAGACGGTCTTCTTGCCGGTCAAGCGGAGCAATGGCAATATCAGCGATGGTTCCAATCAGCAGGTCGTTCGCTTCCAGTACGGTCTGCCGACGGCCAACGAAATCATGGGTTTTACGTTTGAAGTTTCCGAGCTTGCCGGATTTAATCTCCGCTCCGAATTCAACGTCAACCGCCACCACCGCAAGTTTCCCAATCAGAATATCGTCAAGAGGCAGGCGCTAGCCTCTGATCGCGCCGAGGCCTTTTACGTCACGGCTTCGCGGTTGAGCTATCCGTGGTTCGCCTATGGCGAGGCCTTCTCTATGGATCCGAACTACGGCACCTCTATGGTCATTCCCGACCAGCGCGGTTTTATCGACTACGAAGACGAGCTCAACTTCGCCTATGAATTTGTCGAGGACAACGACGACCAAGACCGCTTTCCCGATTGGCGACGGCGCGTTACCGGAGGCGGTTTTGTGCCGGGGCAGCAGACGACCCGTGCCGCGGATGTCGAGGTGTTTCCCGGCCTCGACGAGAACAACGACTTGGTCAATGACTTTAACCAAAACGACAATTTGCAGCCCGATTACGTCGAACCCTTTCTGCGCTACAATGTCGATCCGCCCGAATTTCTCTTCGGCACCGACATGAACAACAACACCGTCATAGACCGCCTCGAAAACGATACCGAACCTGATTATCCCTACAAGCGCGACCACCGGGGCTACAATTTCTATGTGGGCGCTGAAATGCAGCCTGGTTCTAAGGTCATGGTCGGGCATCTACGCGAGTGGTTGATCGGTAGCGCCCGGCGAAACCAGACGAGCTATGGGCTTTTTACTTGGCAAGAAGACCTGCCATTGCGCGGTGTTAAATTTCGCTTCATGGAATTTTTGCGCTTGGCCCGCGACGATATTCCCGACGCGCTGATCCAGTGGGTCCAGTCTCCTTTCTCAGCGGGGGGGCTGCAGGATGTGCAGGACCGCTTGATAGCCCAGAATACGATGATCAACACATCATACCTCGACTTTGCCATTCACCGCCTGCGACCGCTGAATGTGTCTGGTAAAGTCAAATGGGACCATTATTTTCAGCGCGGAGATCAGGCGCGGGAAAATCGCGACGAGAGTTTCTTAGGTGCCATTCTGAGAGCGGAGTACTTCTAC
>JAPPEG010000048.1 GCA_028875345.1 Gemmatimonadota bacterium
TCGGCGACCAATGGATGCAGTTGCGCAGCCGCGACAAAGCCCTCGATCAGGCATTTGACCGGACCTTTCCGGTCGGCGTCGAATACTACCGCCCACCCGTGCCGCCGCCGGAGTATTGGGCCGAGGACTTTCGCCGGATTAGCGCCGCGGGTATGAGCATCGTCCGCGTCTGGTACTCTTGGGATTGGGTCGAGACCCTGCCCAACCACTACGAGTTCGACGACCTAGACCGACTCTTCGACCTAGCCGCCCAACACGGTCTAAAAGTCTGGGTCGATACCCCACTGGGCACTCACATGGCCTGCCCAGCTTGGATGCTGCGCGCCCACCCGGACATGCGGGTTGTCCGCCGCGACGGCAGTGTGCAACAAAATACGACCGGCGCGTTTGCCGCACACGGAGCGATGACCCACAACTTCGACCACCCAATGTGGCGGGTTTACGTCGAGCGCTATTTGCGCCAATTTGTGCCGCGTTACAAGGATCACCAAGCCTTGGGCGTCTGGGGCACTTGGGACGGCATTGGCTACGCCGGCGCGTGGACAGCTCCTGAGCCGTATCCTCCCTACAACGACTATACCATCACCAAGTATAAAGACTGGCTCCACCGAAACTACACGCTCGACGCGCTCAACGAGCGGCTGCTGCGCCGCTACCGCTCGTGGGAGGACGTCGATGCGCCGCGCAGTAAAGCCGCGCCAGTGGAAATGAGGCTGTACTTGCAGTTCCACCGCGAGAACATGGCCGATCACTTAGGCTGGATGGCCGACTTGATTGATCGGCTCGATGGGACGCACGAGCAGCGCTCGCACGGTGGCTCGTACCCAGCACCCCACCACGAGACAGTCAGTCCGCAGATTGACAGTTGGGGCCTTTCGCACCACTCGTCCAACCGACTGACCACCGATGAGCCGTACAGCATCGCCTGCGAGGCCTACGGCTTCCAATGGTGCCGCGCCATGGGTCGCAACAATCGGTGGTGGAACGAAGAGATCTACGGCAGCTTCGTCGGCGGGTTACATCCGACCGAAAAAAAGACCTTGGGCCAAGAGTCATCCCTCTATATCTGGCTGACTCTGATCGAGGGCGGAGCCGGAGCCATGTTCTGGCAGTATCGGCCGGAGTACATGACGTACGAAGCACCCGGACTCAATATCGCCGCACTCGATGGCGAGCCGACCGAGCGGCTCCACGCGGCAACGGCGACCATCGCCCAAATCGACCGCCTCGCCGCCCACCTGCCGCTGACCATTCCACGCGCCGATGTGGCCATTGCCTACAGCGGCCCAAGCGACGACGCATTTGATTTTAACGATCAGGGCGTCCAGTTCATCCAGCACCACCGTGCGCTCTACCGCACCCTGTGGGCACAAAGCGTGGCGATGGACTTGGTGACCCCGGCGATGGACTGGTCCGAGTACTCGCTGGTTTACCTGCCGCACTTCGCGGTCCTCGACGAGGTGGCCCTCGCCCGCCTGCGCGGTCTGCTGCAAGCGTCCGACGGCCCCCACCTCGTAGCCGCCGATGGCTACTTTGGCACCTTTGCTGGCAAGGGCCACTGGAGCTTTAAGCCGCCCGAGGGACTTAGCGATCTCATCGACTGTCGGATCGCCGATTTTGATGTTATCGCTGATTTCGATGTTGGGGCTGGCAAAAACGTCGTGCAGATGGAGTGTGGCACCTTTGCCCTGCCGGCGGGAACGACCTACTCAATCCTAGAAACCCAAGGTGACACTGCGCCCATCGCCACCATAGGCGATGAAGTGGTTGGGGTGCGCTCAGCCGACGGGCGCTTCGCCTGGTACGGGTTTGCGCTTTCGGCTACAGCTTCGTCGGCAGTGACCGGGCAACCCGGGGCACCAGCGCCAGCGGGGCTGGTCCACGATGAGGTAGCGGTCGCGCTGCTGGCAACCGCCAGCGTCGAGCCGTGGTTTGCGATTACCGGCGACCGCATCGTCGCCTTTCGCCGCCGCTCTCGGCAGGGCGGGTCGCTGATCTTCGCGCTCAACGTAGAACGGCGCACTGCGCGGACGCGAGTGCAACCGCGCTGGCAGATAGGCGCAGCCCGTGACCTGCTAGGAGAACAAAACCTCGCACTCTGCGACGGAGCCTTTGAGCTGACGCTAGGGTTCGGCGAGGTGGCGGTGATACACTGTGTGGATATCTGATCCGTCTTAGAGCGAAAGAGATAAACTGTGCAGTTGAACCGCGAGCAGTTCTTGGCAGAAGGGCTTCTCGTCTCAGAGGGGATTTATCAGCCCAATGGCATCCAAGACGGCACCGATCTTCTCCACCTCCTCGTCTGTGGCTGTGACCATAGGCGGACGCAACCAGCGCGAGGCAATGCCATTGAGTTCAAGCGCGGTGCGCCACACAGCCTGACCGCCGCCTACCACATCTGTGGCCACTCCCCAGAAAGGTTCCTCGATTTGGGTAATGATGGTCTGGGCCGTTTTGGCGTCGCCATCTTGGAAGGCCCGCCAGTAGCTTTGTGCTATGTGGGGAGCAAACGAAGATGGATAGCAAAAGAAGGCGCGAATGCCGCAGGGCCATTGTGCGAAATTGCGCCATAGGCCCCCGCCGGTCATGAACTTCCACCGATCACCATAGCGGTGCATAGTTGCTTTTGCGTATTCAAGTGTGCCGTCTTCTTTGAAGGTGCAGATGTTGGGCGCGTCGAGTAGTTCGTCAAGAATTTCATAGGGAGGACACCCCACCAACATCAGAGGCATGACTTGGCCTACTTTGCGGTATTGGACGACCTTACCCTGCGGTTGGGCTTGTTCCGGTGGCAGCACCATCAGCAGGTCGGCTCCCCAACTGCGGCAATACTCGGCGAACTGGACAGCCCGGTCGTCTGGCCAGCGCCGAGTAGCCGCCACCGTCAATGCCCGTCCGGCGACCCGGTCGACCAAGAAGCGGGTAAGCTGGGCGACTTCTTCATCGCTGAGGAACTCAAACTGGCTGTCCCCGTAGGTCAGCAAGCTGACCTTGCTGCCGCTGGCGATGCCCACGTCGATTATACGACCGATGCCCTCCCAATCTAGTTGGCCGTTGGGCAAAAATGTAGTGGGGATGGAGTTGACTGGACCTTCGAGTAAATTTCTGATCTCGTCCGGCTTCTTGACTGATGGCATTGACGCATTCCTTTCGTGGATAAATGTAGAAGAAAACACCAGCGCCCTCCAGCCTAAGACCTCCCAAGCAGGCATTGCTCAGAACACCGCGAGATACCAGATTATGCATAGCCTCGTGCCGCTCGCATCATGCCACCCAACGTTTAACTAAACATGAACGCTGATTCGCTCGAAATACAACCTCTGCAAAAACCTCTCGACGCCGAAGTCTCCGTTCCCGGGTCCAAAAGTTACACCAACCGAGCGCTGCTGATCGCGGCATTAGCCAACGGAGAATCACACCTTATAGGCGCACTCTTTAGCGACGACACCGACTACATGGTCCAGGCGCTGCGCAAACTCGGCGTCTCTATAGAGGCCGATCCAAAGGCGGCCAGCTTTGTGGTCGCAGGTAATGGGGGACGGATCCCCGTCGATGGTGCCAAGCTGTACATCGGCAATTCGGGCACTACTTCTCGGTCGATCACAAGCTATGTCGCGCTCGGCAATGGCACCTTCATCATCGACGGCGACGCACCCATGCGCCAGAGCCGACCGATGGCCGATCTGCTCGACGCACTCGGCCAACTCGGGATCGACGCTCGTTCGCGCTTTGCCAACGGATGCCTACCCATAGAGGTACAGGCCAAGGGGTTCAGAGGAGGAAAAACCCGGCTCGACGCCAGCAAGAGTAGCCAGTTTCTCACTTCACTGCTGCTCGTCGCTCCCTACGCCGACAACGGCTTGGAAATCGAAATGGTCAGCGAGTTCAAGACCGAATATATTGACATCACTATGGCGGTAATGCAGGCATTTGGAATCGAGGTCGAGCACGACGAGTATCAGCGCTTTCGCGTCGCTGGCAGCCAATGCTATACGCCTCGTGTCTACGCCATTGAGCCGGATGCTTCCAACGCCTCGTACTTCTTTGCTGCCGCTGCGCTCACCGGTGGTCGGGTACGCGTAGCCGACATTGCCGCCGACTCAGCCCAAGGTGATATCCACTTCGTCAATGTACTCGAGAAAATGGGATGCACAGTCAACCGTTACGCCAGCGGAGTTGAGGTGATCGGGCCGGATCAACTCAGAGGTATAGACATCGATATGAAGGCCATATCAGATACCTCGCTGACGCTAGCTGCGATCGCTCCCTTTGCCAAGAATCCTGTGCGGCTCCGCAACATCGAGCACACGCGCTGGCAGGAGACCGACCGGATTGCCGCTATGGTCGCCCAACTGCGTCGGCTCGGAGTGGCGGTAGAAGAGCACAGAGATGGCGTTACTATCGCGCCTTCCAAACCCAAAAGCAGCAGCATCGATACCTATAAGGATCACCGAGTAGCTATGAGTTTTGCTCTAGTCGGATTGCGAGTGCCCGGAATCCGCATTAACGACCCAGGATGCGTCGGCAAAACTTTTCCGACATACTTCGATGTCTGGGATCAGATAAGAGGATCGGCGTGAACGGAAGGGAATGATCGAAACAAGGATGCCCTACCGGTGGTTTACCGGTAGGGCATCCGAACTGCTTGCTGCTTGAAGGGTGCTTATTGAGTAAACTGGGTCACGTTGGCGATGCCGCCCGGCTGAGTCAACGCATAGACGATTAGGTTGACCCCGAACTGCAACCCGCGCTCTCGTGCATCAGCCAGCGGATCTCCCCAGTACCAGCTAATATTTAGGTCGCTGAAGACCACCGCAACCCGACCGCGCAGTTCCAGCATCTCCAAATCGAACACATTGCCAGCCGGTGCGCCGCCCATAGGCGGACCATCGGGAAAATCCCAGAAGCTATAGTAGAGATCGTGGCTCTTAGGCACTTTCTGCCACTTAGAGCCGTCGCTACCCAACACCAACGGATCTTTCATCAGGGCCTTGAACTGGCGATCAAACGGCGTACCTGAAACCCCGGCTTCTTTGCCGTCAAGTCCGTTCTCAGCGTCGCTTTGGCGGATTTCCTCGGCATAGAGAAAACCACCATTCTTGAGATAGTCGCCTAGGTTGGTTTTCTCTGTATCGCTGATTTGCAAGACAGCATCGTTGCCCGTCACATAAATCATGGGGGCGTCCATGATACGCGGATCCGAAAATTCCAAGGTCGTGCCCTCAATTCGGGCATTAATTTGAGTATGGTCGCGCATATAGCGCATCAACTCTTCTACCGCAGTTGGGAACCGATCGCGATTCTTGTCTGCGATATCGTAGTCAATGACTGTCATGTTAAAAAAGCCGCGGATATTGCGTTTATTGTCGGGATCATGAATCAAGATCGCTTGATAGCGGCCAATGTCTAAGTCGCCGACATTGAGCAACTCGTGCCTCAGGCTCAGAGCCTCTTGCACTGGTGCCGACGTTTCCGCCAGTTCGATCATCGCGACCTCGTCGAAGGCCAACTCTTCGGCCTTAGCACCTGAAAAGGCACCCAAGACCTGCGTACCGGGTAGAACCGAACTCAGCAGGTCGCTACCTACCGCGCTAACATCGGCTATCGCCGATATATCCTGCGGCAAATCCGGCGGTGCCATCGACTGTAGCATCTCCATTTGCACTTCGGATATCTCGGGACGCTTGGCTAAGTCGAAGTTCTTTTCGAGAATTGGCGGAGGAGCGCGGAAAATGATTAGCGCCTCCTTTGTCTCTTCTTCGCCAATGCCAAAGAGGTGATCGTAAACGAAGACGCCAGCGTGAATAGCTACCGAGAGCATAAAGGCCACGCCCATGTTCAGCCGACGGCCGGTGGTAGCTGAATATAGGGCGTATATCAGCACCCCGGCACCCGCCAAGCCGGCGGCGATTACCACCCACTTGGACAGGATGAAAAGTACGTGAATGAGAAAGGCTGCGCCGACCGCTATATAGGCCGTTTTTTGGCGCTGGGCCTGTACTGCTTTCTTATATTCGTCTACTCTATACTCGTCTACCACAGTTCTTCCCCCTCTTGGAAGGGCCTAGAACCCGCACTTAGTTGCGCTGCGGTTCCGTGGCGATGACCTGATCGATGACACCCACTTGGCGAGCAATGTCCATGATCTGGACGATTTGTCCGTGCGTGGAGCGCTCATCTCCCTGGATGATAATCATCGTGGTGTTGTCCAGTAGCTGTCTCTTCGCCTGCAATTCCTCTTTGAGGGTCGCAAAGGTCACCGACTTGTGGTTCAGCTTCATATTGCCGTCCTGATCCACAACGATAAAGAGGTTTTCCTTCTCCGGAGCCTGAGCCTCTTCGGCCTCGGGCAATTTGATGTCCAAACCCGGAGTAATGGCGAACACAGCAGTCACCATGAAGAAGATGAGTAGCTGAAAGACCACGTCAATCATCGGCGTCAGATCGGGCATGGTCAGTTCTTTTTTTTCTACTCTATCAGCCATCTATCTCATGCCTCCTAAAAAAGGGCTGCCCTTAGGCAGCTTGGGTGCCTTGCCAGCGGCGCAGCAGAGCGTCCACAAAACCGTGGCCGTATGCTTCAAACTCAACGGACTTGCCTGTGGCGCGATTGCTAAAGTACGTGAAGATGGCGATTGAAGGCACGGCGATCACCAGACCGGTAACTGTAGTGATTAGTGCTTCGGAAATACCTGCGGCAACGATTGTTGGCTCGCCGAGGCCTTTTTCCGCAATACCTTCAAAAGCGTTGATCATACCGTTAACCGTGCCCAACAGGCCGAGCAACACCACGGATTTGGACACGAAGTCAATAACGGCCAGATACCGTTCGAGATACCCCAAGGCGGCGCGTTCAACCGTGCCGTTCATTTCCTCGCGCATCTCCTCCATAGTGCGTTGCTCGCGCGACAAATGCTCAAAGCGCTCAATCCCTTCGCCGTACACCTCGCCTTCGAGCTTACCGACTTCGGCGCAGTACTCTCTGAGCTGGTCAAGGGAGGCACCCGAGTCAATACGCGAGTTGATATCGTTGGTGATTTCGGCCAATTCGTCCTCAGAGCGCAGCCGTGCATACGTCCAAATGCGCTCGAGAAAGAACGCAATGGACAGCATAGACCAGAGCATCAAAGGATACATGAAAGGTCCGCCTTCGCGAAAAAGTTCAATCATCTTCTTTATCCCTCCTTAAGTTAGGACGCAAAGAAATCAAGGTTATAGGACGCGAGCTTCCTGCATTACCTGTAGCTGCTCTCTGGCATAGTCCACCTGCGTCACGTATTTGGGATTGTCGCCATAGTTGTCGACGACCTCCTGAAAGACAGCACCAGCCTGACGGAATTCCTCTTGGGCCATATAGGCGGCACCGATGTTGACTAATGAATTGACAGCCTGATCGCTCTTGGGATACTTCTGCTGCACTTCCTTGAAGACTACCATTGCTTCATCGTAATTTTTCTCAGCCAAAAGCTGTTCGCCCGTTGCATAAAGATTGTAGGCATCGATCTCAGCCAAATGTCCGAGCAGAGTCCTTGCCTTGTTCGGCAGCGCTCGATCTTGGGCAGTCAACTTGTCAACGGGAAAGCGATCCAAGAAAGTCTGGTAGCTTTCGGTGGCCTTCTCGTAATCCTTGAGGCCGTAATAGTAATCTCCGAGCGTAAATTGGCTACGTGCCCCATAAGTGCCATTGGGATGTTCAGCAACGATCCGCTCAAAAACTGGCACCGCTTCTTCCTTGCGGTCAAGATTAATCAGGCACCAAGCCTTGTTGTAGAGTGCATCATCCACATGGCTCGACTGAGAATAGCGCCTAATGATTCGGTCGTAGTAGACCATGGCATCTAGGTAGTGCTGGTCTTTGTCCTCCACGCCACTTCTATTGGTCATGTTAAACAGGGCATCGCCAGCGCGAAAAAGCGCCTCAGAGGCATAGCGGGACTGCGGATACTTATCTGCTAGGCTAGCAAAAATATCGCTGGCGTCGCGCCATTTACCCATCCGATAGTGCGCCCAAGCATCGTAGTAATAGGCATGCACAGCGCGCTCGTCATCAGGATATTGGGTGTAGTAGGTATTGAACGCTTGGGACATCGCTGGCAGCACGTCAACATTGCCGTTAGCCGATAGTTTGTTATAAGCTACGCCGATCTGGAACTGGGCATTTTTGGCCCAAGCAATCTGCGGATAGTTTTCGATAATGGTGTTATACGTGGCAATCGCTTGGACGAACTGCTCCGACCTATAGAAACAGTTGCCTTGGACGAAGAGTGCATTGGCAATGCTCTCGACATTGACGGCCAAGTCGATTAGCTCCTGAGCCGCTTCAATACTCTGCTGGAACTTATCTAGTTTGAAGTAGGCATTGGCCAAGCGAATGAGCAAGCGCTCCCGGTCCTCGCTAGAGGTCGTGGTAGCCAACATCTCCTCGTAGATGCGCACCGCTTCCTCTGGATTACCCTTCTTTTCGGCCATTGAGATCAACTGCAGCCGCGCCGAACGCACTAAGCTCTCGTCTCCAGAAGCAATGACCTCATTCAGCAGTTTCTCCGCCTCGTCGTCATTGCCTTCCGCCGAGTACGAGAGGGCCATCGAGAAAGAAACTTTTAGCTGCATCGCCTTGGAAATCTTAGTGTCCAACAGCCACTTGTAATCGATCAGCGCACGGTCGTAACGGCCCGAATAGTGGTAGGCCAATGCACGGCCGTAGCGGGTGTCGATAATGACTTCGCTTTCTGGGTACTCTTCAAGCACCATGGTGTAGCGCTCGACTGCGTCGACGTAGTTTTTATTGTTGAGGTCGAGTTGGGCCATCTGGAAATGGGCCCTAGCCTCCAAATCGCGGTCGCCGGTCACGCCTTCTAGCAATTGATTGAGCAGCGCACGCCCCTCCGCTATGCGATCTTGGGAAATATAGAGATTGGCTGCCTCAATCAACGCGGCGATGTACGTCTCGCGGGCATCGCGATCAACCTTGGAAAAAGCAGCGATAGCCTCGTCTTTCCGATCTTCGTCGCGGTAGAGAATACCAAGGCCATAGTAAGCATCAGCCGTATGTCGCGTATCCTGATAGCTTTCCGTTATAGCCTTATAGGCTTCAATGGCCTCTTGGACTTTCTGCTGCTCGTAGTTGAGCCGAGCGATGCGCAACAAGCACAGCGGCGCTTGGTCGGAGCGGGGAAAGTTGTCCACTGCCTGCGTATAGCTTACGATAGCCTGATCCACCACGCCGAGTTTCTCAGCAGACCAGCCTGCGCTGTAGAGCGCTGCGGAGCGCAAACCCGTCTCGCTATCCGGGTAGTCCACTAGCAGTTGTAGGTAGTCTTCGCGGGCAGCGGCGTAGTCTCCGGCGAAGTACTTGGCTTCGCCTTTTTGATACTGAGCATTCGGTGGATAAGGCGTATCCCCGTAGAGTTCAATCACTTGGTTGTAAGCAGTCCACGCCTCGTCGAACTTCTCCCACTCCATGTAGTTATCGCCGATTCTCATCTGCACCTTGGCTTTATAAAAGCGTTCCTCGGCAGTTTCTTGGGCGGCGATTAACTCTTGGTAGGCTTCCTCAAATTGGTCTGTTTTGCGGAAGATCTCAGCAACGCGCAACGAGGAAGTCTCAAAAAGCTGTCGATAGTTTTCAAAATCGACATTCTTCCCCTCGCGAAACGAACCGCGCAAGAGTTCAAACATCCGATCGTAGAGGTTGCGCACATCGCGGTAGGCTTTAATCGCCTCCGCGTCGCGCCCCATTTGGTCATAGGCCCTAGCCTGCAGATAGAGGGCTTGGGCAATGACCGGGCTATTGGGATACTGGTCGAGGGTTATCTGGGCCGTCTCAACGGATTTGGCGTACTCGCCCTTCTCATAGAACGCACTGGCGATGCGGTACTGGGAATCCGGCGCATAGCGATCTTGGGGATAGGTTGCTAGCATGCCGTTGAGCGTTTCGATGGACTGGTCGTATTCTTTTGAATTAAACTCACTCCAGCCCGCGTAAAAATACGCTTTGCCGGCTTCTCTCGTCTCGGGAAACAACTCTACATAGCGCTTGTATTCCTTTGTTGCTTCGCCGTACTGTTTGGCGAAGAAGCGGGTCTCGGCGACTTGGAACTGCACCAATGACTTGAAGTCCTCGGCTACGCTCCCTACATCGATAACTTGGCGATAGGCTTCCACCGCTTTTTCGTGTTGCCCGCTCTTTTTATAGGCATTGCCTAGTTGATACCAAGCCGCTGCGACTACGGGCAATTCTAGGTCGTTGCCAAATATCACCCGTACACTATCGGTGCGCACGGCCTTGCTAGTGAATTTGACGATCTTTGAATACTCGATGATCGCCCCTTCAAACTCGCCAAGGGCGTAGAGAGATTGTCCGGCGTCAAAACTGGTCTTCAGATTTTGCGGCACCGGTAGGAAAAGGCTAGCTCCTAGCCCCAATCCCAGCGCGATAAGTCCGGCCCAGACCGTCATTTGTGTATCTCCTTGTTACCCTAGGTTTATAGTTTGGATTTTATCAAGTTTTTTGTATTAGAATTGGTATGCGAAAGAGAACCGATGGGCACCATTGGTCTCAGTCAAATCT
>JAPPEG010000132.1 GCA_028875345.1 Gemmatimonadota bacterium
GGGATTAACTGTCTCATCGAGATCCTTACTTACGTCACCACTGCCCAATCCGCGCTTATAGGCGATCTCAGGCCGGGAAAGACCGTTATCCGTCCAGAATTGCTGCCAGAGCTTTCCTTCACTGTCGGTCGAGTTAATAGATGCGGGGAAAAACTGCGGCGGCTTACCGAAAAAGATCGCCTGCCGAGATACGGAAGTTAGCGTCGGAATCCAGGCAAAGATCGCGGACTCCCGCATGACGAAATCACTGTTTTGTCCATTTAGAACCCAGCGTACCGTCACCCACTGATCAAAGGAAAGGCCATCGACCACAATCAGTGCAACGCGCTTTTCGTCAGAGTCTTCCATCTCGCGAGCCAATCGTCGCGCTAGGTGATGTCCCATCGCAGGACGGATTGGCGGCAGGGTAATAAGGCTGGCGTAGTGCTCCCTCAGCCAAGTAGCAAAGGTCTCGTTCAATGCATCGCCTATCTCTCGCCATTGGGATCGGTGCGTACTGATGCTTCCACAATGGATCAAGGCAGAGAGTTCGGCCCATTTTAGTGCAAAGTCTGTCCAGTCATCATGGCGGGATTCTACTGTCGGCAGCTTTTGCTCAATGAGTTCAAACAGACGGGAGATACGCACCTCGTCATCGTCTGCATCGTCTTCGACGATTCCGTAGCGAATCCACGAACTCACATCCACAGTAAGATTAGCTGCTTGAACAGGAACGAGGATTCCTTCGACGAACAGATTATCGATGTAGATTCTGATCTTCTGGTGATCGAATGGCAGAAGGTCCGGTCCCCCATACTTGAGTTTATATTCGCGGCTACCTTCTCCGATCTGCTCAGCTTTGCCAAGCCTATTTAGAAACACCGGCCAGCGCTCCTGTAGGAACGCAAAAAACGCCTTATCGTCTGGCACGATTTCATCTAAAGGCCATGAATGAAACGCATACTGCTGTTGCAGTACCTGCACAAGCCAATCAACCAGTTCGTGAGAAACTTGGATTTTGCCGTAATGCAGCCGGAGTAAGGTGCTTAGAAGTTCTACCCCGTTGTTAATCCGCTCTGCTACGATGTCGAATACTTGGCTAAGAATAAAGTCCTTGGTGGCGTTGTCGCCTAGGCGGCCTGACGGCAATCTGCGCTGTGCATCAAACAGAGAGTCAAGGAGGTTTAGGTCCAACTTCTGGACAACTGGATAGCTCAGATTGGGGAAGAGCTTGCCAAGATTGAAGGATAGTTTCCTTCCGGCTTTCAGGAGGTCGTAGGGCAACGATGTTAGTTCGGTATCTTGCAGGCGAAGAATGACCACCAGATCCGTGTACTCGCCGCGATCCCAGAGCGAACGATATTTCGACTCATAAACATATCTGAACTCGACTGGATCTTTGAATTCAATGAGATCAAACCCGCGCTGACGCAACTCCAGTGCCAGTTTCTCTTCGGCCAATAGGCTGTCTGGATCGGCGACTAAGGTGAGCTTGCTGACCTTGGGAACAAATTCGTTCAGGATAGCGTCCCGCCAGCTACCCATTCAATACCCCTGTGGCGCTGTTATGGATCGCGCTATGTTGTCATTTCTATCCTTATTCATGTCGGCTCCTCAATTCTCGCTATGATGAGATTCTTCAATCTAGTAAAATCCCTCGGTTGAACTGCATCACCCTTTCGCAGAAGATCCTTTACAATTTCTTTCATTTTCACTCGTCCAGATAGGGCCGTACCATCGGCCGTAGTAACCTGAAAGCAGGCAGAATTATTGACAACTCGGTTAAACACCTTTTTTCCTTGGACCAGATCGAGCCATTCACCTACACCAAAGCTGAGCTGTTTTTGTCCACCTGTCATCCTTTCAAGGAACTCCGAAAAGCGGCGTTCCAACTCTGTGAGCGACACTTTTTCTTGAACCTTGTTGCTATACAGGCCAAACTCGTTTGCTTTCTGCAATTTCCGGAGCGCGTCTTCTTTAGTAGAGAACTCTTCCGGATTAGTGAATTTCTGAATCCAATTCTCTTTCAGCTCTTCTCGTATATGGATGACGACATGATTTGCAACGTCCAGAAATAACCGATCATTAGCAGACTGGAGGATTTCTTTTTCAAGGGAGCCTTGGCTGACTCTGCAAAATTTCGACCGAGAAAGGTAGTCGGGATCAAGGAAATAGTTCTCTATTTCTCGGCGTCTCCATACTAATAGATTATTGGTATTTGAATCGGGAAAATTATCCCAACGTTCCTCAATAAAGCTATCATCATAATGATCTCGATCAATCAGAAAATAGTACGTTGGGTGGTATGTTTGTAATGCCTCGGCGACACTCCTTACTGAAAATGATGGACCCAACGGCTCAATGCGAATTCCACCGGAAAAAAGTTCATTGAGCACCTTTGGATCAACGGATTCTTTGTCGCTCCCCTCTACGAATAGAACATGCTGCCCCTGGAGGCGTACCTCTTCAGGCCGTATTCCTGTCTTGACCCCAATCATTCCCCTGGCCCATAATCGTCGGAAAGCAGAATACGCCGGTCCTCGTCAACAGAGCCCATGACATCTTCCGAGTGGGTTGCAATTATGTATTGATTCTGCGGTGCAAGGGATAGAAGACTATCCGCAAAGCTTCGATGCCATTGGGCGTTCAAATGTAGCTCTGGCTCATCGATAAAAACTACTGATGGTTTGTTTTTAGTGTGATACCAAATTAGGAATAGCGTCGATATAATTTCCTTTTGCCCAGAACTTAGTCCATCAAAGGTAAACGACTTTTCCCCGTTACCCAGACTTATTCGTAAATCAACCGTATTGTCCGAGGACGAGCGAAGTTTACCAATGGTACCGCCGACATATAATTCGACCAGTTCATTTAGCTTCTCATTTGCTTCCCTTGATTCGGACTCTTCTTCCAGCTCGAACAAATCTGCCTGCGCCATAAGAGAACGGAGAATTCTCACTTTGAATGCACTGACCGGAAACTCTGTACGCATATCATACCTGTGTGATCTTCTACGGGCACGATCTTGGACCATCATTCCCAATTCCGGGTTTCCCTCTTGGATTTTTCGATAGCTGTGAAAAAGCAGAAAAAGACTATCGATAACTGGGTTAGGCGAGAAACCGCAAATAGCTTTGACGATCTGATCGGAATCCCGTTCTAGATCGAACCTACCGCTATCAATTAGAGATTCCGACAAGGACTCGCCATATATCCTCACATTGCCGCGCCGATCAATCCGCATCTGCAAAGTCGCCGCATCTGTCTCAAAGACAACTTCGCCTTCAATTTCAGCATAGTCTGATCCGGCCTTGATGAGAAGGTCTGGAACATCGATCGCTGAATAGCGATCATTGAGCCTGATTCGTTTTTCAGGAATCGTATGAGCCAAAAGTAGAAGCGCACAGCATTCGATCACGGAGGTTTTCCCTAAACCATTTTTACTGCCCATGACAAGAATATCAGGATCGTCAAGCATCAATGGTGCAGGAATCTCTAAGTCAAGACTATCAACCCCTTTGTAGTTTTTGATTGATATGCGCCGGATTTTAATGGGTACATCTCGTGCTTCTCCCATGCTGGTAGCTCCTCATTGTCCCATTCTTGTTACTGCTTGGTCGTACCACAAAAGAAGCTTTGGGTCTTCTTCGAGGACGTTGTTGGGGATTTTCCCGGCCAATTCTATAATCGTGGCGTAATCGCGTTCCTGATAGGCTTTTTTGAAGCCTGCACGGATAGCTTCTAGCCGGAAGACCCTGAGCTTTTTCTTGATCTGCTTGTATTCCTCGAACTCCTTGAGTAGCGCCTTCTCACGCAGTCTCTCCAAGTCGCCCACCTTATTTGGGTCTGGTACGTACCAGCGGTTGCGAGCCTTGGCCTTGAGCGATGGGTTATCCTTGTCCAGATTGCGTAGCTCCTTGAAGTTCGACGAAAGATAGCTGTGGATCTGGCTGGGCACTTCGCCTTTGCCGTCGTAGGGCAGGAAGTTCTCTCCAAGCAGTTCGGAAAGCTCTAGGGCCTTTTCATGCTTATTCCAACCCCCGATTTCCTTCAAGAACTGAGGATGGATGTCCTGGAAGGTCTGGGGTTTTTTAGCAAGCTGCTGCTTGAGCCACTGTATAGCCGACGCCTCATCGAAAACGAAAAGCTGAAGCTGGAGAATCTCCTTGACTGTCATTCGCTTCTTATCGTACTCGGCAGCTTGGTTGGGCAGGAAATACATACCATCACGTGGCGAGAATCGCCGTTCCAGACCAGCGTAAAACTCAGCAGCGGATAAGGGAACCGTCACACCACGCTGGACATGGAAGGCAACCATGCGGTCGAAGAGGAGGAAATCCTGGCGTTCTGCGATTATCTCAGCCTGACCATCCTTTGAAATAAAAATAGGGAGTTGCTTCAAGTGTGTCCTGACAAAGTCCCAAACGCCCTCTTCAGTGCCTGATTCTAGGCGAAAGCGTTCCTCAAGGCCACCATTTGGCTTATATGCAGAAATAACAAGGTCTTGCTTGACAGCGGTTGGTGTCATAACTGCCTTGAATGAGTGTTGCTTTTTATCGAGCGATGAAACATTGGCCACAACGAAGCCACTTTGCTCCAGTGCGGCCTGAATCGCATTCCATACTGATGCCCTTGTATTTGAGAATTCCACCGTCAGCCATCTACCTGGCTTTAAGATGCGGTAATACTCTGAAAAGCTCCGCTCCATGAGTTCACGGTAATCATCTATGCTCTTTCCCTGAGATGCGCTCACAATCGCTTCGGCCTTCTGATTTGTTACTGCTCCTAACAATCCTTCCCAAAAAAAATTCAATTCGGAGTAATCGAAATTATGGCCAAACGGAGGATCGGTAAATATGTAGTCCACTGTAGAATCCGAGATATACCGAAGATTTCCAGTATCTTGAGTGCTTATAACATGGCTTCTCTGGGGATCGACGGGCGGGGTTAAGCTATTGGCAATCGTTGATGCATTGCGTCGAAAAGTCTTCAAAACGTGTAGCGGTGTGATCAAAGAGCTAACGTACAAAGTTCCCGATAGTGGGCCCCCTCCTTTTCTATCAGCACGAAACCGTCTCATTCTTGACATATAAGGCAAGGAAGCAGTAAGGCAAAAAAGCAGCATCTGACTTAGATTCTTATCAGGATAACTCTGTATCTGATGCAGTAGAGCAGAGACGAACAGATGCTCACGTGGGGTGAAGAACTGATGTATATGAGTAATACCAATTGGAGCATTGCGCTGAGTTTCTTTGCCGTTGATTAGGGCGATCGATGGTAGGCCATGGGAGCGAAGAAGATCGGTTGCAGTATCGATGCGCTGCCTATCTTGATCATCGGGTAATTTCTCGTATCTTGTCGATCCTATGCTGTAGTTAATGAGAACGGGGGCGATCCGAACGTGCTGGATAGCCTGTTTGAGGACTGGATCAAAGCTGATCGTATGTACTGGTTCCCATTTTGATTCTTGAACCAATGCCTTGCAGTACGGACACTTCAAATTTGACCGAAGAGAATCGTTTTGCTCATCTACAGCCACGGTATAGAGCGTGGTTTCAGCGGTGCATTCAGGACATCTGACAATATCAGAATAGAGCGTGAATTCAACGGTGCCTAGCTGATCGCCTCGATGTTGATGATGCTTGTACTCAACTCTCTTCCTATCGCGTACTTTCCAGCCATTGTGGTTGGTCAAGTATAGATGGCCAAACTTGCCCTCAATGTCGGCACACATTTTCTCAACGGCTGCTAGAAAATCTCTTCGATAAACTGGGCGAAGCAAATTACTTGCGATAAACGTGGCGATAGGCGACAGGTCCGAAAGGATTGCCCAGCGTTGTCTCATAGAGGAGCTTGTAGCAGTGAGTGCCTTGGCTCTGCTGAGATCTTCACACAAGGCCGCTGCCACTCCGGTCATTCCTGTACCGCAAAAACCATCGAGCACTATATCCCCTGGCTCCGTATAGTGCAGGATATACCGCATGATAGCTTTGTGCGGCACTTTGGTGTGGTACGAATGAGCGTTGTAGATCGGGTCGTTCTTCCCCTCGCTCACATCCGAAGCAAATGGTTCCCGACGATAACCATCGGTATTTGGGTCATACGGCTTCCCATAGTGCTTGATGAAATCCTCAATGAAAGGATTCGGACAGGCGGTATAATACGGCGGATCACTCAGGTTCAGAATATCTTCATCCTCGCCAATCGGGAATCCCTCGATCTTGCGAAACTCAGGGTCCTTTAGCTTCTCGCGGAGTTTCTCGGTAAAGTGAGCACGGCGGGCTTCGTCACTTTCAAAAGTTATGCCGAGGCAAGTTACCGGGCCGTCATGCTGGTCATCTCCGGTTGTTGATCCAAACTCTATGCCCTGCTGTTCTTGGTTCATCTCAAATTTTCCAACGACGGCTTCCTTTTAGGCCAGATGGTATTTCTGGTTTTACCTCTCCACCACGATCCGCACCTTTGCCGGATCTTTGCCCTTGGTAAGCTGATCGATATATTCGTCAAATCTGTTCTTCATCTCTGCTGGAGTCGCCGGGCCATCGGTCACCTTCAGCGCAGTTTGCAAGTCCTTTACATGGACGGGGACTTTGATCAGACCGGAAAGCGCATCTTTGAGGGCATGTACAAAGCTGTTGCTTAGAGGCATCGGCAACTCACGCGACTGCATGAAGGCCTCCAGCAACTCGCGGTCATCCGTCTTCAGCAAGCTCATGTTGTCTTGGGTGATCGGGTCCTCCAAGTTGCTGAGGATGAAGGAAGTCCAGTCTTCCGCCATCTCATCGAGTTGAGCATCCATATCATCGATCTGCTGAGAGCTTGCAACCGTGCTGGTTTCGATGGAGAGCTTAAAGCCACAGTGCGGACAAGTCGGCGTTGCATCCAACTCCTGCTCGGTCAGGGCGAAGCAGCTTTTCAGAGCCGTTAGGCGATCCTGAAAATCGGTAAGCTGCTGCCGAGGCATTAGATCAATTTCGTCGGCTAATTTGACTAAGGCTTGCAACCTTGGGTCGTTGAGCAATTCCGCCTTGCGCCGGTCGTCATTCGCGCCTAAGCGGGCCTTAGTGTGCAGGTCAATATAAGAGACCATGTAGTCTCTCTTGAGCTTTTGTATTTCTACCCCGATGGCTTGGGACTGTTGGGCCTCGATCCGGTCCGCTTGGTTGAGGACGTTTAGGACGTTCTGACGGGTCTCCTTCATGCGGCTCACCCAGTCATGTTCGGTGGACAGTACCGCTTCAGCCGTGGCCAGATAGGAGGCTGTCGGTGCATGGTCTATGACGAACTCGCGCAAAGAGTCCAACTCATCCATAGCAGTTAGAGCTTCTTCGTGCGCCATGATTTCCGGCACACTATAGCTGAAGTTTTTCAACCTGCCGAGAGAGGAGTACGCCTGAAGCGATTCAAAGAAGATTTTGGCTTTATCCAAGGCACCGGCTCGGCTGGCAAGGGCAGTGCTGGCGAGCAGGTCCTGTCCCCAGAAGGAAAGCCCTTTCTGCATATCCTGTTGGGCCATGACGACACGCTGGATCATCTTTTCAACGGTCTGCTGCAAGTTCTGGACCGGTTCATCGTTGCCTTGGGCAACGAGCTGGGCCATGCCCGGCGGCAATCCGAGCAGTTCAAACAGCACCCTGATGGCGGGCAGGTTCCATTCCTTGGGTTGCTCCAAATGCTTGAAGCGGATCAATTCGTCCATGCTGGTGGCCGCAAGCTGCGGCAGCTCGGTAGCGTCGAATTTTTTTCCCGGAATAGCAAGCACAATGTCGCCGGAGTACACCAACGCAGCCAAGATGACCGCTACCCATTCGGGTTCGAGACGGGAGCCTCTGGGGTCCATGAATTCTAGCCCGTAGTCGTCTTGAATGATCTCGCTGCGATTTACTACCTGACCGTGGCCCTTAGCCCGTACAGCATCGATAATGAACTGGGTGTACTTTGATTTGTAAGGGTCCATCCTCTCACCATCTAGCAGTCCCAGTGCATCCAGCACAGCAGCGGCCTGCTTAGTAAGGTTTTGTCCAGCGATAGCCCGCAGAGCATCTTGGGCGGCTTGGGCGCGGTTGTTGCCGGTAATCAGCACCGAAAAGGATGGGTAATCGGGAGCCTGATTTTCAAAATTCGGGGCTAAGCAGACACCCGCGATAGTATTGATTAGATCGCGGAAGTTGATGGTTTCGTGGGGCAACAGGCCCGACAGATCGCGGATGGATTTGCCCTTGGCCCACTCGGGGATGGATTTCGTGCGGCCTTGATAGGTGACCTCAAAGGCACTGGTCATCTGCGTTTGTAGCCACTGGACTAGCTGGCGCAAAAAGCCGTTAGCCTTGGCCTCATAAGTAGCTTTGGCGTGAGCCGAGGAAGTACCTGCAAGGTCCAAGGCCGCCGCATAGCTTTTCAGCGCGGTCTGAAATTCCTCATCGGTGCCTTTCAGGCGAAAGAAGACCTCGTCGCTCGCTTTGTCATCCCTGAAGCGGGGCGGGTCATTTGGCTGGATAAAGTAAAGGTAGAAGTCCCGCTGAGGTACGGCGGTGGAGCGCTCGTTGGGTGCTCCGAAAAACAGATATCCGGTGCGGGCGGCTTTGTGCTCCTGCCAGATGAGTTCATGTTGCCAGATTTTGTAGCCGGTTACGTAAGTAGCGTCTTGGCATTCCATGACCCGTTTGAGGGCCTCATAGTAGAAGCGGTCGAGTTGAGTGTTATCGAGGCTCTCCGTTCGCTTGTCAATGATGGCGTCGAAGTCCTCGGTCTTTTTTAAGTCCAGATAGTATTGGCGATTGTCCCTGTTGAACGAAATGAATTGTCCGCTGACCGCTCTGTCGATTTCGCGCAGAACGGTTTCCACGTGAGTTTGCAGGTCTCTGTCGGGTTCATCGCTCCCCAATTCCTCAATCAAGGGGTCAAAAAGGCAGAGGCGGTCGCGCAGTTCCTCAGCGGATGCGCCCATGGGTGTATAGATGTCACCAGTGGTCAGGCGATGGACGGACAGTGCATGAATCAAGCGCAGAGCCATCGGTTTGTACTGCTTGCGGGCGATGGCGTTTTCGATCCGGGATTCCAGTACTTGGCTACAATCAATGACTGCCCGGATTTCGGGAATGGCGCGGAAGGCTGCGTTCTTCCTGAGCGTGTTCCAGTAGCTATCGAAGGCAATTAGGCCGGGTTGATCTTGCGGTACCACTTCGTCCATAATGTCTTTCATGCGTATGGACAGTGTCTTGAGTACCTCGCGCTTTTCGACCACAGTGACCCGCTCGAAGGTGTCAATGTAATCGGGATGCACGGGAAAGAGACGGACGAATTCATCCATCCGCTCATTGAGCCCGCCATAGAACTTGGCAAAGGGCATCAGATACTCGCGGATATGGGCCTGCTGCTCAGGAGTCTTTTTGAGCAGACGCTCGGCCACTACGAACTTGACATCGTTGCGGGCGATCAGGATTTGCTCAAAACGGTCTTTTACCCGACGGATGCTCTCGGAAACAAAACCGAAGCGGGGGCTGTCGAAAATGGCTTCCTGCACCCCGGCCATAAAGCGGAAACGCAGGTCTTTGCACACTTCGCCCATTTCGCGGAGGAAGTTGAGGTCGAGGATCAGCTCTTGGTCCCTACGGCTACGGAGGTAATCCAGTAGCTCATCGACTACCAGCAGAAGACCATGTTCGGGGAAAGCCTCTCCGAACCTGTCCATCAGGTCTTCAAAGGCCCGCTTGTGGCTAGCAATTTCATCTACATCGGGGAATATGTATTCCACGCCGAGCTTTTCGAGATACTCTTCCAACTCAGAGACCAAGATGTCGCGCAGGGACATAGTGGTGGCCCCGATCTCTGTGCGGATGACCTTGAAGCGCCCGGCGATTTGTGCGGCTGAATCGCGGACGTCGAGATGATTCAATTCTTCCAGTAGGGAGGCGTCTGCGGCAAGGCTTGAAATCACCGACATCAGGTGCGATTTACCGGTTCCGTAATTGCCGACGACCAAAATCCCTTTATTATCGACGGGTTGGTCGAACTGCATCTGCGGGATGACAAGCTCAGTAAGCCGGTCAGCCATCTCCTCGGAAATGACGTAAGTATTCACAAGATGTTGCGCGGCAGTGGATTCGTCCGCGTCGCGCAACTGAATAACCGACTCAATAGGGTCGAATTGAATAAGATCGCCGTATTTCATGTTGGTCCTGCTGGTCCTGCTTCTCTATTGGTGGTTCGCGGACCATCCTAACGAACCGCTCCGCATATTCATTTAATATAGGGGGCTAGTTGTACTGTCGATAGGCACCCCATTGACCGTCGTCGTCCCATCCGTACTCACGATGAGTGCATTGACCGAGTCATATTCTCGGTATTCTGGGTGCTCCCGCTCTGCATAGAAAAGCCTCCCGCCAGCGCTGTCGGCGACCTCAAGAGCTCGCTTTATCTGGTCCTGAATCGGTTCAGCCATGCCTTAGCGCGGTACGATCCAGTCCTCGTCTATTTCCATCCCAAAACCCGGCGCGTCCGAAGGAACCACGCGCCCATCTTGAGG
>JAPPEG010000113.1 GCA_028875345.1 Gemmatimonadota bacterium
TGGTCCAGGCCATCGTCGCCGAGGTCGATCCCGAGCAGGTGATCCTCTTCGGCTCCCGCGCCCGCGGCGACGCGCGGGAAGATTCGGATGTGGATCTAGTGGTGGTGGAGGCCGAGCCGTTTGGGAAGACTCGGAGCCGACGTTTAGAGGCCGTGCGGCTGTGGAAATCACTGTCGGCCTTCATCGTCCCGAAGGACATCCTCGTCTATAGCCGCGACGAGGTCGAATACTGGCGAGACTCCCTCAACCACGTTTTGGCGCGAGCGCTACGGGAAGGGCGGGTGCTCTATGAGCGACCTCGATAAGGCCCGCACCCTTCTAGAGGCGGCAGAGCGCGACCTTCGCGCACTTCGAGGCATGAGTGACCCAACTGTCTTCGCTGATGAGATTGCTGGGTTCCATGCTCAACAAGCCGCTGAGAAATTACTCAAGTCTTGGCTCGCCTTGCTAGGGGAGTCGTTTCCGTTTACTCACGACATAGATTATCTACTGCGGCTTGTTGAAAAACACGAGCTTGGAGTGGAGCGATTTGAAGAGTTGATCGAGTACAACCCGTATGCCGTGCAATTTCGCTACGAATCCTACGACTCGGACGCCGAGCCAATCGACCGGGAAGAAGCCGTCCGACGTTTGGAAACGTTACGTCAGCAGGTCTGGCAGTGGTTGGCAGCGGAGGAGATGAGTCGCAAAACAAACGATGACGGCCAAGACCGCGACCCAGAATTTGATTAGGAGCGCCGGAGGTATAAGGTGACTAATGCTGACAAAAATGTCGAAATCAACTTGCCCCTCGAAAATCTCATTGACACCCTCTGCAAACTGCCTCCTGATACTCTGAGGGAAGTCAAACAAAGGATTGAAAGGCAACTCCAAGAACCTGAGCGATCTCAAGAGCCGTTGGATGAGCTCCATGAAGATGATTTGTGGGGATTAGAATGGAGTCGTGAAAGTGCCGACGACGCGGAGACTCCAGCCTCGATGGAGGAAGTGCTCAGAATTACATCTAAGTTCAAAGGGTCCATGACAAAGATCGTGCGTGAAGAACGCTTGAGGTAATAGAGATCAAGGCGTATCCTGAGCGAATCCTAGCCCAAAAAGAGCAACTTGCACGTTAATTCCATTCCTTCGGTTTCCAGTCCATAGAAATACACGTCGCTGGCCGCGACTTGACCAGTATGAGCACGTTCATTCGACTTGCCGTACCCGGCTGCGACTTGGCCGGTGGTGAGGTGCGGACCTTCTACACTTGGAGGTTGAGATTGTAGGATAGGGTGCGGGCCATCTCAGCGGCCGAGAGGAAGTCAAGCACCCGCGAGTGCCTCCATTGACCGCTGCACGCTTTCTTTTGGATACTCGACGTCGAACGGCAGGCAAATCAGTGTTAAGTCATCGAGAATTTGATATCGCAGTTTGTCTTTGTTCGTGAATGTCTGTGATCGCGGGTAGATCAGCGCCACGACGTCACAACCGTAGCCCTTACCGTAGGCGTAAAGCTGGTACAGGTCGTTTTGGTCGATACCGTGCTTCGGATGGTCGGCGAACGCGTTGATGTGCTTCCACTTGGCGTCAAGGATGAATCGGACGCGGTGGCCGGCCGACAGGGTGATGTCTGGTTTCATTGTGAACGCTTCTTGGTCACCAATGCGGACAAGCTTCTTTTGAGGATGCTGGGCGCGTACCAGATAGCAGTCTTGATGACGTCGAAAACTGTGCGTGACGAAGTCCTCGAACACCTGCTCCATGGGGAACAGCAAGGACAGGTTCTGATGGCGTCCGGCGAAGGTCGTCAAACCATGCCCGAATAGGAACAGGCCCACCCACTGCATCACCGGCCCGTAATGCGGCATGGAACGGTCCACTTGGTGCCGCTGCCAGTCCGCGTGCGGATTAGCCGTTTTCGGTACGTCGGCGAATGTCGCCATCAATTGGTGCAACAGTCGGCGGTTTTCTGTGTCTTGCACCTGCGGGGTCAGCTTGGCCATCGCGCTGTGAATGAGCCGGTTGGCGGGCCTGTTGACGCTCAACTCGTCGTGCGCGACGTAGAATCGCGCCTGATTGGTCAGGTTTTCGCGGATTTGCTCGCGGAAGAGGAGGCGTCCTCCGAGGTACGGCAGGTTTTCCTCTACCGAGATGTAGCGTCTAGCGAGACCGCCACGGGCAAGCGCATTCAGGTTGACGAGGAACTGGCGAACGAAGACTTCGAGCATGGGGAATCGCCGCAGGGCGCGGATGTCGCTCTCCGGTAGGGTCTTCTTGTCAAAGCCTCGCCAGCATCGAAGCATGGACAAGAACAGGCGCTTGGTTTTTTCGTGGTGGGGAGCTGGATCGCCCCCGAGATCGATTTTCGGGAGGATCTCGACCACGGTGCCGCGTTTTGTCGTGATGACGCCGACGTAGTTACTCGCCGTCAAGGTGCCGTTGGAATTTTGCTTGAACACACCTTGGAACGACTTTAGCTCTTCTCGCTCCTGTGCAGTTACAAAATCGAGCGGCTCGTACTCCCTGACAGTGTGGTGCCGGACATTAGGAGTTACTTGTATCATCTGTGTTGCCAGCATTGTATATCTTCTTGTACTCCTCTGGGTCTGTCCATCCGGGGTCGTCGCCGGGTAGCCGTTCGTAAATCGTTCGATCTTCGTCCACTTGTTCGTTTTCCCGCAACACGCCTGCAGCACTCTGTTCCACAACAAAGCTGTTCCCGCCTAGAACGGCTCGTATTTTGGCCCAATCGTCAAAGAAGTATTCCTGCAACAGGGGGAATATCTTGTTTTGGAAGGCGTACGACAGTTTCTCCATAGTGTCGATGTCTAGCAGGTAGGTGTGGCCGATCTGATGTTCCCGGTCGAGTAACGCTGTGATGCGCTTGTTCATCTCCTCAAGCATCCGTTTACAGTTGACCCCTTCCACATTATCAGAGATGAGTTCTGGTTTCGGCATCATCTCAATGAAGTCGAAGCGACGACGTAGCGCCGTGTCGAGCAATTGAATCGACCGATCCGCCGTGTTCATCGTGCCGATCAGGTAGAGGTTTTTTGGGACGCCGAATGAATCCTTCGAGTAAGGTAGCATGACCTTCGTTTCATCGTCCGTGCCAAGTCTCCGGGAGTCCTCGATCAGCGTTATGAGGTCTCCGAATATCTTGGCGATGTTGCCGCGATTGATTTCGTCGATAATCAGTACGAACGGTTTATCCATTTCCTCTTTCGCAGCCTCGGCAATCTGCTTAAAAATACCGTCACACCGCTCGTATCTGATTTGGCCGTCAGCCCCATCGCCCAATGCCGGCCTGATGCCCTCGATGAAGTCCTCATAAGCGAAGTTCTGGTGGAAGGTCACCATGGCGATCTGTCCGGAATCTCGAAGCTCGCGGAACCTCTCGATGTTACGTTCGATCTCTTCCACGCTTTCATCGTCAATGATCGCCAAGGCGCGGGCGACCGTGTGGTAGGTTTTTCCGGTCCCTGGTGGACCATAGAGGATTTGATTCAGGGGGTGTTTTACTTCTGGATTCTGCTGTGTTTCTTGGTTCGCCATAGGCTCCTCGCGACCACTGAGTCGATCCAGTAACTCAAATGTTTCTTTGTACGCGGATGTGTTGCGAAATGCGCCCGCTCTCTTTTTCACCAGCCAGAGTCCCCAGTGTCGATTCGGTTTAAGATCGTCGCATATGGCTTTGTTTATCCACAAAACATGTATTCTGCTGTCCTCAGCGAGGCGATCTTGGTAGTCGTTTTTATAGACAATCCCAATGCCGCGGCCTTGCGACTGGCCAGTTTTAACCAGTATCACGTCGCCGGGTCGTGGATCGCGGAGTGGGTAGTAAGAATTATCTTCCGCCGCCTCGTCGTAATTCTCCCATCTCACCTTATTACTGGGACTTCCGGTAAAGACCCAATTATTGGGTTCAAAGTCGAGTGCTGGATCATTATCCTGCCAGAAGTCACCCCCATCTTCGCCGTAAGCATTTGTGCTAACCTGAAAGTGTTTGTTACCAATAGATAGATTCTTCTGCTTCCAGAGACCGCAGAGATAGGTGAAAAAGTTGATTTCGTACAGCTCACAACCTAGGAAAATGTCGCGGACTTTCTGTAGCCATCCTCGATAGGATTTCCAATTGAATTCGTTATCCGGTGGTAGATCGACAAAGATACTCATCTTGTCGTCGCAGGGAAGGAACTGGGACGAGTTGATAAGGAAGAGCGTCTGCGTCAGTTTCGCTTTACGAACGCCACGGAGTTCGAGTGCATCATCGAAATGTTTGGGATCCACCGAGTCGAGCCCTCGCACGGCACTGCGGAACAAGTTCCAAAGCAACTGAGGATCGCCTTGGAATAGAATTTTGAACGAAGGCGTTGGGAATACGAACGCGTCGTTCGAATCGTACTGCTCTTCCGAGTACTGGTGCTTGACGTTGAAAACGTTCTCGACGCTCCGATATATCAGCTTCCTATTCGCCGAGCTTCGGCGTTGCGCGAGGGTATAGAAAAATGAGAACGGATCGATGTTCTCGTCGCGTAGCAAAGGCGGTTTTTTCCCCGCGGCTTCCCAATCTATCTGCTTTGCACGTTCAATCAGAAATTCCTCGCCCCCCTCAGCGATCTTGTTTGCAAGCTCTGAGAACCATTCAGTCCAATGGTAGATTTCGCGCATATTCTTACTCTTTCAAGATTGGAGCGTCTTTAACTTCTGACGGTTTCAGGAGGAGTCAACTCATCTGCTGTGCTAATACGCCCGCGTCGTCCGCTCCAGTTCCTCGGCCTCAATCCACTTCCGCAACACGGTACCAGAGCGCGCCAGCAGTTCTCGATAAGGCCGCTCTAATGCCTTGTTTCTTGGGTTTTTTCCCGACTGCCGTGGCACGGCGTTGAATCGTCCCCGCACCTCGACGATTCTGCGGCTCGGATTGTGCATGGCGATCGTCACCACGCGGGCGCTGTGGCCCTCCGCATCGACCTGCATTGACCATACCGACTTGCTGCCGCGCCGACAGTTGGGCACGTAGGAGGCGACGCAGTGGTTCATCGCCCGTCCTTCGAGCGAGAGTTCCTTCTTGGAAGTAAGCTCGCGGATGGTCCAACGCAGTCCTTCTTCTTTGTCGTCCATCCACTCAAAGCCCCCTATGCCCGACGATTCCCAACTCCCGCCGGGCTGGCGGTTATCGCGGGCTAAGCGCTCGTGCCATTCCTCGACCTGGCTCAGGAACTTGACTGCGCTGCGTCCCTTCATGGTGTAGTTGGGTTGCGGTGGATCGCCTTCCTCTGTGGGGACATACTTTTGGTGATTGATGTAATCGACGATGGGGCCCACCATGTCCGGGTCGAGCATGGGGTTTTCGACGAGAAAGAGTACGACTGTGCTCCAGAAGGATTCCTCGGCGAAATTACGACCCAATTCCGTGGCTATTACTGCCTGTGCGAGTGCCTCGCTGCCCTCCTGTCCCATCACTTGCGCCCAGCGCAGGGCTTCGGTCGCCGTCAGTTCGCTCGGAGCCTCGGAAAAGACGTGTGCCATGCGCTTGGAGAGCACGAGCGGCAGGTTGGTCGTGCGGATGTTCTGCCCGCTGCCCACGTGGATGAACCACCCCTGCTGGCGTTGGGCTTCTGGGTCCCAGCCGCCGAACCACGCCGAATCCAAGCAGGACGGCACGTCGTAGCGGGCCAATAGGAATCGGACCAGCGCGGCGAATTGCCGCCGAGGATTGCGGCTGTCTGGCTTCCACTCGGACGGCGACTGCTGCCACGCGTCGCTGTGCCGCGCCAACGCGCCGAGGGCCTCGGCGAAGGTATTGCCCTCCACTCGCCCCAAGCGGTGGAGGGCTGGCCGCGCGTCGAGCAGGCTGGGTGCCCGCTTCTCTACGTGCAAGAGCAAATCCCGTAGCTGCGCCCGCTGGTCGCCCGCCAATCCGACAAAGGCCCGATGGATCAGGCGCAAGACCTCGGTGCGTAGCTCTTCCTCGGCGATGGCTCCGGCCCAGAGCTGGTGAATGATGTCTTTGGTGCGCCGGCTGTGCTTGCGGCCCTTGTGCAGGGCTTGGGTGCTCTGGATTTGCTGGTGGAGCTTGAGTTCCTTGCTGCGCTGGGCATCGCTTTTGTGGATGGCGTCGCCGAGCCCTTGTTGCCGACACCATGTCTGGTAGGCAGCTACTCCGTCTAGCCCCAGTTGCGCGACGTGTTGCCGCACGGCTTCTTCGGCTTGGGCGGTCTGTTGGTCGCGTTGGTATGCGGCGCGCTCTTGTCGCCGCTCCTGCCAAGTCTTGCTCAGAGCCGCGCTAAATCCGTGCTGGCGACACCAGACCTTATAGGCTTCAATGGCCTCTAGGCCCAGCGATGCCATGTGCGCGCCCAACTCGGCATTGGCGCGCGCGGTGGCACCCCGGCGACGGCTCTTTTTACGCTTGGGTTGTTTAGTCATTTTGCAAAATCCGTGATAAGTGATCGGCGGGTGCGTTCCCACCGCTGAGGATGCCGACGACCTTTTTGCCGGCCAAAGAGTCGCGAATTTTCAGGGCCGCGGCTAGTGATGCGGCTCCGGCTCCTTCGGCGACTAGCTTGGCCTCTCGCGCCAACAGGCCAATGGCCGCGTCGATTTCTTCGTCGGTGACGAGTTCGAAGCGATCAACGAGTTCCCACATCATGTGTGAGGTCATCGCAAAGGGCACGCGCGTGGCTAGCCCCTCGTGCCGCGTGGCCATGGGAGCTTCCACGTCGAGCCGCCGCTGTTGCCAGGCCCGGTGGCAGACGGGAGCGCTCTCGCTTTGTACGCCGATGATCTCGACGGATGGGTTTAGGTGGCGCGCGACAAGTGCGATGCCGCAGATACCGCTGCCGCCGCCTACGGGCACGATCAGCGTTTCCACATCGGGCAGATCGGCAAAAATCTCCAAGCTCATGGTGCCCACGCCAGCGATCAGCAACGGCTCGTTGGCTGAATGCACGTAGCGGCAACCCGTGCGGCGCGCTTCGCGCTCGACTGCCTCGCGCGCCTCGTCGAAGTCGCGGCCAAAGAGGCGGACTTCTGCGCCGAGGGCGCGCATGGCCGCAACCTTGGCTGGGTTGCTGGCGCGGTCCGGTCCGTAGATGATCACTGGCGTGCAAAAGAGCTGGCCGGCGTACGCCAGCGACTGGCCGTGGTTGCCGGTACTCGCGCTGATGACGCCTCGCTGCCGCTCGGCAGGGGACAAACGCCCGATGAGGTTGACGCCACCGCGCACCTTAAAGGCCCCTACGGGCTGCAAGTTCTCGCACTTGGCGTGGTAGGAGCAGCCCAGCATTTGCGAGAGCTTATAGCAGTGGACGAGCGGCGTCGGCACGAGATGTGCGCCGATAAATGCTGCGGCCTCTTCCACTGCCGCGAAAGTAGGTGTGTCCGTCATTAATCGCATCCTTAGAATATTCATTATTTGACGCGAGGGTTCAATCTCGCTATGGTCAACCGGCCCAATTCACCCGAATTGACTTTAGAAAATAATGAACGCCGATGTCTGGGGGCTCGTGTTGGCGGCGGCCATCGGCCACGCCTTGTGGAATTTCGTTGCCTACAAGGTCGCTGGCAATGTAGTCGTGATGTGGCTCTCCTTTGCCTCTGGTATTCTGTTCGTAATGCCGCTGTGCGCCTATATCTGGTGGCAGGGCACGCCGCTGACCCTGTCGTGGCCGGCTGGCATCTGCTTTCTGGCCACGGGCATTTTTCACGCGCTGTATTTCGCCCTGCTGGCGCGGGCGTACGAGCACGGCGAGATCTCGACGGTGTACCCGATTGCACGCGGCTCGGGTGTGGGACTGACGGCCTTGGTGGCCTATCTCAGCTTGGGCGAGGACATTTCGCTGTTGGGCGCAGGCGGGATTGCCCTAGTGTTCGTGGGGATTCTTTGCGTTGGTGCCCCGGCCCTCAAGCTCCAAGCGCGGGGCTTGCAACTGGCCTTGGGCGTGGGGCTGACGATTGTCTGTTACTCGCTGGTCGACAAAATAGGCGTAGGATACGTGCAACCGATTTACTACATCTGCGGCATGTGGATCATCGCTACCGTCGTGCGCATGCCCTTTGTGGTGCGCCGGTACGGCGCGGAGTTGCTGGCGACGGCTCGCGCCTTCTACGGGTATATCGCCTTGATTGGCGCGGTCTCGTTGGCGACCTATCTGATGATACTGTACGCCTATACCCAAGGGCCGGTTAGTTATATCATTGCCGCGCGCGAGTCGTCGGTGGTAATCGGCGCACTGCTGGGCTGGATCTTTCTCAAAGAACGGCTCACGGCTGTTAAGACCATTGGCATCCTCGCCATTGCCGGAGGCTTGATGCTGCTCAGAGCGAGTTGACATGGAACCGCGCATTTTCCCCATCCACCCGCCGTCTGCCGCTCTGTTCGGCAAAGTGCTAGCCGCGTCTTTTGCCGTGACTACCGCCTTTTTCGGCGTGTTGACCCTCGCGCTCTACGCGGCTATTGACCCGGACGGCCCGGTCGCCCGCGTCGCCGCGCCCGTGGCCTTGGGCTCGTCTTACGTGCTGATGCTGATCATCTTTTTCTCGGTCTTCACTTGGTTTTATTTGAGTGCTCGCCGCACGGATTTTGTCTTGCTAGAGGGCCACTTGCTCATCCGCAACAGCGCCCACGGCAAGCACTTCACCTATGACGAGCTGAAGGTAGGAGAGGCCCGCGTCGTCGATTTGCCGGCTGAGCCCCAATACCGACCTAGAGGCAAGATTTTTGCCATTAGCGCGTTCTTTTTTCGCGGAGGGGCGTTTTATCTGCACGGCGGGGAAAAGGCGCACGTTTTCTACACGGGTACACCGCGCGCTGTGTATATTCCAACGCACGGTTCCCATGCCCTCTTGCTCGGCCCAGCCGATCCAGCCCTTTTTTTGCACGGCTTGCGAGAAGCGACACACTAACACCTTTTAGAGGAGATTTTCATGGCCTATCACGTATATATTTCAAACTCGGGCAGCAATTTTTTTTCGCATTTCCTGATGGACGAAGACTCCGGCGCGTTAGAGCCGCAGCCCAATATCGAGTTGGAGGACTCTCCTGGAGCGGTGACTGTGCGCCCGGATGGGACTCAAATGTTCGTGGCACTGCGCTCGGCCCAAAAACTGGCTAGCTATGCGGTCGATGGGGAGAAGGGGACGCTCTTTAAGCTCGCAGAGACGAGCCTAGAAGAAGGCCCGCCCTATCTGTATTTGGACAACACCGGCACCTTTTTACTGTCGTCTTACTATGGGTCGGGTCAGGTCGCCGTGCACGGCGTGGCTGCGGACGGTGCGATTTCGGTCGAGCCGCTGCAGATGATCCCCACTGCAATACGCGCCCACAGCATCCAGACCGACCGCTCGAACCGCTTTGCCTTTGTGCCGCACACCAACCCGTCCAACGCGATATTTCAGTTTTGCTTTGACGAGCAAACCGGGCGGCTGACGCCCAACGACCCGCCCAAGATAGAGCCGACTACGCCCGAAGGCCCGCGCCACTTCGCCTTCCACCCGACTCGTGATCTCCTCTATTCGGTCAACGAAAACGGCAGCACGGTGTCGGCTCACCACTTCGACCCGGAGGCTGGGACGCTATCTTCGTTTCAGGTCATCTCGACTTTGCCGGAGGGGTTTAACAACGAGGATAACACCACAGCCGAAATAAAGATCACGCCGGACGGCCGGTTTCTCTACGGGTCCAATCGCGGCCACGATTCCTTGGCCCTTTTCGCCATTGGCGACGATGGGCGGCTGACGGCCAAAGGACGCTATCCCACTGAGGCCACGCCTCGCTTTTTCGAGTTGGATCCGAATGGCCGCTTCGTCTATTCGGCTGGCCAGGGATCGGGACGGCTCCGTTCGTATAGCATTGACGCGGCTACGGGTGAGCTGATGCCCTTGGAGCAACACGACGTAGGGGCAAGCCCGCTGTGGATCACCTTTGTCAAACAGGGATAGATGCGCTTATTCGTCTTCTGTAGGACCGAGCAATTCGTCTAGTTTGGCTTCGAGCTTTTGCTCGTCTCCGGGCCGATACCCCTGATGCTTATACCACACCGTCCCGTCGGCCGCAATAATCAGGGTCGCCGGGACGCCCGCTAGGTGGAACTGCTTGAGCACCTCGTTGGTCTTGTCGAGCAAAACCGGCAACTTGAGCTTGTGGCGCTGCATAAAGGGCCGCACCTTGGGCAGGTTTCTCGGGCCATCGACATTGATCGTCAGCACTTGGACGTCGCGCTTAGCGTATTTTTCGGCTAGGGATTGGAGCTTGGGCAGGCTTTTGATACAGGGCTTGCACCAAGTCGCCCAGAAGTCGAAGACTACCGGCCCTTTTTTGAGCGCCTCCACCAGCGAAAAGGTTGAGCCGTCGAGATTCTCCAGCACGAGCTGCGGTGCCTTTTCGGCGCGAGCCGAGCCGACGAGCAGCAAGCAGGTTGCCAATGCGAAAATTGGTTTCATTTTGGGACTCCG
>JAPPEG010000116.1 GCA_028875345.1 Gemmatimonadota bacterium
GGACGACTACGCCCCGCGCGACCACTTTGGTCTGAGCAGCACCGAAAGCGGCGATACGCGGTTGGCCTTTTACACCGTGCCGAGTGAGCGGACCAGCAACCCCAACGACTTTCCCATTGAGGATTTGGCCGGCTTTTGGCACTCGGCCACGTCGCCTATTCCGGCCTATCTGCCTGGGGAAATGGCACTGACGCGTGCCGAGGCCCACGCCATGTTGGGCAACATCGATGCGGCCATCGCTGAAATCGACGCAGTGCGCACCAAAACGCCGGCCGATGATCCCTATGGCGTTGGGGCGTCACTGCCGCCGTACAGCGGCCCGCAGTCACTCGAAGCGGTATTAGACGAAATTTTTAGTCAGCGGCGAGCGGAACTTTTTCTTCACGGCACTGGCTGGGAAGACAGCCGGCGCTTGGGGCAGCCTGGCCCTTCGGCCAATATGTTTGAACGCAATCGAGATTTCTACCCCTACGCCGACCAAGAGCGCCTGAATAACCCCAACACCCCGGCCGACCCGGACCAATAAAGGAAAGCCTACACGGCGACGAGCTAGCCGATTCGCCAGATGCCGGTAGCTTGTTTTGCCATCCAGGCTTGGTGGGTGCGGATCTTCTCCACGGTCCAAGTATCGAAGTCTTCTGATAGCTTGCGCGTTATTGCAAAGCTGCTCTCTTGGTAAACCGGCCGTTTCTGATCATATCCCGAATTTCCCAGATCGCGGTTTGCCTCGGCTGTCAGCAAGGTCATGTTCCCCAAGCGGTAGGTAGAAGCCTCCCGCTGCTGGTCGTCGAACTGTTGCCACGCATCGCCCGGATTTTCCGGCAACACGTGCTCGATCCCATATTTTGCGCTCTCGAACTCAAAGCGCTGCCCCGATAGCTGCGCTTCCAGACGGAACAGTATAAAGCGCACGACCTTACTATTGCGGTGGCTGGTCGTTCGCAGCGCCTTGTCCGCAAACGCCGCCCTGAATTCCGCGTCCTCGGGATAGACTGGCCGCAGTTCCGCAATCGCCGCAGCCGCGCCGTCAATCCGGCCTGACGAAATCCCGCGGGCAACTTGGTTGTACACGACCTCCTGCTCGTTGCTCTGACGGCTACAGATCACGTTATAGCGAAACGACACTACCGCGATTGCCTTCAGAAAGCGCCCAAAGCCGCCGCGGTCGTTTTCCTCAAATCGCTCGAATGCCGCCAGCAACACCGCTAGGGGCTGGCGCACGTTGAACATCTGCAATTGGGCTAGGCTGTCGCGTTCCTCCGCTGTCCAAGATCCCTCCTCCGGGCTGCGCAAGGCCGCGTACACGCGGGCGCTCCTGTCCATGTCGCGGATCAGCTCGAACGCTGCGGATCGGTCGCGAATGGCGTCGCGAATGACCTTGAACAAGTCCGCCTTGCGCACCAACCTGTTGCGGCTGTTCCAGAAGACTCGCAGGAACTCGGGAAAACTCTCACTGCCCAGCAGCCCGACAATACCCTCCCAGCGTTCTTCGAGGGCATTGATCTCCGACTCGTGCGGATTGCCGCGGGAGACAACTGAGAACAAGTAATTCTTCAGCAGATCAGTGGCCGACAAACGCACGCCGCGAGCGTTCAGGGTCTCAAACACCTTGAAGGCGTTCAATTCGTCGGTCACGGTGATGATCGTAAAAAACAGCCTATCGACTGCACCATCGACGAAGCGCGCTACCGCCTGACCGTCATCGCCCGCTAGTTCTTCAATGCGATCCCTGAACCAGAGAAAGGCCCGGCGCAGCAGATGTTCCGATGCGTTCAATCCTCTTTGCGGCAGACGTTCTAGGGGCACCAAGTAGTTCTGGTAAAAGCTATCGTTGTGCCGATTCAGCGTCAGTTTGGAGCGAGATACTAAGCTCACCGGGTCCAAATAGCCGATGTAGTTGCTGCGTAGCTGCTCGGCGCGCCGGCGTTGCGGGTCATCTGGATCATCTGACCGGGACAAGTGCGTCAGATGCGCCACCGCAGCCAGCATCAACAGGCTCAACGTGGTCATGCGCTGCTGTCCATCGATGATTTCAAACGCCCTATTGTCGGCTGATTGCAGCACTAGGTAGCCCATGTAGTGAGCCGGTTCCGGGTCTTCATCGAACAGTGCGACGATATCCTGCCACAGATCGTCCCATTCGTCGGGGCCCCAAGAATAGTCGCGCTGAAACATCGGGACGCGATAACTCAGCCCATTGCCCATCAACTGGCGAAACGTGCTATTGGTAGTGTTGAAATTCATGTGGGGAACACCTTCATCACCTAGTTTTCCGTAGGATGATTAGATTGATGGCGAAAGGCGGGGCTCGCGTATCGTACCTCGGGCAATGGATCGTTCTCGATATTCTCCGACCAACGAGCTACAGCCGGATCGTCGCCGAGACCGCACTCCGCCATTGCCAAGGCAAGATGGGTGCAGCGCCAACGCAGCAAGGGTACGTCAAAGTCGTCGTCCTGATCGTGTTCCCTGTCGTAGCGTAATTTCTCGACCAGATAACCGAGTCCTTGTAACACCTGATAGCGTATGGCCCCCTTCTGTGCGTCGTTTCCTTCGTCAAATACCCACTTGGCGATCTCCAGAGCCTGTCCAAGAGCCTTTTTTCTACGGGTAGCTATCATGATACCGATTTCACGAACCAAATCGTTTGGCGGAGGTTGGATCTGTGAAGCAGCTTCGGCCGATACCATCAACCAATGATGCAATCCTACCGCTGCGCCTTCAGCTATATCGACATTGTCGGATACCAACCCCATCCTCATCATCGAAACGAGCTCATCAAAACGGTTCGGCAAGGTTTTGACGAGACCGGCTATGAGTCGGAATCGGGGTAGTTCAGGCTCGTCCAAGTTCTTCATTTTATTATAGAGTTTTTCACCGATAGACTCAGGAATTTGGATTTCAGCAAGGATCGAAGGCAGACCTTCGAGCGCATGACGAGTGGGTTCGTGGGATTGGCTCGCCATAAGAGGGAAGTCTTGTACTGGCACCGGAGTATCTGACCACTGCTTAACGACTTCAGTCAGGTAGGACCGTTCGTCTTCCGATAGATCCAGCGAACGCCAGCGATTCTTCAAACCGGATATGGCGTTCCCGACCTGCCAGAGAATATCGTCGAGATTGGGTGCATCTCCTTGTGGCGTACTGTTGGCAGTGAGCCATTTGCGACGGAATCGCTGTTCCCCCACACCAGATTTCGGTGCGGGAAGCGGGATAAACACCCAATCCAAGAGTGAAGTTTCGCCGGGCAGATCGTTTGGACCGGTGTACTTCTCGCTCCAAAGAGCTTGGGCAACCTGTAACGATTCAGTTTCTGTCAGGCGCTTCTCCAAATCCACATGCGCTATTCTAAGAGACGCTCGCTCGCGTGCTTCGCCGCCAGCACATAAGCCACGTACCAACAAATTGACTACTTCCTGCCAGCGCCGCTCATTGTCAGCAGTCCGGGGCGGCAGAAAAAGTTCATCGCCCCACAGCAGTTCCCCGGGATCTAGATAGCGGGCAGCGGATTCCGCCGTAAAGTTATCCACCCCGATAATAGGCGAACTCAACAGGTCGAGAACGCGGGCGGTCCGGCGATCTTCCGGGAGGGTTTCCCACGAGCGCTTCAATAGGTCTCGAACAGGAGCTGCTATTAGCATATCTTGGGCAACTTGCTGATTTCGATAATGCTCTAGTGCCTTATTGAAGATGGCTTCTGCCGTATCAGACTCTAACCGAAGAACGAGCCGCGACAGTGCCTCCATTGCGATACTCACCCGCTTAATCCAGAATACAGGTCGGTGCCCATGTGCATCCTTACCAACCATCCGGGGCAGCGCATACTCGATCACGCTATTGCAGATCTCGACCAGTGTCCTCGCCGAATCCGCTGATAAGGCGGCCACGCGAGTACGCGAAAGAACTCGCATGAGCGTTTTGTCTTGATAGTTTGTCGAAACTCTGAGTACTAGTCGGACAGCCATTTCAGGGTCTGACGTGGACAGTTTATCCGCAGCTAATTTCAAGATATTCGCAGCTACATCCATGTGATCGGCATACGAAGGCAACCCGGCTACTTCAGAGAGGCGAATTGCTCTGTAAGCGGCACCCCGTGAATCAGCATTAGAGAAACTCTGCCCAGACACCCATCGCGTTCCGAGATCAAAGGACGGTGCCTCTTTCGTTTCACCATTACCTTTGATGGCATCCTCTATAAGTCGCCTCTCCGTAAGGGCATTGCATTTCAACGGAGCTAGTTCATTCCATCTCTTGGAAAACATTTGATAATCTTTGAGTTGCGCCACCAACCACAACGCCCAACTCTCTCTCGACGGACCAGCTAAGCTGAGGTCTCCAATAGGCATTTCCCGGATTGCTGAAAGTGCGTGTTCGGACAACTTTGTTGCCTCGTCGTGCCGACCCGTTTCAAACAGCAAGGCAGCTTTCCGCATCATCCAGACTGGATCGCAATTTTCGGTCCGCCAGTCTTTGAGCAAACTTTCCAATGTCCCAAAATCCATAGAGTACATCGCCCACAGACAGCGTTCGTGATGAATCCGATGGTCAATATCAAGATCGTCTTGGAGAAAGAGCGACAATGCCTCGATTCGCTGCTCGAATACGTCGTGATCCAGACTATGGCGTGCCGCCGTCACAAGCGAGAGCGCGACGGTGCGCCAAGCATCTCGAATGGGTCCCCATTCAATTTTCGGATCGATACTACCGTTAATGGTGCGGTTTTGGCAGTCTATTAGATCAAGGACATCTTGCGCGGCGGACTCAAGTTTAGAGGAGATTGGATTTAGCAGGATTTCCCAGCGCCAGACCAACTCGTGAATGGCTTCTAGTCGTTCTACCGGAGTAAGTTCAGAAAACACACCCAAGATCCGCGATTCATAGTCCCTAGTGCTCCAATCTATTAAAGATCGAGCACTTGCAGGGGCAGCTAGCCATCCTGGATAGATTGTTCTGTTGTGAGTCCAAACTTTCAAGATGTTCCTTACAGAGTCCAATAAGGACCCCTTCCCTTTCTCAGGTAGTTCGTTTTCAGGTTCGTCAGAAACGACCTCTTCGACAGGCTGAATGAGTTCTGGTACCGGCATATGTTGCCAGCTTGGCCGTGAGGGCCACTCGGATACATCGTAAGGCCGTCCACGTTCCAGCGTGTGCAGGAGCCACTCGGTTGCGTATTGGTGCCGAAGGTGGTCCCGCCATTCACCAGCCTTCGGATGAAGTGCAAGATCGATAGGGACCACATTGCGGTCTTCAAGCATCCGGCGTCTGTGGGACGATAACTCCAACCATCCGGCTAGATATATCTTCGGTGCCGCATCCCCCAGATTGTCTCGAACCCATCCCGACCACTGCAGGAAGTTCGGGTCATCACCGGAGAATCCAATCAGGCAGAACACGGTTTCCATCATTGCTTGCTGCACCGTGTTGACGAACGGAGCAAATTTTGTCGGATACGTCCGGTAATCTTCTTCTGTAAAAATAAGCGGGAAATGCGAAGGAAAGGAGCCGTGCAGTTTGACGATCCTCGGCCGATTCGCCAGCGGAATTTCGTCCATATTTTGGACCACGCTGTATGCACGGTCAGCCACGGAAGTACGCGCCCGCTCTAAAAGAGTGTCCCAATTCGTGGTGAAGACGTCGCGCCAAGGAAGGCTTAATAGCCGGATATGTAGGTCTCCGGGCAAGAAGTCGTCATCCCGGATCAACTCTCCGAGGAAACGGTGGAGATCTCCCCGTCCGAATGCGGCCTCATATTCTTGAGCCAGCCGTAAAAAATCGCTCGTTGCGGTTCCCGAATCGCCGTCTCCGTCTTGTGGATACAGCTTGGCGTATACCGCTTTTGCCACATCGCGCCATGTCGGAGGATCATTTGCGTCGGGGCGGGCTTTGAGAGCATTCCTACTAAATCCGCTCCCAATCATGACGGACGCACCACCGCCCGAACGTTGCCAGAGAGCGTCGCGGACTCGGTTGATATGGCTTTGGTCAGGGAAAGACATGGATCGGGCAGGCTCTCCGCTAGTTTCTAACGGAGTTGCAAGTAGTGGCGGTAGTCATTAGCCCAATCGACGAATACTGCGTCGTCGGATAGTTGCCCTCGGCTGTACTGGTCAAAGAACTCTTCCGAATCCATCTGTTGCTGATCTTCGTAGGTACTCAACCGCTTGGTCAGTGCAATCAGCGCGTCGATGGGCGAAGTGTATTGGATGGTCAGGATCATCGTTCCTCCTACTGGCGTTTTTTGAGCAGTCCCGCAGCAAATTTCTTGCCGCTATCTACCGACATACGAGCACCGCCGGGCATGTATTCACTGCTGTGCAGGACGCCGATATGCCCTTGGAGAAAGTCCGCCAGTGTTCCTTGCGCCTCTGACGGTCCCACCTGCTGCTCGTGCTGAACATAGTGCTTGAGCCATAGCTGAAACTGCTCGTTCAGCGTAGTGTGCTCTTCCGCGGCGCGTTGGTTCGCCGCTTCGATCAGATGCTCGTCGGCACTCAGCGTTATGTTTTTCATTTTTTCAGCTTTCTCTGATGCCTCATCCGGTTTTTCTAGCTGCGTTGGGCGCTCGCATGTCTTCGGTTGGAACCACCCGACGGGCCGGGTAGCGCACGTACTTCAGACCTGACTCGGCCTGTTGTTCCCAGATTTGTCGGAAGATCTCCTTGAGGTCGTAGCCGCACTGAGCGGCAAGTTCGTCTCGTATTGCGCGAACTTCAGCCACGATAGGGTCATCTCTCATCGTCAATGTCCCCCATCAGTTCTTCAGGGGTGCAGATTCCGGGAGATCTCATCATCCTCATCGGCCTAAGTTTCATTGTAATCCATTTTTCCTTGCCAGTTCTGGGCGAGAAGTTCCCAATCCACCTTACGTGAAATGGGATTGCCTTCCTCATCCTTGCCCACCCATACCCCCCAGAACTCTGGGTCGTCGGAGCGAGGTTGCTGCGACTTGGGCAAGTCGTTCATCTTCACTAGGACCGGCAGTTCCGACGCCCAGCCAAGCAGGATCGCACTCTGGGACGGTAGAGAAGGCAGTTCGCGCAGAAGTCCTTGAAGATTGTCCGGGACGAGTCGGTGCACGAGCTCTTGGTCGCGATCGTTGCTAATCCGGTGGAGGAGAAATGTATTGCACTGAGACAGCACCGTCGGAGAGAGCTCGGACGGTCGCTGAGACGACAGGACCAGCCCCAGTCCGAACTTTCGCCCTTCACGGGCGATGCGCTCGAAGACCTGACAGCAAATGGTGGCCGCGTCTTGATTTTCGACATCCTCCCTGTAGCGCTTAATGAACGTGTGAGCCTCTTCCATCACCAAGACGGTCGGGAGCGTGACACCGTTCACCTTGACGTGGCGCTGCAACGCCTCAAAGGTCATGCGAGCGATGACGGCGGTAACAACGTGAACGACTTCGGTCGGCACAAGCGACAGATCGATCACTGAGACGCAGCCTCCCTCTGCGTTGTCGGTTCCGATGTAGTCCTGCAGCCACTTCTCAAGAGTGATGCTATCGGTACCGCCGATGACTGCCCTCATTTTCGGATCCGAGAGGAACGTACGCATTCGTGCGACAAGAAAATCTAGGTACTGACTCACGTTCTCCTGGTCAGCGAGTATCTCCAGATGGTCGGCGAGGTCCGTTCCATTGAACGGTAGCGGCACATCCTCGCTTGGACCTTCCTGGTAGATGATGCCCTCGAGCCCATCTAAAGACGCTCGTAGAGCCTCCACAATCTGATTTACTTGGTTCTCAGTGAAGGCACGATAATACTCGACCATCTCGCCGGTACTTCTTTCAACAAACCGCTTAAAGGTAGCGTCACACGCGGTTTCAATGGCTTGCACGATTGAATCGAGTCCACAATCAGGGAACTCTTCATGCCTATGTTCCAAATCGTTGGCGATGGCTTTCAGTCGAAAGCCGAACTTGCTCTCGTCCCTCTGGATCGCGCCCGAACGCAGGTCGCGCTGGATGGTAATCACCCTGGACGAGAGGTACCTACGCAGACCTAGCTTTCTCTCCTCCTGGGTCGGTTCGCTCACGCCGACGCGGCCGGCCTTCACCTCGCGTAGGGCCCGCCTGAGCAATGGGCGCTGCGTTCTCGTACTTGCTTGGGTGAACGAGCACCATTCCGCGCTGTTCCAGAACCATAGCGGCACCTTCAACGCAAATTCGCCCTCCGCTGGATCCACCTTGAATATCCGTGCCTTGACCGGATCATCGCCACCGAACGCTCGCGAATACTCGCCGTTCGGGTCGAGGACGATGAACCGGGCGTTGGGTCGGCCTTCGTCGCGCTCCTGTTTGGCCTGCTCAAGGCTCCAGCGAATCAGACCGGCGACTGAGCAAGATTTGCCGCTACCGGTGTTTCCAAGGACGGCGAGATGGCGCCCAAACAAGCGGTTCGGGTCTATGCACACCTCCGCATCGCCGGCGAGCGGGCTCAAGCCAATTTTCACGCGGCGGCGTTCACCCGACTCAACGATCGACCGGAGTTGGCTCTCAGTAGGCAACACAACAGTCGCGCCTACCGATGGTAGCGTATCGGCCCCGCGTCTGAACACGTATTGCCCATCTGCCGCCTGCGTCCGGATCGTGCCGAGCGGGTTGAGCCTCAGCTTGCGGAGCGGATATGGCAGATCTACCAGTCCGAAGTCCTGCATCCCGCGCCGCTTCGGAAATGCGGACCTTTCGACTGTCAACCACTCGACTTGGCCGACTAGAAAAGCCTCATCGACAGAGATCAGGAGGTAACCATTGACCCTAGGGAACGGCCGGGGGCCGTCTGCGTGCAGGGCAACGGACTCGGGTGCCTCGATATCAAGAGCAACCTTGATCTCGTCCGGAGACACGAAATCCACTGTGCCAATGCGTAGGCTCCCTGCCTGCTCAAAAGGGGTCTGGCTCATTACACTTGGTCCTCCTCTTTCGCCGGAGGTGTTTCGTTTCTGCCACCGTCGTCCGGCCCAGTACCCCAGCGAGCCTTGAGTAGCTCTGCCATGCGGAAAGTCGTACGGTCAATCGCGGGCTTAGGTAGGTAGTTGTCGACGAGGGTTTGGAGGTCGCCGAGATGGTCCCCAATCAAAAGCGTGATCTGGGCGTGCCTGCCTAGCCGTTCGTACGTACTAATGATGCGGTCGAGGGGGTCGCCATAGGCGATGACCACTAGGTGTGCCGACGGGATCGTGAGCATGTCCTCGATCACCCGATTGATGTGCTCATCGCCGAAGCTGTAACCGTAGCAGACCACGGTGCTGTTCGGTCTGCAGATGGACGCGGCGAAGTCTCTAAACAACTCGACATAGGGGTAAGCGGTCGTCTCCCGGTCTTTGGCGGCATTGGGGTAGATCATGAGGCGCGCTGCATCGGAACCTTCTAGGCCAGGAGCGGAAAGGAAGGGGGCGGTGTCCGTAGCACCGAAAGGCAGACCGATCCGCCGGATTGCACCGTCACAGTCGAGCCAATCGACCGAGCCGTGCAGTTTGGTGAAACGCACTACTCCCTCAAGATATCGTGGCTCACCGCGGATGCCGGGTGGGTTGTAATGCAGATCCACGTCTAGTCGTGACGCACGGAAAATCGGTGCCAAGGTTCCCACGAATCGGTCAATGAGTCGTAGTCCTGCCGTATCTGCGCCTACCTCGATATAGCGGTCGTAGTTCGTCGTGAATAGCTGCAACCGTTCGCGGGTTCCAGAACGACTGGCGAAACTCATCAAGAAGCTGACGAGGTAGTTGAATGCCCGTTCGCGCTGCTTAGAATCCATCAACACAAGGTTTCGTTCACCTTCTAGGATGGAGTCCACGAATGACTGGAGCGCGGCCGTCAAATTGGATCGCAAGGTCGACACTTGTCCGTGCTCGGGAGCATCCTCCGACTTTGTCGATGCGATAATCTCTAGGCCACGAAGCAACTCGGTCGCGACTCTGATCTGGTCTTCAAAGTTTCCGTCTTCGCGTCCCACGGCTTTGGCTGTACGCCCTACTTCTTTTAAGATCTCTGTGTTCAGTTCTTCAAATACGATGGGGGTCATTCCGGGCAGCGGTTTGCATGTCGCCAATCCGTGGACAGCGTGCGTCAATCCCGAGCCAATCAGCAAGGACAGATGTTCGGATTGGACCAATGATGTTAGCCATGGCTCGATTCGAGGCCGCAGTTCTTTTGCACCAAATGGTTCATCTTTCTTTGCCCACGCACAGGTAGATGACTCCGACAGTCTGAACAAACGTGGTTCCGTAGTTGGAGGATCTACATCTTCAAAAAATACGGGGTCTGTGTCATCCCTACACTTAATAATTTGTTTGGCCACCGGTTGAACCTCTGTACCTGCCTGATCGCTCATTCTGTTTCTCCTCTCACACCCGAAACACCTTCATCACCTCGTCCCCCAAGTGATTGATCACCTTCACGGCA
>JAPPEG010000210.1 GCA_028875345.1 Gemmatimonadota bacterium
CTGGCATTTTCTACTACGCCTCCCCAGCCAACCAATGGGCCGAAAAGCTCTTTCCACTCTTTCCCTCGCAGCGCATCCTCGTCGATGACGGCACCGGCAACCAAGGCTTTTACGAGGGCGGCGCGCTCGCCGACATTCCCTACGTCACTTGGGTTGAGCCACTGTGCTGGTGGGCACTACTGCTCCTCTCGCTGTACGTGGCGATGGTATCGACGGCCGTGATCTTGCGCCGACAGTGGGTCGAGCGCGAGCGGCTGGCCTATCCGCTGACCCAGCTTGGGGAAGCGATCGTACAAGGCGAGCGCGGCACCGGGCTGCTCAACGGTTTTCTCAAGCACGGTGCCCTGTGGTGGGGCGCGGCCTTGCCGCTCGCGTACGGTAGCCTCAAGGCCCTGCACCAATACTACCCGTCTTTGCCCAACTTCGGCCTGATTTGGTTTCTGCCGTCGTTTATCGGCCAGCAGAACCTGCAAATCTGGATCAGCTTCGCGCTCGTCGGATTTTCCTATCTCATCAGCACTCAAATAGCGGCCGGCATTTGGATTTTCTATCTGCTCTCCAAGGTCGAAGCCGAATTCCTCGCCCTATCCGGCCTCAAATCCACTAGCAAATTCGTCTATGGGGTCTCGTACGAGCCGCTCTTGGCCTATCAGGGCGGCGGCGCGCTCATCGCCATGGTGCTCTTGGGGCTGTGGACGGGGCGCGGCCACTTGCGGAACGTATGGCGCAAGGCCTGCAGCCGCCATGCGGACATCGACGACGGCGACGAAATCATGTCCTACCGAGCGGCCGTGACCGGAGTAACCTTCGGCAGCGGAGGCATCGCCGGCTGGCTGTGGCTGATGGGCACCCCGCTCTGGGTCGGCGCACTCTTTGCAGCGGTAGCCCTATTGGTATTTATCGGCATCTCGCGGGTCGTGTGCGAGGCTGGCCTAGCGGCTGTGCGCTCGCCCATGATCGCCCCAGACCTCATCGTGCAGGGCATTGGCTCGCAGACGATCGGTGCGGCTGGCGTCTTCAACCTCTCCTTTGCCTATATCTGGTCGGCCGACATCCGCATCTTCCTGTTGGCCATGGTCGCCAATGGCTTGAAGCTGATCCAAAACATGGACCGCCGCAGTCGGCGAGTCGTCTTCTGGGCATTGGTGGCGGCCATCTTTATCGGCGTGACGGGATCCTGCTGGATGGTCTTCCACCTCGCCTACAAGTACGGGGGCATCAACCTCGATAGCTGGCGCTTTCACGGCGGCCCATCCACCATCTATAACGCGGCGCAGCGCGCGCTAGAGCCAGCCGGAGCCGATTGGTTGGGACTGACGTTTTTCGCTGGAGGGGCCGTGGTCATGGTCCTTTTGACTTGGGCGCGGCATCACGTGTTGTGGTGGCCCTTCCATCCAATCGGCTTCCCAATTGGCGCCAACTTCATGCTCGACAAAATCTGGGCTTGCGTGCTCTTAGCTTGGGTGCTGAAGAAGCTGATTTTGCGTTTTGGCGGGGCGGCGCACTATAGGACGAGCCAGCATTTCTTCATGGGTCTGATTATGGGCGAGGCCCTGTGCAACGGATTGTGGCTGGTCATCGACTACTTCACCGGCAAGATCGGCAACGCCGTTTTCATTCTGGGGTGATCTCATATTCCTTGACATTGCGGGAAGGCAGGCCTATCTCTTTTGCGCTATGAATAGACTCTTTTTATGCCTCGCCGCAGCGCTCGTCGCCTGTGTCGGCCCCTTCGCCGGTAAGAAGGTTCCGCCTTGGCTTGCGGATCCCCCCATGCTCAAAGCGACCTTCTCCAGTGAGAAGGCTACCGCGCATCTGGTATGGCCCCCAGTGTCTTCGGCGAGCTTTCTCTACGGCGAAATCCAGCGCGCCACAGGAGGCGAGTTCGCGACCATAGCGCGTGTGGAATCCGCAACTGACACCACCTTTACAGACGCCGGTCTGTTGGCTAACACCCAGTATAGCTACCGAGTCGTCAGCTTCTTCGGCGCAGACGAAACCGTACACGAGTTGGTCAGCACGACGGTCGCGGGCGGGTTCCACCGCCGCGTTGCAACCTGGGCACTGGACAAGGGCACGGCCCCTACTCGACTGGCCATCAGCAGCAACGGCACGGTCTTTGTCGTCGGCGTGGGCACAGGGCGCGTCGAGCGCTTCGACCGCACGGGCCGCGCCTTGGACGCATGGGTCTATACCACTGAGCCGCTGGCCCGTATGGAGACGAGTACGCTGGACGGGCCGGCGCTAGCCCTCGACGACGAAGATCATCTCTACGTGATGTACAATCTGCACCGCCCAAGCCAGAAGCCAGAGGCCTTTTGGGCGAAATTTGCCCCAGATGGTCGGCTGTTGTGGACGCGCCCACTCGCCGGATTGTTCGCCCGCCACATCGTCATTGACGGCGATGCCATATACATCGAAAGCATCAGCCAATTGCAGCTATTCGACCAAGCTGGCGAACAGCAAATTCAGTACGCCATCCCGGCCCTGTTAGTGGCTAGTCTGCGGCTTTGGCAAGGGCGTTTCGCCGCGCTAATCGAGCCGTTGTCCCTGCGCGCCGACGATTGGCAGGCACCTCGGCTAGTCGTGTACGACGACCCGCAGCGCGCCGCGGCCAGCCGCGTCATCGGCCGCGATCCCAAATCGCATCAGGACCGCGGCAACGGGCTTTTGCTGCGGCCCACCGATTTTGCCGTCGATGAAGCCGCCGACCGGGCTTTCGTGGTCAATGCCGGCCACAGCCGCATCGAGGTATTCCAGCGCGGTGTCTATCTGACGCGATGGGGCGAAGAGGGCGGAGGCGACAACCAATTCCGCTTCACAGGCCGCCTCCAAGTTGTCGTCGATATGGCTACTGGCGAGGAGGACAAGCGCGAGGTGGTGGCCGGCGGCATAGCCCGCGACGCCGAAGGGTTCATTTACGTGGCCGATACCTTCAACGATCGAATTCAGAAGTTCCAACCATGAAGTCAGTGCTCGCATTGCTATTGCTGGCCTTGTTGTCCGGCGAGGGCCAGGCCCAACTCCAGGACAAGCGGACGTACAACCTCTGGACCAAAGAGAAGATCCGCTATCTCAACGCCAAGGTCACCATCAATCCCTACAACCCGCAACTGCGCGTCCTCCTCGCCAACGCGTACTTTGACGACGGGCAAAAGTACGAAGCCAAAAGGCTGTTGCTTGAGGCGTTGGAACTCGACCCCGACTACGCCGAGGCGCATTGCAATCTCGCAGTCATGCTCCACGGCCAGGGATACGAGCGCGAGGCCAAGCACCACTACGAAGAAGCCCTGCGGCTGGACTCGCTAATGGTCGAAGCCATGGCTGGACTGGGAACCTTGCTCTGCCGCACCGAGCGCCAAGTCGAGGGCCTTGAATACCTCGAAAAAGTCATCGCGGTCCAGCCCGATCACGTCAACGCTCGCTTCAACATGGCCGTGGCGTATCACAAGGTCGGTGATTTCAAAAAATCCATCGAACACCTAGAGACCTTGCTGAGGGTCGATTTCAATTATCGCGGTGCGCGCCGCGCACTGGCCCGCGCTTATTACAGCCTCGGAATTTTGCGGCTGCAAGCCCAACAGCCCGAGTTGGCACTCCCCGTGCTGACCAAGGCCGTCGAGTACGAGCAAGACAACGACAGCATGTTCTTCGCCAAGGGCCTCGCCCACCTCGACAGCGGCGACCTCACCGGAGCCGAAGCGGCCTTCAAGCAGGTCATCGCATTGTCCGGCGATCACATCCCCGCCCTGCACAACCTCGGCGTAATCTGCGAAAAAACCGAGCGATATGCGGAAGCCGTCCAATACTACGACAAAGTCCAGCAGCTAGCCCCACATCTATCGACGATCGAAGCGGTCAAACACGCTTCGTACGACGTGAATTACCTGACCGAATGAGTTTGACTTTTGCTCGGTTAAAGCGTACACTTGACACTTTTTGCAAGCTGCTATAGCGGCTGCTTTTTCCATGCGTGGCGCGCAAAACGACGCCACCGTTTCACTCCTTTAGGCGAGAGCAATGGCCAAAGAAGAAGCAATCGAAGTCCAAGCAGTGGTCAAAGAGGCCCTGCCCAACGGCTACTTCAAGTGCGAGATGGAAAATAGCCACGAGATTATGGCCCACGTCTCCGGCAAGATGCGCAAGTACTACATTCGCGTGCTTCCGGGTGACCAAGTCACCGTGGCCCTTTCGCCCTATGATTTGAGCCGCGGACGCATTACTTTCCGCAATCGCTGAGACGCCGCACGATCCACCCAAGCGCCGTCTCGACGAGCCTCACACCCGACGAAGGTCACATGGAGAGGAACCAGACCAGTACGCATCGGGCTTGGCCCTTCCAAGAGGCGGCACAGATTGTCAAGCAGCGCCAGCCCAGCGAAGACCGCCCGGTACTATTCGAGACCGGCTTTGGCCCCAGCGGCTTCCCCCATCTAGGTCACTTTTCCGAAGGCGTCCGCACCTCTTGGGTGCGCAATGCCTGTGAGTACCTCTACGAACTAAAGACCCGCCTACTCTGCTTCAGCGACGACATGGACGCCTTGCGCAAGGTGCCTAACAACTTTCCGCAGCCCGACATGCTCGCCGCCCACCTCGGCAAACCCGTACACGCCATCCCCGATCCTTTTGGTTGCAGTACGAGTTTTGGCGACCACATGAACGCCAAGCTGTGCGAGTTTTTCGACGCGTCCGGCTTCGACTACGAGTTCCAAAGCTCACGCGAAGCCTACGTGCGCGGAGACTTCGATGAAGGGCTTTCGATTCTCCTAGATAAAGCCGAGGAGGTCCGCCAGATTATCGTGCCGACGCTGCGGGAACAAAATCGCCAGCACTGGTCGCCCTTCTTCCCGATTTGTCCCAACTGTGGCTCGATCATGGCCACGCGCGTCACCGCCTACCACCCCAGCCGGGGTACCGTGAGCTTCACTTGCGACCTTGACACCGGCCACTACACTGGGTGTGGCGCAAGCGGCGAGCAGTCGGTGCTCGGCGGCAACGCCAAGGTGGGCTGGAAAGTCGATTGGGCACTGCGCTGGTACGCCTACGAGGTCGATTATGAAATGTACGGCAAAGACCTCATCGACTCGGTTCGCCAGTCCTCCCGCATCGTGCGCCTGATGGGCAAGCAGCCGCCGGTCGGCTTGTGCTTCGAGTTTTTTCTCGACGAGGAAGGGCGCAAGGTGGCGAGCAGCACCGGCCGCATGGGGGTGACGGTGGATGCATGGAAAAAGTACGCGCCGATAGAATCCCTGCTCTTTTTCCTGTTCCAAAATCCCAAGCGGGCCAAGCGGCTACACTGGGACATCGTCCCCAAGTGCGTTGATGACTATCTCGATGCGCTGCGGAGCTATCCCGAAGTGGTAGAGGAGCAGCGCCCCGAGCAGGCCCTGTGGCACATCGGCAACCAAGGCGCAGTCGTACCCGAGTACGCATCCCAAGTCAACTTTTCGACGGTCAACAATCTGATCGCAGCCCTCGGAGTGGATTCGGTCGCAGTGTTAGAGGAATATTTGGCGCGTTACGACGCGCAGGCTTCTACTTATCCGCAGGTAACGCAGGCATTGGTAGAGAAGGGTCTTAACTACTACCGGGACGTGGTGTTGCCAAACAAGCAGTTTCGTTCGCCTACAGACGAGGAACGGGCGCTCCTAGGGCAGTTGGCAAAGCGGCTAAGTGCGGCTAACGGAGCTACCGAAGAGGAGTTGCAGGCCATTCCGTTCGACTTGGCCCGCGAGGCCGAAATTCCTCCCAAGGAGTTGTTTCGGATGTTTTACGAAGTGGTACTCGGGCAGGAGCGAGGGCCGCGGTTTGGGTCGCTGGTGCAGCTAGTGGGGAAGGAGCAGGTAGTGAAGATGGTGCGGGAGAAAGCGTAGCGTACATAGAGACATTCGATGGAATTGCGAGGGTGCGGTAGGTACCGCGCCCTCTTTTTTTGCGGAGCAAATCGTGGCAGAACAACAAGACCTTTTTTCCGAAATTATGCCGCCGGCTAAGCCCCGGCACGTCGAGCGAATGCAGCAAGTGCAAGAGGGGCTGCCCGCGCAACTTTTTTTGGGGACGACGAGTTGGTCGAATGAGGATTGGGAAGGGCTGATCTACCCAGAGGGCTGTGCCGCGGCCGACTACATCGAGCACTATGCCAAGGTCTTCAGAAGTGTGGAGATCGACTCGACTTGGTACCGAGTGCCGACGCCAAAAGCAATAGAGGGATGGCTGCGGCGGACGCCGCCGCACTTTTGCTTTACCGCCAAAATTCCCCGCGTGATCAGCCACGAAAAAATGCTCATGGACTGCATGGGGGAAATGGAGGAATTCCTCGACGCGATGGCCCCACTCGGCGAGCGGTTGGGGCCGCTGCTGATGCAGTTTCCATACATTGCGCGGGGACAGGACGCGCACGAAAACGAGTACGGCAGCGCGTTCACCGAGCGCCTAGCGGAATTTTTGCCGCAGCTCCCTACGAGCGAGTTCCGCTTTGCGGTGGAGGTGCGCAACGGGAGCTGGCTGCGAGCAGAACTGTTGGACTTGCTGCGCGAATATGGAGTGGCGCTGGTGCTGAACAACTACTACACCATGCCGGGCTTAGCGGAGACCCTCAACCGCGTCGATCCCGTAACGGCTGACTTTCTCTACGTGCGCTTTTTGGGCGATCGCAAAAAGATGGACGCCTACGTCGAGGAGCGAATTCGCAAGGGCGAACAGGAACGACATTGGGATCGTCTCGTCTGGGACCGCGCCGCTGAGACCCAGCAGTGGGCGCGGCAGGTGCGAGAGTTGGCACAGACCGCACCAGAGCAGCCCGCGTACGTATTTTTCAACAACCACTACGCCGGGTACGCGCCCGGTTCACTCGGCCTTTTTGCCCAGGCGTGGAAGGAATGAGCGACAACTGCGACGCCGAGACGGGTTTGTCGCGGATGGCGATTTGGGTATATAATGGTGAAGCGGCGCGGCTCTAATAGAGAGCCGCGCCGCTTGTCTTTTGAGCCCATACTCTACCCCATTCTCCTGCAATATACCCTTCTGAGGCTGCTGCAAATCATCCGCAAAGTTGTGATGTGTTGTGGATACTAGATGATTTTTTTGAAAAATATCATTTTTTATTTGCATTTTATATGCAATAGATGTACTATTAGTTCAAATAGTACAAACTAAGGACATACTCTATGGAAATAGTCATCGACACCAGCGATTCAGTGCCGGTGTTTGCTCAATTGATCAATCAAATCAAAAAGGCCGTTCTCAGCGGCGAGCTTCGCTCAGGAGCTGCCTTGCCTTCCATTCGGCAACTTGCAAACGACATGGGCCTGAACCACAACACGGTGGCCAAGGCTTATCGGCTATTGGAACGCGATGCGGTCATTGAGACCAAAGGATATCGCGGTACGTTCATTCATCCGGACGCCAAGGCCAATAGCGCTGTTGATTTGAACGCATGGGTGACGTCCACATTAAGCGAAACAATCAAGACATTAAGAGGATCCGGCGTAACGGATTCCGAAATCCGGATTGCATTCGGGAATGTCATGAACAACCGAGACTAGTGAGGAGCTAGAGATGCCAGACAATACCTTATTTTACGCCGTATTTCTGAGCCAGATTCTTCTTATTTCTTTTTATTTTCCCAGAAAAATGCTCAAGCGGATAAGTTACGTGTTCGCAACGTACCCACCATCGCAATATCCCAGGCTCTACCCAGAACCGATCGAATATTACGAGAAAGCGCGGCGCAATTACCGGAATTTAAACGCGGGTGTACTGCTAGTTGGCCTGTCGTTGCTGGCGGTACTCTTAGGCGATTCGCGTAGTGGTGAATGGGACGTAGGCAATTTCGTATTTCCGTATTTTATGATCCAGTTTTTCCCTATGATGCTCCTAGAAATAAGATCTTTCAAATATTATCGGCTGATGAGAAAAGCCGATTCGCGCACCACTCGCAAGGCCGAGCTGCAACCCCGCCGTTTGTTTGATTTTATTTCACCTACAATGATCGGCCTAGCGGTACTCGTGTATTTCGCCTTTATTGCGCTCATTCTCTATATCCGACAATTCGATTTTCCCTGGTTCGGCGGATATTGGAATATCGTCGGAGTGACGGCCGCCAATGTCTTTTTTGCGGCAATAGTGGCTTGGAACATGTATGGGAAAAAGCGGGACCCGTACCAAGCTTATGAAGATCGCAAAAGGCAGATAGAACTCGTCGTGCAACAGATGGTTTTTATGAGCATTGCGGCAACGACGTTTATGGCGATAGAAGTGATCCTAGCTAGTCTCGATCTGCGCGATCTCCAGCCTACGGTGATGAGTCTGTATTTTCAGTTAATAGCCGTGGTCTGCTTGCGGACCCTGCGCATAGACAACATAAATTTTGCGGTGTATAAAGGAGACCCTGCCCAAAAAAGGACTGAAATACGGAACGATGCGGCGAGTGCCCACAATCTTGCTAGCGTGGGCCTATGGGTAGGTTTAGGTCTAGGTCTATTATTCGGTGTTCTCATTCTCATAGAAGGCGGGACCGTAAAAGGTTTTGTGATGGGAGTGGGGATTGGGACGGTTTTGGGGATGGTTGTCGGCAGTCTCTTAGAGTCGCGAAGGAGCACTTCCCCAACGGTATGACCGTTCGGAACCGGAGAGAATACTAGTGCTTGGTGAATCCCCGGTCCAAAACCCTTTTTCTTCGGGGGTTAACATACTGGTTTACTGACCATCGGCAACGCCAGGCAGGGTCGAGGTGCTGAGCAGACCCCCATCGACATCGAGCGCAACTCCGGTCAAAAAGGACGACTCTTCGGCGAGGAAAAACAGAATGGCGTTGACGACATCGCCCTCGGTGGGGTTGCGGCCGAGCGGGATGTCCGCCGCCGTCGCGGCGAGGATCGCTGCGTGCGTTGCGCCAGTGGCCTGTCGTTTGTAGGCGAGCACGTCTTGGCCCATGCCGGTGGTCGAGACGCCGACCGGACAGACGCAGTTGACGGTGACGCCGTCGGAGGCCAGTTCCCCGGCCAGCGCCTTGCTCAGGCCGACGACTCCGGCCTTGGCGGCGCAATAGGAGGCAATCAGCGGGAAGCCAATCTTGGACACGTCCGAGCCGATATTGACGATGCGACCGCGCTGACCGCTTTGGCGCAGAAGCGAGGCAGCGGCCTGGCAGCAGAGGAAAACCCCCTTGAGATCGATGTCGATGACCCGGTCCCAATCCGCTTCAGTGGTTTCTGCCAAGGGGCTAAAGTGGATGACGCCGGCAGAATTGACGAGGGTGTCCAAGCCTCCGAAGTGCGTTTGGCAGGCGGCTACGGTCTGTTGGACGGATGTCGGCGAGGTGACATCGAGCACTAGGGGCAGCACGCGGTCGCTGTACAATTCGTCGGTTGCCGCCCGCAATTTTTCGCTGTCAATATCGGCGATGGCGACTTGGGCACCCTGGGCGAGCAGGGCCTTGGCAGTACCCAGGCCAAAGCCATTGGCTCCGCCGGTGATCAGCGCACGTCTATGTTTCAAAGTGATATTTCTCGCTTCTCAACGAAAGCCTGCGCCTCTATTCGGGCAGCGCGATTTGGGGGTCGTCGGGGTCAGGGCGGTAGAGGAGTAGCGTGTTGCCCAAGACTTGCACTAGGTGTGACTCGGTAGCGGCGGCAAGCCGCTCGCCGGCTTCGCGGCGGTCGAGGGAGCTGTTGCGCTCGCAGCGCACCTTGACCAACTCGCTGTTGGCATAGGCTTCATTGAGCGAGCGGATAACGGCGGCAGAAAGACCCTCTTTGCCCAGATATACGGTCGGGCGCAGCGCGTTGCCTAGGCCGCGCAAGTAGCGGCGGTCTTTGCCTCGGAGCTTAGCTGTGGGATTGGTCATTTAACTTTCCTTCGTCAAAACTTCCTTTTCTTCTCTCCGCCTTAGCATACAGACTCGCAAACGTCCTGTCGAGTTGGAACGCTTTTTGCCGTTGGACTTGATATGTCTGCGAGCAAAAAGACGCTCCGGCGGCCCGCGCTGTGGACGGCCCTCGGTTTCGGAATCGGCATTTTCCTGGGGCGGACTGTGGAGATAGGCCTGGCCGCAGCGGCGATCCTGAGCGGGTTGGCCCTTGTCGGCGCGACCACAGGCTTCTATCGCAAGGCGCGTTGGACGGGTTGGATGGTGTGGGTGGTCGTCGTCCTGTTAGGTGCGCTGCGTTACCACATCGACACAGCTCTGTCCCCTTTGCCGCACCTAGTGGCGCTCGA
>JAPPEG010000145.1 GCA_028875345.1 Gemmatimonadota bacterium
GGCGATGCAGTGCCTCTAGGTCGGCGTATTGCGGGGTCAGGCCGCACTCGCTGGCTACGTTGACGACGAGGAGCGTCTTGCCGGCGTAGTCGGCTAAGTCGGCGGCTTGGCCGTGGATGGTTTGGGCTGTGAAGTCGTGGACGCTGCTCATGTTTTTCTCCTTGTAATTCAGTGGTGCGGTTAAAGTTGGATTAGACTCTAATATTGTCACTCGCCTAGCTGTGTTCAATGCCCGGTGCATGGCCGGTTCATCTTGCCTATCTTTTGAGCCCCTTCAACACAACAGCAGAGAAAGAGATTATGAGCGACCGACCGGCCATCGAAATTTACTCAATCGGCACCGAGCTTTTAAACGGACAGATCCAAGACACCAATTCCTTCTGGATGGCGCAGCAGATTGCAGCGCTCGGCGGCTATGTGCGTCGGATCGCGATTCTCGACGACGATATGGACGAGTTGACCGGCGTGCTCAAAGACGCCTGCCAGCGCGGAACCCGGGTGGTGATCACCACCGGAGGACTCGGACCGACGCCCGACGATATGACGGTTGAGGCCATCGCCAAGATCATGGGGGTAGACACGGGAGTCGATGAAACCTTGGTCGAGCGCTATATGGAGAGCCGAGGTATTGAAAAGCGCGCCGATGTCAGCGAAGGGCTGATTAAGATGGCGACCAAACCGGAAGGCTCCGTGGCCCATCCCAACCCGGCGGGCGTGGCTCCCTGCGTGGAGTCGCGGGTTGGCACCACTACGATTTACAGCCTACCTGGGCCGCCGCGTGAGGTCGAGGCGCTGTTCCGCCAGTCGGTAGAAGATGCCTTGGCCGGGATATACGACGACGTGCGGCTCTCGTTGAGGGTCGCCGTCAACCTGCCCGAATCGCAGTGCGGTCCGATCCTGCACAGCGTGATGAGCCAATATCCCAATACCTACCTCAAGGCCTTCGTCGCGTTGAGGGAGCGCACGGCCGATGGTCAGCGGCTGCCGGTGGATATCGTCGTTTGGGGCAAGGAGGCCGAGGAGGCGCAAGCCCTGCTCGACAAGGCGTTGGCGGAGTTTAAGGCCCAGGCGTTCGAGAAGGGCAGCGAGGTCGAGATCCGCGACGAGGGATAGGTCTGCAAAGTAGCAACGATTTAATCAAAAGACGCCCGCGCTGTGGCCATCACGGTGGCCGACGAGTACAAACCTGATTCAACCGTGCCGCAGTTGCTCCCGCTCCATCCATCGGCGCATGATCTCTGGCGACTTGCGCAAGAGGTGGAGATAAGGTTTGCTCGTCTGATCCCGCTGTTTGGCCGTGCGTTGTTTGTCGTTGGGCACCATGTTGTATTTGCCGCGGAATTCGATGACCCGCCTCCGCCTGTTGTCCACTGCAATGGTCAGCACGTTCGGGCGCTCCTGTTGGGTGCCTTCCGCTTGGAGCGACCAGACCGAATACTCCCCTTCGGCGCAGCGCCTAGCGTACGACTTGACGCAGTGAGACATGGCTTGGCTCTCTTTGGCCAAGGCCCAGGAGTCGCACAATTCCCGCACGCTCCAGCGCAGGGTCGCGCCGAGGTGGTCGTCTTCCTCCTCGCACTCGTAGCCACGGAGGCCGGAGCTCGACCACTCCTCCCAGTCCACGTGCTGGTCGAGGGCAAATTCGCCATGCCACGCCTCAACTTGGCGCAGCAGCTTGTCAATACTGCGGCCCTTCATGATAAAATGGGGTTGCAGCGGCGGTCCTTCTGTGAGATTCCCGTCGGGCCCGCGCGTCTGCTGGGGCGCAAACTTCTGGTTGTAGATATAGTCGACTATTGGGCCGACGTAAGTGGGATCGAGCATTGGCTGGTTGGCCAGAAAGAGCACCACCGTCGCCCAGAACGGCTCGTCCTCCACAAAGTCGCGCAGACGCGAGCGCACCACGGCTGAAACTAGGTTGCGGCTGCCGCCCATTCCGAGAAACTGCGCCCAGCGCAATCCCATCGAGACCGATTCCACATCCGGCACCTCAAAGATCAGATGCGCCATGCGCTTGGTGAGGGCGATTTCCGTATCCATCGCGCGGATATTGCCGCCTTGGGCAACGTGCATAAACCACGCCTGCTGCCGCCGGATGACGGCTGGATCCTCTTGGTGCCAAGCTCCGTCCGTAAAGGAGGTCTCGCGCCAGACCTCGTCCATGAAAAACGGCACCTCATAGCGGGCTAAAAGGTGGCGGACTAATTCGCCGAACTGTCGCCGCTTGTTCTGGCTTTGCGGATACCAGTCCTCTATTGGTCTGAGATAGGCGCGGTGGTAGCGGGCCAGGGGTGCCAACAGCTTGCCGTCAATGCGGGCGTATTTCTCGCAGTGGACTAGGAGGCGATAAAAGGCTTTGCGCTCGGCCGGATCCTCGACATTGGCAAAAAGCCGCGTCCAGCCCTCCCAAATGCCCGATGTCTTGCCCTCGTAGGCCAGAGTGATGAAGCGGACTTGGCTCGGGCGGTAGTCCGGTTTGGGGTCGGGGCGGCGGGTCTTTTGCCAAAGATGGAACAGCTCGCATTCCTTTTGCAACTGCTCGTCACTTTTGTCTAGCCCCTTGTCGAGACCCTGCTTGTGGCACCAGATGCGGTAGGCACCGACGCTGTGGAAGCCGAGCGCATCGATGTGGCGCTTGAGCTTTTCGTCCAGCTTGTCCGCGCTTGGCGCAGAGCGGTGCCTCGTCACAGCCATTTCTTTAACCGCCTGGCGCAGGGCCGGCCAATTGTTGAAGCCGTACTGGCGGGCAATCACGTGCTGGGCGTCATGCAGAGCGAATCCGTCAGGTGATAATCGGGAAAACCGGGGCAGGTACTGTTGCACGGACGCACAGGTCTGAGAATCGCCGGACTGGAAGGACCTGAGCAGGTCCTTGGCCTGTTTTTTCAGATGATCGAGATGGGGATTGGGAGGTAGGACGGTAGCCATACAAAACCCTCTTTCAAAATGCCTGTCATCCGCGAAGACAAGCCGAAAGAAGGTTCTTTAACAGCAGGCGAAAAAGCTAAGGTGGGTTCAACCCTTTCCGCGGACCGAGGCGTCCTTGAAACGCCTTGACGACTAGGATAGGATGGCACCTTCACAGAGTCAAGAGAGAACAGGGCCCCGTGCGCTGGCGACTTCACTTGGACTTCATTGAGGGCTGATCTGCACTTAGCCTGAAGACGCCCGCGTCGCACTTAGTATATCGTAGCAAAACTGCGCCGTGCTCCAGGCGTCGTATCCACTTGCGTTCCATATCTGGCCGGTGACCTCTGGGCAGATGTAATCGTCCCAACCGGCGTCTTGTATGGCCTTGTAGTAAGCCTTCATGTCCAGCTTGCCGCTGCCGGGGAGGAGATAGCGGACCCGCCCCTCTTCGTCGAGATAGCCGTCCTTGATGTGATTGTGGACTGAGTACTGGAGATTGAGGTCAATCGAGTGCTGCAAGTCGATGCCTTCGACCCAGAAGTGGCTATAGTCGAAGTTGAGGCCGAGGTTGGGATGATTGGTTTGCTGCATGAGCCAAGCGGCCTTTTCCGGCGTTTCAAAGTCGTCGCCGGCATGCGGCTCGATGGCGACGATGACGTCGTATTCCGCGGCCATGTCGCCCAGTTCGAGTACCAGCTCGACGATGCGCTCTTTGCCGGTCTCCCAAGGGGGTTTGCCGCCGAGGGTGGTGCTGACGATCATTGGGCGGTCGTCGAGCCGGAGTTCGCGGCTCAGTTCAAAGGTCGCCCTAAACTGCGCGAGTGCGGCGGCGCGGCCCTCGCCTTCGACGCAGGGCGAGAGCAGGGCCATGAGTGCTGGCGAGGGGAAGCCGAGCTGGCGGAAGAGGTCGGCGAGTCTTTTGCGCGCGGCCGCGTCCATGTTGGCCGGCTCAGTCGGCCAGCCGGGGGTGACGGCGATTTCCATGCCCTCGTAGCCCATGTCGGCGAGGCGCGGCAGGGCTTCAAAGACGTCGAGTTGCTTCATGCCATAGGTGCTGTAGTAGAGTTTCACGCGGTGACGGCCTCCTGTTGTGTGTCAGGAATTAGGAATTACTGTACTGCATTCTCCCTTGGACGATGTGGTCTGGTGGGGTAAATTTTTCGCGCCGGAGAAACTAACGCGCCATATTGGAGGCAGCAAGCTGTGAGCGCATCATAACGACGCAAGGAGGTCATTGTGGAATATCGCCGCTTTGGACAGACGGACATGGAGCTGAGCACCGTTGGTTTGGGTGGGCTGTTGGCCCGCCACGAGGGCATCAACGGCCATCCGCCGCCCGAGGAGAAGCGCCGGATTTACCTGCGGGCCGCCGAGTTGGGCGTCAATCTATTCGACATGGGTTACGGCGATGAGGTCCACATCCCGGACGAGCTGAAAGGCCCGAGGGACGACCGCTTCTTCTCGCTCAAGGTGGGCGCGCCGGCAGCCGCTGAGGTGGAGGGGACTATCGACAAGCACCTCGCCAATGTGCGCCGCGAGGCCATTGATATTTTGCGGGTACACCACTATGCCTATCTGCAAAACGAAGGCTTGGCCGAGCGCATCGCCGAGTGCAAGGCCAAAGGCAAAGTGCGCGCCTTGTGCTTGATTCGGCACATGTTGGCCGATCAGCAAGCCTACGCTGAGCGAGGCCCCGAACCCGAAGCGGACGCCGACTTGGTCATCTACAACTACGTCTGCCGCTGGCAGGCCCCGGGCATTGCGGCGTCGGCGCGGGCTGGGAAGGGCGTGCTGATTATGAAGGCCTTGGGCGGCCAATGGCTTAGCTGGGCCGACAAAACGCAGACCGATTGGTCGGTAGTAGATGAGTCAAAGGTTGAGGAGCTATCGCCGAGGGGAGAGGGCATTCGCGGAGAGCTGCCGCTGGTCTATCCGATTGTCTCAGGCCCTTGGTACGAACTGGCCGAGCCGGGCGAGTTGGTGCCACGCACTGAACGGGCGATACAGTGGGTGCTGGCGACCGAGGGGGTGCATTGCACCTTGGTGGCTTTTGCTAGCGTCGAGGAACTGGAGGAAGGGTTGGGGGTGATGGAGGTAAGTAGCGTCATCTGATTATTAGATACTGATGTTATGCACAGGCTCCTAGGGATGAGATGCTTCGACTCCGCTGCGCTCCGCTCAGCATGACTAGATTGCTCGCGGTAGGCGTGGGATCGGATCCAATCGGGTGTGGATGGTTTCAGTAGGCCACGGAAATGATTCGGCTGACCTGATCGGTGCGCGCGTCTCCGCTGGCTTCGACGTACAAGACGTAGTTTCCCGGTGCCACTAAATCGCCAGTGTGGTCGCGTCCGTCCCATTCCAAGGCCACTCGTCCGGCCACCTGCTCCGCTTCGCTCAAAAGATGCACCTGTCGCCCGGTCAGGTCGAAAATGGCCACTCGCACGGTGCGCGGGTCCAGTACTTTGAGCAGATTGAATTCGAGTGCGAGCCGGTCGCCGATGCCGTCGCCGTTGGGAGTTAGCAACTGGGTTGATATTGTCAGGTTATCGAGCAGATCGGAGGCCGCGGGCAAGGCTACGGATACTGTCTCGCTCGCTACGGCCTCGCTGGCATCCCCCGCGTCAACCTGCTGCATCTGACCTTCCAGACTACTGTTGAAGAGCAAGGCGTCAAAACGAGTCTGGTTGAGGTAGAGCGTACTCTCGAAATCGATTTCCAAAAGACCCGAGCGCCGCACGGCGCGGTCGAGGACGAGCAGGGGCCCGTCGTCCCGCTCCTCGATTTGGACGGAGGCTTCTTCCCCGTTGATGCGCAAGGCCCTGAAGCGCACGGCGGCCGATGAACTCAGCAGGATTTGGTCGAATCCCCGGTTGGCCGAAGTCGCGGTAGAGCGGAGGAAATAGGTGAAATTTTGCGGCGCGCCCGGATCGACCTCGGCCGGGTAGATTTCCGCCTGCGTCTGTTGCACCAGCGGAGGGTGGAAGTGCAGGGTCAGCGTTTCCAATGCTGGAGCGCTGAACGGATCTTCGCTCAAAAGCTGTACCTCGATTTGGGCGAACTGCCGCGGTCCCGGCGACAAAAACCCCTGGCCAGAAACCTCATAGACCGGACTCCAGTTGCTCCAGTCCGATCCTATTGTGCGCACGGTGTCGATCTGTCCGCGAAAAGAGGGAATGAGCTTGTCGTATTTCCTTGCGGTGACTTCCTTGCCGTTCTTGTCGTAGAAAGAGTACTCTTCGTCGAGCAAATTGCCGGTGCGGCTGCGAATTTCTAGGCGAGTATTGGGCGGCACTAAGGCTCGCCAATCGAGCGCCGAGATCGTCTTTTGCCCACCCAAGTCGAAAATCGGCGAGAGCGCTGTCAAGGCGGCAGGAAACCCTTCGCCAAAGACTTGAAACTCCGCGGTCGTGCCCGAGAGCGCGCCAGAAGTCATGCCAAAGAGAAGCCGGACGTAGCGCAACTTGGTCGAGGGAAAGCGCTCCTCAAAGTGGATGATGTCGCGGCGGTTGCGCAGCGATTCGGGCAATTCCCCCAACGAGACCCAGCGCAGCGATCCGTCCGGGGCCAGCGATCCGTCCGACCCCGACATTTTGTACCACAGATAATTGATGGAGCCAAAGCGGGTGCGGGCCCTCTCGCCGGTCGTTGGCAGTCCGGTGAAGTCCCCCAACAACCGCACTCGATCGACCCAAAAGAGCACGCCCAAGTCGAGGATGAAAAGCCCCACCGGCGTCACTCCGCGCCCCTCCTTGCGACCCCAGTACGAGGTGATGTCTCCGTCAATTAGGTTGCGGCTGATCAAGGGGTTCTCATGGCGCTCATCCCGGCCGGAGCCGACTAGGCTATGCACGTCGATCTGACCACCGCGTTCTCGCGCACCTAGGGACAGATTGTCGCCTACGCTTTCTACAGACAACTCGCTAAGCTGGGTCCCAAGCGTCTTCTTGTCGGCTTGGATGCGAATGTGCTGCAGGGGCTTGAGGCCAAAGTCGATCTCGATGACCCGATCTTGGTTAAAGCTGTACAGGCGGCGCTTGTTGTAGCGCAGGGTGCCCTCAATGGCCACGCCGGCGCTGGTGAAGAAAGGCTCGCCGTCGGAAGTGAAAACCTTGAAGAATTCGAGCGGCTCGCTGTCCTCGGCAAAATGCAGGCGGATGGTGCGCGCCGAGACCACCCGGCCTAGATCGACCTCTATCCACCAGTCCTCCAGCGGGGCTTCTGCGGCAGGTGCCCAAGTCGTCTCCACATTTCCATCTATTAGTAGGGGCGCACGATTCAAAGCTGTGCCTGCGGCGCGGATGCCGCCGCCAAAAGTCGCGGCGTTTTGCACCGCGTCGATATTCTGGCGCACGAACGCGGGTTTGAGTACGCCGTCGGCGACATCGACCGCGTCGCCGGGCAGCGTCCACTCGCTCCAGCCGCCCGGGCCGCCGAGGCGCAGTTCCTCGGCTTTGAGGGCTTGGGCGGCGAGTAGGGGCGCGCCTAGCACCAACAAGTACAGGCGGATTTTTGTCGCTAAATGATCGCACATAGCATTGAACCTACCTATCCAGCCTCGCTGGTGGGAGATTCTTCGACTTCGCTGCGCGGAGTTTATCTTGAGCGAAGCCGATGTCGCGGTAGGCTTCCATGCAGGCGCGCATGTCGGTCTTACCTTCGTTCGCTTTGCTCAGCATGACAAAGAAATATCTGCTGTTGGGTGCGATGTGGTCAACATGGTTCAGCGAATGAACGATTCGATCAAGAGGGGGCGGGTTCAGTAGGCCACGGAAACGATTCGGCTGACCTGATCGGCGCGCACGTTGCCGGTGCGGCTGCGAATCTCCAAGCGAGTAGCGGGCGGCACTAAGGCTCTCCAGTCGTCTCAATAGCCCAGCGCTGCCAGCACCTGTTGGAGGTCGGTTCGGGTGGTAATCAGCAGGATGCGTTGGCCGTAGGTCGGCCTTGGCGGGGCCAATTATACCGTATTTGGGCAAAAATCACAGAAAAATCACAGAAAAATCACAGAAAAATCACAGAAAAACCACAGAAGTAAGCATGTAAATCACACTATAGTCCGTATTATAACATGAGTCCGGGATGAGGTGAGGAACTCCTTTCTGGCTAAACTTAGGTTTGCACACGTTAGGAACGTGAATTTATGGTATAGCATATAAACAACGAATACCTCGCTGCCGATAGCTATCTTACTAGGAGGTTTGTTATGGGCCGTAGATTTATCGTTCTGTTTCTTTTTCTGGGATGGGGATGCAATAGTGACGAGACCCCTGTTCTCGCACCATATCTTCCGGAGCCTGCTGCTCTTGGGCCTGCCGCTAAAGCATCTGCTAGCCCGACTTGGCGGATCTGGTGGCCCTGTGAGGCAGAGGAGGATTCGGTTTGGACTGTCTTCAATGGCCGCTTCGAGTTCCACATAGAGGGGAGCGAGGTCACGGTCGCGGAGCGCAGAGATAATCCCAGTAGAAAGGTGTCGCACCAAGATCACGATGCGGTCGTGGCCGTTGCGGATGGATACTGCTGGCTCACAAGCAGCTTTGTGCAGCCCAACTCGGCGTTGCGCATCTTCCGGGGGCCTATCTGGCGCGACAGTATCCGCCGCTACTACCTTACACAAGACGACGACACCTACCTTATCAACCGTCGCTATGTGTCGGCGGATGGGGAGTACCGCCCGCCGTTTGAGTCGGTCTGGTATCGAGATTTCTTGGATCTGCACAATAGGAATGAGCCGCGCCCCGAGGGTCTCTATGAGCTCAGGAGCCAGTATCATACTCGATCCTATTATCTGCCGGTCAATTTCTCGGCAGCGGCGCTGGACACGCTCATATCAATTCCTGAAGATGATCGTCCCTTCTTAGAAAGATACTTTGTGCGAGCAGATGGAGGTACTCGGTATGAAGATGAGGACTCTGAACCGTCGTCGTCTTCGTCTGGCTCATCTGGCACGTCGTCTTCAGGTAGCTCGTCAGGTACTCCGTCGTCGTCTTCGTCTGGCTCATCTGGCACGTCGTCTTCAGGTAGCTCGTCAGGTACTCCGTCGTCGTCTTCGTCTGGCTCATCTGGCACGTCGTCTTCAGGTAGCTCGTCAGGTACTCCGTCATCCGGTGGTCAGCCTTCGGGCAATCAGGGGAATCAAGGCCCCGGTAGTCAGCCGCCTGGCACGAATCCGCCGATTATACCCCCTCCTGGCTCTTCTTCGTGCCCAGAAGGTCAAAGCGAGGACGACGACGGTGTTTGCCAATGTCCAGAAGGTCAAAGCGAGGACGACGACGGTGTTTGCCAATGTCCAGAAGGGGCGGAGAAGATAGGTTCTGCCTGTGTCTATCCGCCATGCCCACAGGATCAAGAGAGGGATGCCAATGGCGTCTGCCAATGGGTGGCATGTCCATCAGAGCAGAGAAGAGACAGTAACGGCGTCTGCCAATGGGTGGCATGTCCATCAGGGCAGACCAGAGACAGTAACGGCGTCTGTCAGTGTCCAGCGGGGAAAATAAAGGAGGGCTCTACGTGTAGAGAGCCTAGAAGGTATCGTTGGAGAGTCTTAGCTCGCTCTAGGGTTTGTTGTTACGACCATGGGGAAGCTTCGGCCCGTGTCTACAGTGAGATTAGAGAGAGATCCATAGAAGGCGGAGGTTGTGAGCGTAGCGAATGCTACCAGGCTGTCGTTCCGTGTACTGGCAGCACGACGGCCTCCAGTTCGTTTTGCAGTGCCCGAATGGCCGAGAGTTGTGCAGCTAATGAAGGGGCTCAGGTGTACGATTGCAACCCGCCGATACCCCCGTGTGTCACGCCTAATTGTGATTGATGTGGACAGGGAAGTTTAACAGGTTGGGCCAGAGAAGGGGAGCCTAAAAACTCCTTTTCTCTGGCTTGCACTTGAAGACCATGGACATCATAAGCGTAGTCATAACCTCGGTGCCCACCCGGGGCGACTCCTGTCTCGTCGCCAAACAAGGCCCTGGATTTACCCTACTTAAACGCCGTTGGGTCGTCGAGCGCACGTTGGCATGGTTAATGAGCAGTCCGGCCGCAGTATTGCGGCCACATTTTCGTCGTCATGCCCGAGATGCAGCAGACGTTAACTCGCGTACACGGCCTCGCGCAATCCCTTGATATAGCCGATGGCGAATAAGCGCCCGATCGACGAATAGCCCGGCTGGTCGT
>JAPPEG010000381.1 GCA_028875345.1 Gemmatimonadota bacterium
TTGCCGTATATTGAGGTCGCAACTACGAGGAAAGGTATTCGCCGATGAGCATTTCTCATCCCCTGCACGTGACTGCTGAGGACGTGCAGTTCTACCGCGATCACGGTTATTTCGTCTATCAACATCCGCTCTTTCTCGCTGAGAAGTTCCAGCGCCTGCAGGACTTCTTCGCTGGCTTGTTGGCCGATTTGCCTGCGGGCAAACGACCCGAAGCTATGGACGTGCCGCACTTTACCCATCCAGCGCTTTTTGAGTGGCTGCTCGCCGACGAGGTGCTCGATTTTGTCGAGGCGTTTATCGGCCCGGACATTGTCTTGTGGTCGAGCCACTTTATCAGCAAGCCGCCCGGCGATGGCAAGCGCGTGCCTTGGCACGAGGACTCGGCGTATTGGAATGAGCGGCTCAGCGAACACGAGGTGCTGACCGTATGGCTGGCCATTGACGACTCGACGCGAGAAAACGGCTGTATGCGGGTGGTCGCCGATTCGCACCGACACGGCTTTTCGGACTATGTAGAGGTTGATCACAACACCCACGTCTTTGGGCGGGAGATCGTGGCTGAGCAAGTTGATATGTCGCGGGTCGTCGATCTGGAACTCCGCGAGGGCCAGTGCCATATCCATCACTCCAAAATGATTCACGGCTCCAATCCCAACACCAGTGCCAAGCGCCGCTGCGGCTACACCATGCGCTATATGCCAGCGACGGTGAAGGTGCGGAGTACGGGGCCACACGCAGCACATGCGGTGTACCTGGCACGGGGCCAGGATCGGGCTGGCAACGAGTACGGCGAGCCGTGGATGCCGTTTGCGCCGGGCATTCGCTAGGGATGGACGTTATTGATCAGCATGAGTGTTACGACCTGACGCGCGAGGGGCGCTTTCTGATTGCTCGGTTGCAGACGCCGCATCAGGTGTTGAGTACGTCGGCTTGTAACGGGGGGTTGTGCAACGACATTCGCTACTTGGTCAATCACCAAAGTTGCGAAGGGAAAGGGCACGACTCGCGCTTTGCCTTGCTCAAACAACTCGGAGAGACTGGCTATCATCATCACGTATGCGCGGAGCACAACTGGCCTCCAGATCAAGTTGCCCTGATGGGCACGGCGGCCAATGTGAACTATGCGGCTTGCGTCGTAGAAACGCACGCTGAATTGCGCGTGTGTGCCGTTGTAACCGCCGGGGTGGAGGGCAATGCGGGGTGTGCGGGCGACCGGGCTACTTGGCACGAAGAAGACGATCCCCATGTGGGCACGATCAACACTATGCTGTTCGTCAATTGGCCGCTCTCCCCGGGCGCGATGGCGCGAGCCGTGGTGACCATGACCGAAGGCAAGTCCGCGGCCCTGCGCGACCTCGCGGTTGCGAGCCGCTATTCGAGCGATTTGGCAACGGGCACGGGCACGGACCAATACGGCATTGCCGCTCCGTTAGACTCCACGAGAAAGCCAAAAACCAGCGCGGGACATCACGCCAAATTGGGCGAATTGATTGGCACAGCCGTGCGCAAGGCCACTTTGGAGAGTCTGCGCTGGCAAAATGGTTTAGAGCCGTCGCATACGCGCAGCATCGTACACGCGCTCAAGCGTTTTGGCATGAAAGAGGAGCGCTTGTTGGCAGCGATGGCCGAACGCCTGAGTGCGGATGATTTTGCGCTGTTGCAAAAGAACCTCAAGTCCGTGGTGTACGAGCCGCGCGTTGCCGCTGCGGCGTATGCGTTTGCCGCGGTTTGGGATCGCGTGCGCTACGGCACGCTGTCTCAGGCACTGGCCGCTCCGGTCTTGCGCCAGCAAGCCGCTATTTTGGCGACCTCGTTGGCTGCCAAACCAGAAGCCTATTTGTCGTGTTACGAGCAACTGCGGATAAATGAAGACGACTGGCTGGCGATTGCGTACGATGCTTTGGCCTTGGGGTGGCGTCTGAAATGGACCTGACCATACTCGCGCCCGATCTGCTGTTGCTCGTTTGCGCGGTTGTTTGCGACGGCCTTATCGGCGATCCGGTCTATGCGTCGCACCCCATTCGCTTGGTGGGTGCGACGCTGTCTTTTTTTGAGCGGGTGCTGCGCAGCCTGCGCTTGGATGGATACGTCGGTGGGTGCGTGCTGTTTTGCATTTTGGCGGCGTTCTGGGTGGGGTTGATATGCGCGTTGGCGATTATGTTGCATCGCGTCCAAGCAGAGATCGGTTGGCTTTTTCACGCCTTTGTTTTGTACAGTCTCATTGCGCTCAAAGATTTGTGCAAACACGGCTTGGCCATTGACCGCGCCGCAGATCTGGACGGTGCGCGTCAGGCGACGGCGATGCTCGTGGGCCGCGATATTGAAAGGATGGATGCGGCGGCGTGTCGGCGGGCGGGCATGGAGAGTTTGAGCGAAAATGCGGTGGATGGCTTTATTGCGCCGATTTTTTACTACGCGCTTTTGGGATTGCCGGGCCTCGTGCTTTTTAAGGTCATCAGTACGATGGATTCCATGGTCGGCTTTAAGACGCCGCGCTATCGCTATTTTGGCTGGTGTGGTGCGCGGCTCGACGACGTGTTGAATTTTTTGCCGGCGCGCTTGACGTATGTATTGATGATTGTGGTCGCGTCTTTTTTGCCGCATTGTTCGGCGCGCAAGGCCCTTGTGGTTGGGTGGCAGCAGCACGCGCTCGTTCCGGGACCAAATTCTGGGTGGAGCGAAGCAACCGCGGCCGGCGCGCTACAGCGGCGGTTGGTTGGCCCTATTTGGCAGGACGGGATGCAGGTCGCAGACTTGTGGTTGGGCGATGCGAACGATCCGGCAGGCGGCCGGCCCGAGGATATGCGCCGCATGTGCGTATTTGTCGTTGCTACCTGCTTGCTCAGCGTGGGGTTGGCGGCAGTCTATCTCGTATATGCTAGTTCCTAGGAAAATGGGGGCATGGAGATGAAACGCGTTATCAAACCAACAGGGCAGTTTAATATCGAAATCGAGGAAGTGCCGATGCCCGAGCCGGGGCCGGGGGAAGTGCGGGTCAAGGCGGTGTGCAGCCTGATCAGCCGAGGATCGGAGATCGGCGCACGCTATACGCGCGAGCACGCAGTCAGTCCCGAGATTATGGGTTATTCGCTGGCGGGAGTGGTTGACGCTTTGGGGGAGGGTGTCGACTGCTATGCTGTAGGTGACCGGGTAGTAGCACTGGCACCGCACGCTGAATACGTGGTGCGCCCAGCGGTGTTGGCTGCGCCGCAGGATCAGCCACAGGTGGTGGCGATGCTGCCTGGTGTGGAATTCGACGCGGCACCTTACTGGCCACTGGTCTCGGGTGCGGTGACTTGGGTGGATATCGAGGAGATCGGCCCCAACCACACGGTAGTGATTTTGGGCCAGGGACTGGTTGGGAGTCTGATGTTGCAGGTGGCCAAGCACAATGGCAAGGGTCGGATCATCGCCGTTGATGCGCTGGAGAGTCGCTGCGCACTGGCCGAGGAGTTGGGGGCCGACGCGGTCGTCAACGCCGCCGAAGAGGATCCTATTGACGCGGTGCGTAGGCTGACAGCGGGAGTTGGTGCCGATATCGTCGTCTATGCGGTCGGTGGCCCGGCAGGAGTTAAAGCATTCGACCAAGGCTTGGATATGCTGGCCGTTGGCGGGCTATTGCACCTGATCGGGCTTTACGAGGACGCGCCGTTGCCGCTGATGTCGGGTAAGATCCAGCGCCGCAAGATCCTAGGCGGCTATTATGGACAGGGCATAGGCTCGGGGACCGCACGCCGGGCGATGGAGCTATTGCAGACAGGAGTCATTCAGACAGAGCGAATGACCACGCACCGCTTTCCTTTTTTTGAGGCGGCAAAAGCCTTTGACTTGCTCTACAACAATTTGGACGAAGCGCTCGGGGTGTTGCTCGACTGGGAGGGGTAAATTGGACGTGGCAGAACAAGATTCACTCTAGTCCGACACTCTTCCGCAGAGCTTGATTGATCCTGGTCTGCCAACCGGGGCCATCGGCCTTAAAGGCAGCTAGCACATCGGGATCTAGCCGAATAGTGGTGGAGATTTTGGTCACGGCGGCCTTTGGTCGGCCTCGCTGAACTGGGACTTGGGCGAATTTTGCCTGCCATTCCGGAGTGGCGAGATCCGGTAGATCGTCATCGGAATCGAGGTCCATATACGGCTTGTTCTCGTTCATTGGCTTTCCTCATGCTGATGATCCGGCGCGCCTTGCCGCGTTGCGTCCATGCAAGGATCACCATTTATTTTATGTTACTACAAAAAAACAAGACCGTCAACTTTTGAATTTGGCTCAAACTGGCCGATATAGAAGAGGTACGAGCGCGTGGTGGCGACCGGATAATGGAACGGATGAGTGAGATCAGCAACTGGAGATACTTGTCAATTGATAGCTCGGAGTGCAATTTTGCTGAAAATGGATAGGAGCAAATCATGAAAAATTGCGCAATCGTCTCATTACTGCTTTTGGCCGCTTTGTATGCCAATGCTGAAGAATACTGGCCCCAGTGGCGCGGTCCCAACCACAACGGCGTCAGCGAGGCCGCGGACCTGCCGACGACTTGGAGCACGAGCGAGAATGTGGTCTGGAGTAGGAAGCTGCCCTCTTGGAGCGGGAGTACGCCGGTGGTGTGGGGCGAGCGGATCTTTTTGACGTCGCCCAATACGGGCGAGGAAATCCAGGGTGGCGAAAAGCTGCTGCTGGGCTGTTTGTCAACGGCCGACGGCAGCGTGTTGTGGCAGCGCACGCTCGCCGAGGGCAATGCCTATTGGCGCAAGCACAACAACACCTCGCCTTCGCCGGTCACGGATGGCGAGCGCGTGCTGGCCGTTACGGGCACGGGGATGATCCGGGCCTTTGACATGGACGGCGAGGAACTGTGGCACTACGACTTGCAGGCCGAGCACGGCCCCTTCGGCCTGATGTGGGGCTACGCCTCTTCGCCCTTGCTCTACGATGGCAAGCTCTTCGTCGAGGTCCTGCACGGGATGAACACGGACGATGCTTCCTATCTGATCGCCTTTGACGCGGCTACTGGCGAGGTCGCGTGGTGGCAGGAGCGGCCAACCGACGCGCCGGGTGAGTCGCCAGACGCCTATACCACGCCCGTGGTGCTCGAACACGACGGCCAGACGCAAATCGTCGTCTCCGGCGGGGACTATGTCACCGGTCACGATCCGGCTACCGGCGAGGAGGTTTGGCGGGCGGGCGGCTTGAATCCGGACAAGGAGCGGAATTACCGGGTGGTCGGGTCACCTGTAGCGGTCGCCGGGATGGTGTACGCGACCAGTCGCCGCAATCCGGTGCTAGCGTTCCGCGCCGGTGGTACGGGGGACGTTAGCGAGAGCCACTTGGCGTGGAAGTGGACGGGGGCGGGCGGACCAGACGTGCCTTCGGCTGTTACCGATGGCCGCTATTTCTATATGGTCGATGACCGAGGGCGAGCCACCTGCCTCGACGCTAAGACGGGTGCGGTGGTGTGGGGGCCGGAGCGCACGGCCCAAGGGACGGTCAGCGCCTCGCTGGTCCTGGCCGACGGCAAGCTCTACGTGGTCAATGAAAACGCGGTGACGACCGTGCTGCAAGCCGGACCAGAGTACAAGGTGCTGGCGACCAACGAACTCGACGGCGGCTATACGCTGTCGTCGTTGGCCATCGCCGGAGGGCGGATTTTCCTGCGGACGGAGTCGCACCTGTACTGCATCGGTCAGTAGCGCCGGTTACTCAGCCTTGAGGGCCGCGAGCAGGGGGCGGCGCAGGGCCGAGTGACTAGCGGCAGCACACGCCAATAGGCCAGCGGCGAAGACCAAGCCGAGCGAGATACTGAGTGAGCCCCAAGGCAAGGGTGTGGGGTCGAAAAGGCGGGGGGCCACGGCGATGAGGGCGGCGACGCTGCCTATCCCTTCGCCTGCTAGCAGGAGGAAGCCGTGCTCGTAGAGCAGCATCGCCCCTAGGCGGGCGCGGCGAAAGCCGCAGGCGCTCAAGGCCGCCAACTCGCCACTGCGCTCGAGGACATTGCGCAGAATGAGGATCCCCAACCCCAGAGTCCCCAAGAGTAGCCCGAGCAAGCCCAGCGTCTGAAAGGTCGCCAGGTACGTGTTTTCGACGGCGCGGTAGCCTCGAAGGCGCTCGGCACTCAAGGTGGCGTCGAGGCCGTAGGCTGCTAATCCCCTTTCGAGCGCGGCGGCGACGACGGCTGGTTGTTCTGTTTCGACTAGGAAGTAGCCGTAGCCTTCGCGTGCGGGGAAGTGCGCGGCGAAGCGGTCCTCGGCAATGAGCAACTCGCTCTGGAACAGACTGCCGTCCAACAGGCCGACTAACCGCACGGCCACACCCTCTGCAATTGGGATGTCATCGCCCAGACGCTTGTGCAAAATCCACTGAGCCGAATTAAAGTCGCCGATAGCTGGGACGACGCCCGGCCCTAAATCGCGCTGGAGCAACCGATAGGGATTGGCGCGCTCGTCTGGCGTTAGGGCGAGCGTCTGTCGGAAGGGCAAGCTGCCGCGTTGGACGAATTCGTCCGGTGCGCCGAGGATGCGCGGAGTTTGGGGTATGTAGAGGTTGAGGCAGCTTACATCGTCGCCGGGCAGGACGCGGAAGGGGAAGAATCGCGCGGTGCCCAAGTCTGTTGACAATCCCAACTCGAAGCGACCGTCCGCACTATTGAGGTCCTGGTGCAGGGGAATTTCCGCCTCGGCGACGAGTGAGAAACCGCCCGTGCCCGGATCGTCTGACCACTCGACTTGTCGGTGCGCCCCGGCGGCGACGATGACGAAGGTGGCGCAGGCGACGAGGGAGGTGCAGAGGGTGCTGCTGCTTGGTTTGCGGGTGCTGTTGAGGAGACCTAGGCCGAGGCTGGAACTGAGGCGGCTCGCTGTCGGAGCGCGCAACCATACCGCGAATAGGGCCAACAGCGCCAACAAGGCCGCAGTGCCGCTGCCTAAAAAAAACGCGGCGGCCGTGGCTGCGTCAGCCATACTGGCGAGGATGCTTAAGGCGAGGGCTATAACCAGACCAAGCGCGGCGAGGACGGCACTGCGACGGCGCGGGAGACGCGGTGCGGTGTCGAGGGCACCAGCGAGCAGGGCGCGGACGGGTATTCGGTGGAAGCGCTGCACGGTGCGCCACAGCGCCAGCGAGACCAGTAGCAGGGTGGATAGATAGCCCACTCCTAAGCTCAACCAGCTAAGGTGGAGGGAGAGGAAGGGCGTGCCGATAGCCTCCAACCACAAGGTGTGCAAGCCGGCCAGCATCAGGTAGGCATAGAGTGGGGCACCGACTAGACCGAGTAGTCCACCCAGCGTGGCTAAGGCGATGCCTTCGCCCAAGAAGCGTCGGCCCACCGCGGCGAGTGGGTAGCCGGTCGCGAGCAGCAGTCCTGCTTCGCGCGCGCGTTGTTCGAGGCCGAACTTGCACAGCAGAACTACTAGTAATGCAGCCGAGGCGATGAGGAAGAGGCTGAAGCCGATAAAAAGGCCGCTGAAGTCCGTGGCCCCGGTTGATGCTAACAGAGCCTCTTGGCGGACGGGGCGCAAGGAGAAGCCGGCCGCCGTCGGAGACAGGCGATCCACTAGGTCTTGGCGCAGGCTCTGATATTGGGTGGATGAGGACGGGTAGAAGCGGATGGCGGTCAGCGCGCCGTGGCGGCTGCCCCACAGGCGCTGGCCTGTATGGGCGGTGACAAAAGCTTTGGGCGCGGCCCCGTACTGGTCCCAGTAGGCTTCGTCCTGCGGGCGGATTTGCCCCATGTCGATGGGGAAGGGCGCATCCCAGGCAGTTATATCATCTTCTTCCTGCAACCCCGGATAGGCAGGCGTCAGGGTCGGGTCAACGGCCAAGCCACGCATCTGCACAATCCCTTGGAGGTGGAAGTGGGCCTGATCGGTCCGGAGTTCATGGCGCGGGCCGACGATGTAATAGGTCAGAGATATGGAGTCGCCGGGAGTTGCGGCCAATTCTTGGACTGTCCAGGCGTCGAGGTAGATGGCGTCGTCTACGAGAGCTGGCGCGGGCCGTCCGTCGACGAGGTAGAGGCCAGTGGGATCATCGAGGGCAGTAATGGTTGAGTAGGGGACTTGGCGACCGTTGCTCTCAATGGCGTTGGCCAGATAGGTCGAGAAGGTGGCGATTTTGAGCTGTTGGGCGGCGGCGCTGGCCAAGGCGACGGCGCGGGTCGAGTCGTCGAGGACGAAGCGAGTGCTGGTGAGTTCGATGTAATTGGAGTGCAGTGCGAGGTCCAGCTTGAGGTCGGCGAGAGTAAGATGCTGGGCAAGAGCGCGTTGCAGGTCTTGGTGTTGACTGTTGGGCGCGGCAATAAGCAGGGCGTTGACGCGATCTTGTTGGTCGAGAGCGCGCTGGAGGACTTGGAGGTCGAGGTATGCGTTGAGCGGCAGGTGCTGATGTGGTCGCAGGCCGAAGCGCCCCGCCCCGCTGTCGGGCAAGACGCCAGTGAGCACCACGCGCAGAGTGGCGACGAGATCGCCGGTGGCGCGGCGGCCAAAGAGGGATTCGCGATAGGTTGGGCTGGGGCGTTCCAGCGAGAGCAGGACCGCGTCGCCTAGTTCGAGGCCGAGGGCGCGTTGCAGCGAGGCACTGACGACGAGTGAGGGAAATGGCTGGCTAGGTGTTGGTTTGAGCGCATCGCGCAAAGTGGGGCCGCCCTCGGGAAAGAGCGCGGCGAAGCGGACGTCGATGCCTTGGATCTGCACGCCAGCGGCGAGCGCTTGGGTCTCGGCGTGGCGGGCGCTGCCGTTGAGGAGGATGACAGGCGCGTGGCCTCCAGGCAGTTCGGTGGTTAAGTCGCTGCGGAAGAAGTGCTCGGCGAGCAGTGCGTAGTCGATCTGGCCTAGGCGCTCTAATGCCAAGTCGCGCAGACTGCCGCGCATGGAGTCGCCGACTAGGAGAGCACCGGTCAGGGCGGTTGTGGCGACCGCAGTCCCCAGCAGCAGCCCTAGATGAACCCGCCAGTAGTAGATCAGACTTCGGCGCACGTCCCCTCGCGCAGATGCAGGCGGCGATCGCAGCGCGCCGCTAGCTCGAGGTCGTGGGTTGCAATGACGAGGGCGGCTTGCTCGGCGCGGTGGAGCGCGAAGAGCAGGTCGGCGACGGTGGTGGCTGTCTGGCGGTCGAGGCTACCGGTAGGTTCGTCGCAGAGCAAGAGACCGGGCTGGTTGATCAAAGCGCGCGCCACAGCCACGCGCTGGCACTCGCCGCCGGACAGCTCAGCGGGGCGGTGGTGCAGGCGTTCTTCCAGACCGACGGCGGTTAAAAGGTCGCGGGCGCGCTCGCGTCGGTCGGCTTGAGGAAAGGCGAGGGTAGGGATTAGGGCGTTTTCGAGGGCCGAGTACTGGGGTAGCAGATGGTGATTTTGGAACACGAAGCCGATGTACTGGTTGCGGAAACGGGCGAGTTGTGGTTCGGGGAGAGCTAGTGGATCTTGCCCGCTGATGGCAATTTGGCCGGAGGTTGGGGGTTCGAGGGTGCCGAGCAGGTGCAGTAAAGTGCTCTTGCCCGAGCCAGATGGACCGATAAGTGCCAGGGACTGGCCCACCTCGGCACACAGCGAGACGCCGCGCAGCACTTCGACGGTCTGGTCGCCGAGGGCGAAGTGCTTGCAGACGTCGGCTGCGGCAAGGGCAGGGGCCGCGTTCATGGGGGTGCCGCCAGTTTGCGGGTGATAAAGTCCGGGATGGGGATGGCGCGGATGGCCTCGCCCGGATTGCAGACGCAGCAGGCGATCTTGAGTCGGCCTTGGGCTATGTGTTCGCCGTCGCAGTGGAATTCGAAGCGGAAGCTGAGGGACTTCTCGCCCTGCTTTTCGAGGTGTACATGGATGTCGAGGACATCCTCAAAGGAGACGGGGCGGAAGTACTCGCATTCGGCGGTGAGGCGGGGCCAGCTAATGATGTCGTCGTCGCGTTGGCTGTGGACGCTCAGACCCAAGCTGCGCCAGAAGGCGTGCTCGGCAGCTTCCATGAAGACGAAGAAGCGCGCAAAGTGGACGATGCCAGCCTGATCGGTGTCGGCCCACTCGACGCGGCGGCGGGTGCGGAATTCGACGGACACGTCAGTTGCCG
>JAPPEG010000317.1 GCA_028875345.1 Gemmatimonadota bacterium
CCCGCCTGTCGATCTTTTCGACCAACGGCGACTTGGTCTGGTGGAAAGACTTAGGTCCCCGCGCCGCCCGCGAAAACCACATGGTGCCGTGGGACGGACGCAACGCCGCCGGCAAGTTCGTCGCCAGTGGCATCTATCACCTCCTCTTAGAAGCCGACGGTCAGACGGCATTGCACCGTCTAGCCGTCGTACGGGACTAGAAGGCCAACTCTCAACAAAAAATACGGGCGAGGGAAGAAACCCTCGCCCGCTTCTGTTGAACATATTGTCTCTCTGTCAGGCCCGCCACAGGTCGAGTTGCGGCCTGTCGCCGATTTGGATCAGCGACCCAGCCGCTTCAAAGGGCATGCGCCCGCCAATGCAGTACGTACACAAATCGCGCTCGGGCAGTCCGGCGCGTGCAAAGGCTTCTAACATCCCCTGCTGCGACAAATAAATCACTGGCATCCCCATCGCCTCGCCGATGGCCTCGGCCGTGCGCCCACGGGCAATAAACTCGTCACCCGGCGGCGGGTCCGGCGGCATATCCACCCCAAAGGTGCATCCCCTCGGCACGCCATCGTCGCCAATGATGCCAATCGGCGGCGTGTAACTCACCAAATAGGCCTGCTCGACGCCAGCTTCCTCGTAGAGCAGGTCGCAGGCGCGCTTGGAGTTGTTGCCGCGCACGATGCTGTCGTCGATCAGGATCACGGTCTTGCCCTTGAGCTTTTGCGCCATCCCGGGCAAAAGGTGCAAATTCTGGCCAATCGAGTTCTTGCGCTCGCCAGCAGTCGAGCCTTGGAACGAGCGCTCGCCGCGCATCTTGTAGAACACGGGTTCAAAGGGCAGTTCCGCCTGCTTGGCGTAAGCGCGGGCCGCCACCTCGGGACAGCGCGGCAAGTACGTAACCAGATCGACGTCGGGCGGCAGAAATTCCTCGCTGAGTATCTCGCCCAGCGATTCGCGGATGCGGCGCACGCTGACGCCATTGATGATCGAGTCGAGGTCGGTGATATAATTCCATTCAAAAAAGCAATAAGCGAGGTTGGTCGATACCACAACTTCCTTGTTATAGCTCCCTTCAGGCGTGAGAGAGTAGATCGCTCCCGGCTCCAAATCTTCGACGTATTCGCCGCCGTTTTTGCGGAAGGCAATGTCCTCCGAGGCCATCACGTACTTGCCGTCTTTCCAGCCGAGTACCCCAGGTTTGATTCCGGTGCGGTCGCGGATTGCGATCACGTCTCGCTCGCGCTTGTCGGCGATGGCCAAGGTGTAGGCACCAGGCACTTCCTTGAGAAAGTTGTGCGCACCGCGCTCGCGATAGAGGTAGAGCAAGGCTTCGGTATCGCAGCTCGAATACAAGGGCAAGGGAGCTGAGTCCTCGAAGAAGGCCCGGTCAACTTGGCCGTTGTGGACGGCCGCCACGTCGCAGTCCCAGATCAGGATGTGGTTGTCGCGGTGTTCGACCGAACCGCCGATGACGTGCGGATGCGCCTCCTCGAGGATTTTGTCCTTCGAGCCTCGGGTGGCGTAGCGCACGTGGGCCATGTAGGTGTGGTAGTTGGGGCTGAGGAAAATTTTGTGGAGGTCGGTTACGTCAAAGCGCGAGACCCCGCCCTTCCACTTGATCACGTCGATGCGGCCATCGCCTACTGCAGCAATACCGGCCGCCTCCCGGCCCCGATGCTGTAGCGAATGAATAAAGCGATAGGCGTCGTGCAGAGAGTGGGCTACGGTCAAACCACAGTTGTGGCGAACGACTTCGGCCATAGACATTCCTCGCGGCAAAATGTAAAGGGATTGTAACCAAAAGTACGAGTGACTGCGCCATACGGCAAGGCCACAGTGCTACAATGTCAGAATCAGCCCTTGCGCCAACAGCGAATCAACCGTCTGGGCAAACGCCGCGGTCGCCTCCTCGACATCTCGAGCCGTGTGCGCCGACGAGAGCACGCCGCCGGTGGAGCTCATGTTATCGACTCCGTAAAAGCGCAGATGGCGCTGGTACTCTGCGATCAGCTTCCCTGGCATCCCCTTGAGCCGCTCGGCCTCGGTCGCGTGCAAAGCCGCCCGGCTCTGGGCCTTTTGCACGCGCTGGCGATCAGTCTCAAAATAGACGTGAAAGGTCGAACACACCCCGTACACGTATCCGGCGATGCCTCGGCGCTCCAGTACTTCGTCCCAGGCGGTGCGCAGTTCAGCGGCGCGGGCGTTGGCTTGGTCTATCGGCTCGCCCGTGGCCACGCGCTTGAGCACGGCGATCCCAGCCGCGGCCGAAAGCGGTGCCCCGTTAAAAGTCCCTTGATGCGCCACCCGCGGGCGGGCATCATCCGTCACGTCGAAGAGTTCCATAACGTCCGCTCGTCCCACCACGGCCCCGCCGGGCATGCCGCCAGCGACGACCTTGGCGAAACAAGAAAGATCCGGCCGCATCCCGTAGAGCACTTGCGCACCGCCCGGACTAAAGCGGAAGCCGGTGACCACTTCGTCAAAAATCAGTATCACCCCGCGCTCTCTGGTCATCGTTTGCAGATCGCGTAAAAACTCCGGTGCTAACGGTACTCGTCCCCATGAACCCCCCGACGGCTCGATAATCGCCGCCGCAATATCGCCGTCAGCGTCAAGGACATCGGCGACTTGCTCCGCATCCCCCGCTGGCACGCAGACCACGTGCTCGCGCACCTGCGGCGGGATGCCCAACGAGCCGTCCGCATCAAAGGGCGGCTGCACGCCGCGCATCACGTCGTCGTGCCACCCGTGGAAGTGGCCAGCAAAGCGCAGGATCTTGCGGCGGCCGGTAAACGCCCGCGCCAAGCGCAGCGCCAGCAGGGTCGCCTCCGTCCCCGAATTGACCAAACGCACTCGTTCAGCCGAAGGAACCAGCGCCTGTATGCGCTCGGCCCATTCGATGTGCAGTGGATGGTCGTTGCCAAAGTGCGTCCCGCGCCCCACCGCCTCGGCGATAGCTTCTACGACTTCGGCGGGCGCGTGCCCCAAAAGCAGGGCCCCGTTGCCAAGGAGGAAGTCGATGTACTCATTGCCATCGACATCCCACTTGCGGCCGCCGGCCCCCCGCTCGATATAGAGCGGTACCGGCGTTGCGTAGCGCAGGTCGTGTCCCACCTTGCCACCGAGCGTTTTGCAGGCGCGGGCAAAGTACTCCTGCGACCGGGGGCGCGCCGCTCCGTAGGCCGCGTATATTTCACTGTGCATTGCCTATACCTTTCTACCTACGACCGTCCGCCACAGGCGGTAATCGTCTGTCCAGTGATAAAACTGGATTCTTCGGACAATAAAAAGCGGACCACCGACGCCATCTCCGCCGGATCGGCCATCCGTCCCATCGGAGTGCTGGCGATGAGCTCGGCGACTTGGCCGGAGTTGGCCGAGCGCGCCAGCTCGGTATCCGTCAGCCCCGGTGCTAGGCAGTTGATCCGCACATTGTGCTCGGCAAACGCTTGAGCGCATTGCCGGGTGAAGGCGATGACGGCTGCCTTCGTCGTGGCGTAGTGGATCATGTTCGGCTTGAGCAGCCAAGCGGCCAGCGAGGAGATATTGACGATCCGTCCAAAGCGCCGCGCGATCATCTCGTCCTTGACGGCCCAAGTGGTTAAAAACGGCCCGTGGACGTTGACCGCAAACATCCTTTCCCACTCGGCAAAGCCGAACTCGCCGTGTTCCTGGGTATAGGCGATCCCGGCGTTGTTGACCAGCAGTTCGACCGGCCCGAATGCCGAGCGCACTTGGGCGATCATCTGCTCGACTTCTGCCTGCTGCGACACGTCGGCTTGGACGGCCATGCCCTCGGTGCCGCACGCCTCGACCTGCGCCAGGATTTCCTGCGCGGCCCCGGCGTTGTGCTGGTAGTTGATGGCGACTCTGGCTCCGTGTTCGGCCAGCATTCGGACGATGGCGCGGCCGATGCCGCGACTGCCGCCCGTTACCAAGGCGGTGCGCCCGGCAAATATCGCGGTGGTCATGTGCGTTGTCTTTCGTTATTGGGGAAAATTTTGATGATAGCGCAAAAAGGGGCCGGGAGCAATCCCGACCCCTTTGCTTGAACTTTGGCTAGTCTGGCGCTTAGTCGCCCGCTGCTTTGGTGCTCTCCGCGATTATGGCGACGATCCCTTGAGTATCATCCAATACGCGCAGCCGTTCCGCGATCCTCCCTTGTGCATCCACTACGTAATACGACGGCAAACTACTGATGCTATAGGCTTTTGCTACGTCCGCACTCCAGCCAGCCGCCCGCAGATGGACGCCTTTGATCTCGTGTTTGGCAATCGCTTTTCTCCAAGCTTCCTCATCGTCGTCCAACGAGATGTTGAGGAAGACGACCGGCTGCTCGACCATCTCGGCTTTGATTTTCTGTATATAGGGCAGATCAACGATACACGGCCCGCACCAACTCGCCCAGAAATCAATGAATATCGCCTTCCCTTTGAATTGGTTCAGCGATACTGGCTGGCCATCGAGGTCGTCGAGCGTGAAGTCGGGCGCAGGTTGCCCTGGTTGCAGAACCAGCGCCTTGGTCAATGCCGCCTCAATGGCCTCGTTGTACTCTGGATAGGGGTTGGTTTCTTTGAACTCCTCCCACCTTTCATGGACCAAGGCAAAGTCTGTGTGGCCGCGCTCAAACCCATTAACTAACTCGCCGGCCAGAAACCAATAGAGCACTTTCCCGTCCAGTTTTTGCTTAGCTAGATCGTATCGTTTCCCACCGAAACTAACCCTGCGCATCCAAGGTCCGGCATAGATGGAGTCAAGTTGGGCTTGCGCCGCTTCCGACAGACCAAATTCCGACAAGTCGAGTTTCTCGGACAGCTTGAGCGAGCGGCGATGTTCGTACAGGGAGTCGAGTTGAGCCACGGCAGCGGCCGATGGACTCAACTCCGACCAATCGAGTAGCTCAGACAGCGGGACTCTCTCGCCCGTTCCCTCAAGCTCTTCTTCCATAGGTAGGTGGAACACCACCCTCGTGCCCATCGTATCAATGCTAGACGATTCGTACCCGCTTGACTTCGCAATGCCATAGGATTTACCCGACCTTTCGTAGAACGAGTCGAGCTGGGCTATGGCGGCTGCCGACAGCTCGAATTTCGACAGCTCGAATCTTTCGGACAGCCTGAGCGAGCGGCGATTTTCGTACAGGGAGTCCAGTTGAATCTGCTCCGAATCCGACAAACCCAACGCCGACAAATCGACCATTTTCGACAGGCTAGGTTTTCGGCCGTCCTTTTCGTATAGGGAGTCGAGTTGGGTCTGGGCGGCTTCCGACAATCCCAACCCCGATAGATCGTACCGATCGGACAGCGTGGGATTTCTAAGCTCCTTGAGAGCCACCTTGTCCGACTCCCAACCCAAGGTGCGCGTCAGAAAGGTGCGATATTCGCTCACGCCAATGGCCTTTTCATCGACCAAGGGAATGTCTTGTAGAAAGTCATAGTACTCCGGGGTGATGTCCCTGTTATCGTGGTCGTTGGCAAATCTGTAATTCGTCGGGTAGGAGATCATCTGCTTGGCCCACTCGTAGTTGAAGCGGGCTGTCGCATACTCAATAAATCCCGCAGAAAGCGCATATTTCTCGCGCCCCTTAGCGAGCCACTCGAACTCATCCTGCCGCCGCTGATCCACTTGGCGTATGAAATCCTCCAACGTCAGTCCCTTGTAGTCGAGGCGAAAGGCGAAGTAGTCGGGCAGAATCTCGGCTATGAAGCGGTTGTTATCCGCGCCTTGGCCGCTGAACTCAAGGGAGGAGGAGAAACGGCTTTCGTTCATCTCGATGTGCAGACTGTCCCCAGGTTCGACAAAGAGGATCAACTGAGCGCGCGGCCCAAAGACGAAAGATCGCAGCCCCTCCAGCCATTTCCACTTGGGAGGTTGTGGGTCTTTGTAGCCTCCCATGACGAGCGTTCCTCGGGGAACCGGAAAGGTGAGGGCAAAGCGGTTTTCACTGTCCAGCACGACGAGGTGTTCAGACCTTGTTGGCGATAGCGAGGATCGGTAGCCAAACTCGATTTCCCGCGCTGGGGGGTTGTGGATCTTTCCCGTGATGATCGCGGCGCGCGGTGCTTGGGCTAGCCCTACGCTCGCCGTGCTGATGAGAGCGACGAGGATGCTAAGGTATAGTTTCATCAGACTTTTCCTTGGTTGAAAATCTTCTTGAAATATGAACTCCGCCGTCCCCACGGCCTCCCTGAGTCTCGTCCTAGTCCAAACGGTACGCCAGCAGCGCATCAGGCCTCGTCGCGTAAAGATACCCATTGGCCACAGATAAGGCGTTGAAGCGCCAACGTTTATCACGGTCTTTGGGTCCGACCAAAGGAGAGTCTTCAACCAGTGCCCCGTACTCGGCTATAGTCCACGCTCTCACTTTGACCTCTGACGACCAACCCAGCCCGTAAACTACTCCATCGAGAATCTGCAAAGAGCGAATGTCGTTACTCCAAGCCAACGGCAAGTATTCTACTTCACGCGGTTGATCGGGATTGGTAATATCAAATCCGACCAACTCGCGCGGCCAAAAGCGCTCGACATAGAGCTTATCGCCATCGGTAGCTATCAGCTTAGGACCGTAGTAAGACTCAGGCCAAAAGGACTCTAGCGTTTGCCGCCCAGTCTCGCGCAAAGCGTGTGCATCGGCCACATCAATGATCACCAGTTCGCGATTGGTCCCTATGTAGGCGCGATTTCCGCGCACACCTACCTGGCATCGGTGCTTCCACATGTGGGAATCGCCCACGGGATCGGATATAGTCATTATCACTCGCTCGTCGCCCACCACCGGCATTCCCTCTTCATCGAAGGCAAACGCCTCGGCAATCAAGGCATTGCCTCGCTCCCGGACGAGGAGCAAACTGCCGTCCGTGGCTCCCCAATACTGGTATTTCCACTTCTTCTTTTTAATGGCGGCGAACATAAGGTAGCCCTTGAGCGTGGGCGCGGCCGGGTCGCTGATGTCGAAGACAACCACCCCTAGGCTGTCGCTGGGCAGCCCTTTGCGCCACCCGACGAGGTATGCCAGCGAATCAATTACACATATCTCGTGGCCACCCTCCCACAACTTATAAGACTCTGGTCTAGCACTGCCGAGCAGGCGCATTTGCTGCGGGTTGCTCAAGTCGGCAATGGCGATACTGCTTTGTCCGGTGGTCATATAAGCGAGTCCGTCTTGGACAGTGAGGTCCCCATAGTGCTGCTCATTGGGGGCTTCTAGCACCCCAGCAGGCATCCGTTGGTTGACGAGAGGCACCCCGTAGGAAATCACGAAGATGGCGGCAATGATCGCACCCCATCCCATCGCCACCGTGCGCCACGAGAGCATTGCCTCGCGGTAGCGGCGTAAAAGCACTACCGCCACCACCAGCGCTGCCGCTGTCAAACCCAGATTGGCCAAGATCTTCACCCAAAACCGAGCGGAGTCCGTCGCCAAACGCACCAAATGCCCTTCATTATCCAAGCCGATTGCGACGAGTGGATAGCGATTGAGAATCGGAAAAAGGGCCGTCGCCGGGCCGGTGAGGAAAACCCCCAACACCACGGCCAGCGCAATACCCACGGCAATGCCTTTGAAGGGATGATCCGTCACTACCGAGCCGATAAAAATTAGGGCGTAGAGCAGCGCAAATTGAGTAAATGACAGGGTGACCATTGAGGCATAGTCAATGCTCTGCACGGTGACCAGTTTATATGCCAAGTACTCGTGTTCCACCTCAAGACTGGCCAAATCTATGTACACCGTCGCCCAAGCTACTAGCGCGACTAATAGCAGCCCGCCAAGCCCCAACAAGAACTTGACGGCTAACACTGTCGCGCCCGCTACCGGCTTGTCTAAGAGAAAGGACAGAGTGCCCGTGCTGCGCTCGCGGGCGATGGCGTCCATAGCCAGTACAATCGCCATCACCACCAGACCGCCCATAATCAGCTCTTCAAAACCTCCTGCGTAGCTGCGGTTAAAATCCGCATTATTCCGCATCAAACAGACCACCACGGCGAGCGCGACGCCCACCAGCACCTTGGGCAGGATTTCGCGGCCCTCTTTCCACAACAGCGCGTATAAAGTGCTCATGGCCGATCTCCTTTGATCTGCTCCGGCGAGAGCACCATGAGTGAACGCCCGATCAGGGTATAGAAGTGGCCGCGGATGAGATGGAGCCGTCCCCAATTCTGCCTGATAGAAGACGAAGACCGCAGCTCGTCGGGTACTTGCCAAGAGCCTATGTACTCGTGGGCGTTATAATCGGTTAACCGATCGACGGACAATCCACTCCATGCCATGCTGTACACCCAGCCGTCGATTACTTTTATGGTAGTTCTAGCACTAAAAGACCAGTATCTGATCTCGCGTGGCGCATTGGGATTAGCGATGTCGAAGGCGACCAAGTCTCCGGGCCAGTACCGTCGGACGTAAAGCGTGTTGTCCTCACGGGTTAGCGTACGGCTCTTGTGCGCGTCGTACTCACTGTTGTAGTCACCCATTTCCACCCGCACGGTCTCCCGCAGCGCCCCCAGATTCTGGGCATCCACTGCGAGGAAACCGGCTCCGTACCCTACCCATATACGCTCATTGTGTATGTGCATGGACAGTTTATGGTTCCACCAACCGGACATGGGGTCATTCTTATAGCCTTCTGGTAGCTCCTCGACGACCAGTTCGTCCGCCCGTGCTGGCAGCCTTTCCGCATCTAATGCAAACGACACTAATCCCAACTTGTCGCCCCAACGCCCGCTGAGGATCAGCCCCGCGCCGCAGCGGTCCCAGTTCCAAAATTCCTCTATATCGTTGCCAATTATTCGGTATCCTTTGAAGATCGGACCGGCTGGGTCGCCGACGCTGAAGACGGCGATGCCGAGGCTATCAGCCGGCAAGCCCTTGAGCTGGCCGAGGAGGTAAGCCAGCGAATCCACGACCGCGATCCGGCTCATCGTCCACAGCGGAGTCTCCGCGGTGGCTAGTAACTCGGGCTTAGTAGGATCACTCAAATCGACGACGGCCAAACCCCCTTCAGTCGCCACATACCCTCGATCCCCGACGACGGCCAAGTCGAGATAGGCCCCTTCCTCGGGCGTCAGCACACTCAGCGGTCCCGGGCTTGGCGGCGGGGATTCCCGAGTCAGATCACCGAGATTTATGAAAGCGATCAGGACCAGCCAGCTGATGACAATCGGCTTCCAACCGAGGCTGACCCCGCGGAAGCGACGCAAAAGCGCGATGGAAACCGCCGCACAAGCGGCCATCACCACCGCTGTCGCGCTTAGTCGCACGAAATAGAGCCAAGAGTCGCTCAACATGCGGACTATCGTAGCCCGGCCTGAAAGGAACGCTAGGGGCGGCTCAAGCGCGGGGAAATAGTCAAGCACGATGTCGAACGACATGAGAAAGACGGTCAGCAGCAAAATGCCCAAGGCCGCCCCTTTGAGCGGGTGGTCGGCCACCGTCGAGCTGGCGAAGACTAGGCTATAGGCTACTAATCCCGTCGTAAGGTGGACCAGCAACATGTTGACATAGCCTACCTCCTCGGCGAACTGCTTTAGAGGGAAGTACCAATAACCGCTACCGCTATAGAAGCTGTAGCCCCTAGACGCCAGCCCCTCCAAGTCCACATACACCGTCACCCAAGCCCCAGCAGCCAGCAGCAACAGGGCCGCCGCGCCAACGACGTACTTGGGCAGCAACACTTCCGCTGCCGATAAGGGCTTGCCTAGCAAAAACGACAAGGTGTCCTTGCTGCTTTCCTTGGCGACCAAACCCATGCCCAGCGCGACGCCGCAGACCACGATAAAATTCGTAATCCAGCGAGCGAAGTCTTGGGCAAATTCCTCGTTAAACTCCGCGTTCTGCCGCAGCGCCACCACCACCGCACACAGCCCCAACCCCACCAGCACCTTCGGCAGTTCCTCGCGGCTTTCCTTCCACAGCAATGCGCGCCAAGCCCTCACGATGGAAGCTCCACATGTGCGACGAAACTCTCCTCTAAGCTCAAGTCGATCACCTCGACGACTTGTCCGCCCGCCTGTTCGATCTGCGCTTTGGCCTCGTCGCCGTAGTCGAAAA
>JAPPEG010000133.1 GCA_028875345.1 Gemmatimonadota bacterium
CGATGAAGGCCGTGCCGTTGACGTACGCCAAGGATCTGCAGGAAGACAAGGAGCCGCTCTTCGACGCGCTGGAAACGGCGACCATCTGCCTAGAGGTTTTCGCCGGTGTTTGGGAGAGCATGGAAGTGCGTGCCGAGCGGATGGAGTCCGCGGTGGATTCTACGGCCTTGGCAACGGATTTGGCCGACTACTTAGTGGGCCAAGGCGTGCCTTTCCGCGAGGCTCATCGCGTCGTTGGCCGCTTAGTGCGGGCCGCGCTAGAGCAAGGCCGCCCCCTCACTGACCTTAGCTTGGAAGATCTGCGCGCCCACAGCGCGGATTTCGGCGCGGCCGCGCTAGGCCTGCTCGATGTGCGCCACAGCTTGGCGCGTCGTAATATAGAAGGTGGCACCGGCCCGCAGGCCGTGGCCGAACAGATGGAGAAGGCACGGCAGGTATGGGCCGGGAGTTGACAGAATGCTAGTAGCGATTAAAGACATCGAATTTTACGTGCGCGAGATGCGGATGCGGATGCCGTTTAAGTTCGGCAACGTAGTTGCTGATAGCCTGACCGCGCTGCATGTGGCCATGGATCTAGAACTGAGCAATGGCCGTCGGGCGCGGGGATGGACTGCGGACATGCTATCGCCTAGGTGGTTTGACAAAAACCCAAGCAAGTCGATGGCCGATGGCATCCGGGACTTGGTGGATGGAGCACAAGCGGCTGCCACCGCTTATCGGAAGTCGAGTCGAGGCGGCGCAACCCCATTCGCAATATGGGAGGCGGGCTACGAAGCGGGTCGGACTTGGGGCCGGGCGCGAGGCGTCAACGACCTGCTGGCGTCCAACGGCGCGGCTCTGATGGAGCGGGCGCTCATCGATGGCTTGGGGGTCGCGCTGGAGCAGCCCTATTTTGCGCTGTTACAGGACAATGTCCTTGGGTTGGCGCTGGAGAGGATTCACCCGGAGCTAGAGGGACTGGAGCTTGCAGCGGTGCTGCCGGCGGCACCAATGCGCTCGCTGTGCATTCGCCATACGGTCGGCTTGGTCGATCCCATCCGCACGGCCGCGATTGCGCCCGAGGAGCGGTTGAACGATGGGTTGCCGCAGTCCTTGGAGGAATGCATTCAGGGGCAGGGCCTGCGCTATTTCAAGATCAAGATCGGCGGTGATCCAGAGGCTGATTTCGAGCGCTTGGCGGAGATCGCCTCGCTCTTGGACGAGAGCGGCACAGAGTATCACATCACGCTCGACGGCAATGAACAGTACGGCAACGCGGCCGATTTGTTGGCTTTGTTGGAGCGGATTGAAAAGGAATTGGGGGTATTTTACCACCGCATCCTCTACGTCGAGCAGCCTATGGACCGCGCCCTTTCTCTCGATCCCGCGCTAAAGAGCGATCTCGGGGTTTTGGCGGCAAAGCGCCCCTTGCTGATCGACGAGTCGGACGAATCCTTGGATTGCTTCCGCCGCGCGTTGGACTTGGGATATAGCGGCGTTTCGTCCAAGTCTTGTAAGGGTGTGGTCAAGGCGTTGGCCAACAGCGCACTCGCCTGGCAGCGCACGGCCGCGGGCCATCCCTGTTTTGTCTCGGCCGAGGATTTGACCGTGGTGCCGGTGGTGTCGCTGCACCAAGATTTGGTGCACGTGGCGGCGTTGGGGATCGATCACGTCGAGCGCAATGGGCACCACTACGTGCGGGGGCTGGATCACTTGTCGGCTGCTGAGCAGGCGTGGTGCTTTGAGCGGCACGGCGATCTGTACCGCGCCGAGGGTCAGAGTGGTTTTCTCGATATTCGCGAAGGCCGGATCGCGGTCGGTTCCCTACAGCGGCCTGGACTCGGGGTTGATGGGGCAGTCGATATTGAGGCCATGCAGCCGCTGGCGGAGACGCAACTCTCGTGAGTGCCGTAGAAATAAGGCTTGAGGACGTGCGGTTTTACATGCGAAATGTGCATACCCGCATGCCCTTCAAATACGGCGCGGCCGTGCTGACCGCGGTGCCGATCCTGCATGTGGTGGCCCAGGGGGCGCTAAAAAACGGCACTTCGGTACAAGGGGTTGCAGCCGACATCCTTCCGCCTAAGTGGTTCGACAAAGACCCGGCTAAAAGCTACGAAGACAATGTCGCCGATTTGCTGTGGGCGGCGCGTGCGGCGAGGTCGGCGTACTTGGATGCGGCGCGGTCGCCCGCGTCGTTCTTTGCCATCTGGCAGGCCGGTTATGCGCAGACGGTATCCGCTGGCGACGCGCACGGCCTGAATCGGTTGACGGCTGTCCACGGCAGTACGCTGATGGAGCGCGCCCTGATCGACGCGGTGGGATGCGGTGTGGGCACGAGTTACTTTGAGTTGCTCAAGGCCAATCTCCTCGGCTTGGATCTGGGGGCGATTCACCCCGAACTGCAAGGAGTGGAACCCGGCCAAGTGATAGGGGCTGCGCCGCTGGCGCAGTTGCACGTGCGGCACACGGTGGGATTGGCCGACCCGATTGTCCCAAGCGATATTGCGCCCGAGGAGCGGTTGGACGATGGGTTGCCGCAGTCGCTGGCCGATTGCGTCGAGCGCCAAGGATTGACGTACTTCAAGGTCAAGGTGAACGGCGATTTGGAAGCCGACTTGGCGCGGTTGACCGCGATTGCCGAACTGTTGGACGGACGCGACGCCGAGTACAAGGTCACGCTCGACGGCAACGAGCAATATCGGGAAATGGACTCGCTCATGGGCTTGCTCGATGGCATTGCAGCCGCACAGCCGCGTTTGTACGAGCGCATTATCTACGTCGAGCAGCCCCTAGAGCGGAGCGTGGCTTTGGATGCTGCCCTAGAACCGGGTATTCGAGCCGCTGCGGCGCATCGTCCCTTGCTCATCGACGAGTCGGACGATGCGCAGGACACCTTTCGCCAAGCGTTGGCGCTGGGATACGAGGGCGTTTCGTCCAAGGCGTGCAAAGGACTAGTCAAGGCGCTGGCCAACTTGGCATTGGCGCGGCAGCGGGAGGGCTGTTTTCTCTCGGGCGAGGACCTGATGAACCTGTCGGTGGTGCCCCTGCACCAAGATTTGGCGCACGTGGCGGCGCTGGGGATTGGGCACGTCGAGCGCAACGGGCACCACTACGTGCGGGGGTTGGATCACCTGACTGCGGACGAGCAGGCGGCCTGCTTGGCCAAGCACGGGAAGCTCTATCGGGAGGTGAACGACGGGTTGGTGGCCTTGGATGTGAGGGAAGGGAAAATCGAGGTGGGGTCGCTGCAAGTGGCGGGTTTGGGCGTGGGTGTGCCGGTGGCTGTGGATGAGATGGTGGAATTGGAGGAATGGGAATTTGCGTCGTTGGCTTGAGCTAGGAGATGGCTATGCTGGACGATTTTTCCCTAGAAGCGCTCGTCTCCTATGCGGAGGCACACCCGGTCATCGCCACCTTGTTGCTGTTGGTGGCGGTGGTATTGCTAGGCAGCTTGCTGCGCAAGATTTTCAAGGTCGCGGTGGTGTGCGCGATTGTCTTGCTGGTCGGCCTGTACTTTACCCAAGGCGACGACTCAGACTGGTGGAAACGGGTCGAAGCGATCGGTAGCGAGATTGTGATGTGGGGTGAGGCGTTGCTGGAAAAGGCCGACGAGATTTTTGAGAAAGGCAAGCAGCAGCTAGAAGGGAATTAGGCCACCCCGGCCTTTTTTAGTTGCGCGATAAAGGCCGCTTCGTCGAGCACTTCGACGCCGAGTTCCTCCGCTTTAGCCAGTTTAGATCCCGCTTTTTCGCCTGCTATGAGCAGGTCGGTTTTTTTGCTAACGCTGGACGTGGCCTTGCCCCCCAAGCGCTCGATCAGCGCGGCTGCTTCGTCGCGACTGTAGCTCGACAGGGTGCCGGTGATGACTACGGTCTTGCCGTTAAAATACGACGCTGGCGCGGCTTCTTCTTCCGCTTCCATTGCAAACTGCAACTTGGCCTTATTCTTGAGCTTGTAGAGCACGCGATCGAGTGCGGGGAGCGCGGGGAGGCTGGCGTACAGGCTGCGGGCGATGGTTGGGCCGATCTCGTGGGTGGCTTCCAACTCTTCAACGTTAGCCCTGCACAAAGCGTCAAGACTCCCAAATGTCCGCGCCAAGGTGCGGGCTACGGTCGCGCCCACGTGGCGGATGCCGAGGGCGAAGAGCACCCGGTCGAAGGGCTGCTTCGTGCTGAGGTCGAGGCCGTCGAGAAGGTTTTGCGCTGACTTTTCGCCCATCCGCTCTAGGGCACCAAGGGATTCTACGTCGAGTTCGTAGAGATCGCTCAAGTCCTTTACCAATCCCTGCTCTACCAATTGTTCGACCACGGCCGGCCCCAAGCCTTCGATGTCCATGGCGTTGCGCGAGGCAAAGTGTTCGAGGCGACGGCGAAGTTGGGCAGGGCAGGTGGGATTATCGCAGCGTGCGACGGCTTCTTCGGCGTCGCGGGTGAGGGGGCCTTTGCACGAGGGACATTGGTTGGGGAAGGAATACTCTGCGGAGTCGTCGAGCCGCTTGCTGAGATCTACCTCTACGACTTTGGGGATTACGTCGCCCCCCTTTTCGATGAGCACGGTGTCGCCGATGCGAATATCCTTGCGGCGGATCTCGTCCGCGTTGTGGAGGCTGGCCCGGGCGATGGTCGAGCCAGCCAAAGGCACGGGGTCTAAAACGGCGACCGGAGTCACAGCACCCGTGCGTCCGACTTGTAGGCGGATCTCGCGAAGGCGGGTGCGGGCTTGATAGGCCGGAAATTTGTAGGCCATGGCCGAGCGTGGGCTTTTGGCTGTGTAGCCCAGCCGCTCCTGCTGGCTGAGGTTATCGACCTTGATGACCACCCCGTCGATTTCGTAGGGGAGATCGGCGCGAGTGGCGGCGTAGTGGTCGTAGTGGTCGAACACATCCGCCAGCGAGGCACAGCGCTGGTGCTGAGGGACCATTAGGCCCCAGGTGCGGAGTGTTTCGAGGCACTCACTGTGGCGCGCTTGGCTGCCACTTTCGGCGTGTATCCAGTAGGCGAAAAAGCGCAGATTGCGCTTGGCTACTAAGTTGGGGTCTTGCAGCTTGAGCGAGCCGGCCGTGGAGTTGCGCGGGTTGGCGAAGAGCGGCTCGTCGCTGGCTGCGCGCAGGGTGTTGAGCTGGTCAAAGTCGCGGCTTTCCATGTAGACTTCGCCGCGGATTTCGCAATCGACTCCCGACTGCCGCAGCCGGAGGGGTATGGTGGGGATGGTGCGGGCATTGGCGGTGATTTCGTCGCCTTGGACTCCGTCGCCGCGGGTGACGGCGCGCACGAGTAGGCTGTCTTGGTAAAGAAGGCTGAGGGCCACGCCGTCGATTTTTAGCTCGAATACGTATTCGACCGCTTCGTCGGGCAGGCTCTGGCGCACCCGTCGGTCGAAGTCTTCTACGTCTTGGCGCGAGTAGCTATTGTCGAGGCTGAGCATGGGCCGCGCGTGGCGCACGGTGGGAAAGTCGCTGGTGGGCGTGCCGCCGACGCGCTGAGTGGGAGAGTCGGGCTGCTTGAGTGCAGGGTTGGCCTCTTCGAGGGCTTGCAGTTCTGCGAGGAGGCGGTCGAATTCTCGGTCGGAGATGGTGGGGGCGTCGAGGACGTGATAGCGGTAGAGGTGCTCTTCTAATTCGTCCGCGAGCGCGGCGATGCGTTGGGCAATGTCTTGGGTCATGGTACAAAGTACGATAGGCGGGGTGCCGAGCCGCGTCAACTCGCCTCGTCGTATTGTCCGTCGATGGATCTGGCTTTATATTTTTCTCGCGGAACGAGATAGATATGACTGCTACTTGGCACGACTACTGGGAACTGACTAAACCGCGAATTGCCTTTTTGGTGCTGGTTACGGCCGCCTTCGGATTTTTCTTGGGTGGGCAAGGCATTCACGCGCCGCTGCTTTTTTGCTGCCTGCTCGTCGGCACGGGCCTGACCACGTGCGGCTCGTCGGTGCTCAACCACTATCTGGAGCGCGATGTCGATGGGTTGATGCAGCGCACGCGCAATCGGCCCTTGCCGACTGGGCGCGTCAAGCCGGGTACAGCTCTGTCGATGGGGTTTGTGCTGGTGTTGAGCGGCGTGTTCTTCCTGCTTTTTACCGCTGGGTTGTTGACGGCGTTTTTGGCGCTTCTCTCTGCGTTTCTCTACGTGGTGGTGTACACTCCGATGAAGCGGCAAAACTGGCTCAATACCTCGCTGGGGGCCGTGCCAGGTGCCCTGCCGCCCGTAGGGGGCTGGACGGCGGCGACTGGCGCGATTGATCCGGGGGCCGTGGTCCTGTTTCTCATTCTCTTTGCTTGGCAACACCCGCACTTCTACGCCATTGCTTGGATTTTCCGCGACGACTATCGGCGCGGTGGTTTCAAGATGTTGCCCGTCGTCGAGCCGGATGGGAACAGCACCTGCTGGCAGGTGATGGGCTACTTAGTGCTGCTGCTGATCTTTTCGGTGTTGCCTTCGTTTATGGGGCTCACCGGGCCGTTCTATCTAGCTGGCGCGGTGGTGTTGGGTGCGCTGTTTCTCGCCTCCGGTCTCGCGCTTAGCTTTTCGCGCTCGGTGGCCAGTGCGCGACGGCTGCTCAAGGCTTCGGTTCTCTATCTGCCGCTATTGTTGATGCTGAGCGTGGTGGATGCCGGATTTTAGGAGTGTGGCTTGCGCCCGCTCGTACTCTTCGGGCGCGTTGAGATTGGCAAAAAGCAAGCCGTGCTCGTCGTAGGGCCGCCAGTCTTTTTCCCTTACCAGATCCAAATTCAGATTGCTCAATAGGTCGCGCATACCGAGCTGACCGGCCTGTATGGCTGCTTCTACGGTCGCCAAGCAGGGCGGCTCGTAGAGCGCGCAGAGCGGTTGCAGTCCTGTGGCCGTGTAGGGCACGACTGCTTGATGCGACCCGCGCCGGTTGACGAGGTGGCGAAGGAAGTCAGGCGTGAGAAAAGGCAAGTCGCAGGCGAGGAGGAGCACGGGTGCGGCGGTTGTGCTGAGCGCGGTGTACAGGCCGCCCAGCGGCCCAAGTCCGGGACGGCGGTCGGGATGGACGGGCAGCCCGAGATGGGCATAGGCGGCGGGGTCGCCGATGATGAGGCGGGGGTAGCCGAGGGGGTGTGCCGCGGCGAGGACGCGTTCAATCAGAGTTTGATCGCCTAATTGCAGGAGGGCCTTGTTGCGGCCCATGCGTCGGCTCTGGCCGCCGGCTAGCACGGCGATGTGGATCATTCGGAGTGCTGGCTGGGGCGGCGGTTGATCTGGGCGGCTGCGTACCCAGCGCCAAAGCCGTTGTCGATATTGACGACAACCACGCCGGCCGCACAGGAGTTGAGCATGGCCAAGAGAGCGGCGAGGCCGTGAAAACTCGCGCCGTACCCCACGCTAGTTGGCACGGCCACGACCGGAATATCCACCAGCCCACCGACGACGCTGGCGAGCGCGCCCTCCATCCCGGCGACTACGACGATGGCCCGCGCTCGGTGCAAGAGTTCGCGGTACGCTAGGAGCCGGTGCAGGCCGGCGACGCCGACATCGCAAACCTCCTCGACATGCGCGCCCATGGCGCGGGCCGTGACAACGGCTTCGCGGGCCACCGGCAGGTCCGAGGTCCCGGCTGAGACTACGGCCACTAGGCCCTCAGGCGCGGGTTGTTCGGTCCCCGGAACTAGGACCGTGCGAGCGAGGGGGTCGTGCTCGGCGCGGTCAAAGCGCTCGACGAGTGCTTGGGCCGTAGCCGCTTCGACGCGGGTGGCCAGCATCTGCGCGCCGTGCTCGGTTATGCGTTCGGCAATGGCTAACACCTGCTCGCGGGTCTTGCCTTGGCCGAAAATGACTTCCGGGAACCCCGTTCGCAGGGCGCGGTGGTGATCGACGTGGGCAAACCCGAGGTTCTCAAAGGGCAGGTTCCTAAGCCGCTCTAAAGCTTGGCTCGGCGCAAGATCACCGGTGGCGACTTGTTCTAGCAGGTGGCGGAGTTGGTCTTGGTCCATGGCTAAGAAAGCGGGATCAACGGCAGCAGCGGAAGCCGAGGAGGGGCTGCTCGTAGTCTTGCAAGGGCCAGTCGGCGACGACTTCCGCTAAGACCTCTAGATCATACGGGTCTTGGCCCTCGATGGACAGGATGCCCAGACGGGTCGCGCCGTCGCAGTCACTGCTTTCAGATACACTGCTTGCTGCGATGTACACCGCTAGGTCGCCAGCGTCGTCGATACCGGCGAGCCATTCGTCTATGTTGCCGGTCAAGTCAAAGACGCCGGTCGCGCTGCCGCAGTTGGGAAACGAGCCAGAAGGCGCGAGTTGTGCGGTTGGGTCGCTGCTGAAGTGGGAAAAGGCCGAACCCGGCACGTTGCAGAAGCGCACGCCAAAGTGGTCGCGGCTGCCGTAGGCAGTCAAATCGTCGATCGAAGAAAAGCGCCGCGTTTGGCCAGCTTGGCAAGCGGCGGTCCACTCGTCCGGGCTGCACAGACGCTTGCCCTCGGCTGCGCACAGGCGTGCTGCTTGGAAAAAAGAAGCGGACTGCGGCCGCTCTCCTCTGGCGTTGGGATACTCGTACGCGTCTATTTCGTATTCTTGACCTGTTGGCAGGACTAGATGCACTGTGCCGCCGGCCGGCAGAGGTGGCTCAACGGAGACGTGGAGGACGATTTCGCGCTCGGTTTTTGCGGCACCGTCGCTCGCGGAAACGCGCAGTTTGTGGCTGCCGGGAAAAAAGGCGACGACAACGGCGCGCGAACCGATCTGCCGACCGGTTTCCTCGTCGTGGATGGCCTCTGACCAAATGCCGAGGCTGTCCTGTCCGGCCGTCGGCTCCCAGTGGTATTCGAGTCGATCGCCGTCTGGATCGGTGCCAAATGCGTCGATAACTATCTGCGGCGCGCTAAACGCGCTGGTCGCGTCGGAGGTTACTTCCAGCAGGGGGTCGCGTTGGACGATTTCCACGAGGAAGTTTTCGATCAGCACTCGTGCGTCTTCGGCGCAGCGCTGGCGGTCGGCTAGATCGGGTATGACATCGCAGTTGCGGTCGATTACGAGGACCTGCACGACAAATTGCTCGCTGGAGCCGACGATGGTTTGGGGGGCGAACCAAGAGTTGGTTTCTTGGGCCTGCGCATCGCGAAAGCTGCCTCCGGATGGGGCTCGCCACTCGTAGAACACAGGGTCATCGTCCTCGTCGGCTGCGCGGATCTCAAAGCGAACCTCGCCGCCGCGCTGGACCCGGCAGACAGCATCCGCGCTGTTGATCAGGGTGTCTAAGGAAGCAGCGCCCGGCGACTGGCAGGTCATCCGTGCCAAGTGTACGGTCGGGGGATCGTTGGGGAGGTTGTCGTGGAGCAAGCTACAGGCACCGAGGGCGAGAAACGGGAATAGGAGGCACCAACCGGGATTCATTCGCCTTCGATCATCAGGTCGAGTAACCGCTCTAGATCCCCATCGTTGTAGAATGCGATCTGGATTGCTCCCTTGTTCGCCGCGGTGCGATGAATGTTGACTGCGGTGCCGAAGCGGTGCTGCAACCGCTCCTCGTAGTCGCGGATGTGGGGGTCGTTGGAAATTTCTTTGGGAGCCTTCTTTTTTTTGCGGCCCACGCGCTGATTGGCAACGGCCTTTTCGACCTCGCGGACGGCCATTTTCTCCTCGACTGCGCGGCGGGCCAGCGCGAGCCGGTCTTCGTCTTCTTCGAGACCGAGCAGGGCGCGGGCGTGTCCCATCTGCAGTTGACCGTGCCGCAAGAAGTCTTGGACTTCGTGCGGCAATTGCAACAGCCTGAGGAGATTGGTCACGGTCGAGCGATTTTTCCCCACCTTGCGAGCGACTTCCTCTTGCGTGAGGAAGCACTTGTCGGTCAGCGAGCGGTAGCCTTCGGCCTCTTCGATGGGGGTCAGGTTTTCGCGCTGGATGTTCTCGATCAGCGACAGTTCCATCAAGTCTTGCTGCGACTCGATTTCGTGGACGATCGCTGGTATTTCTTGGATTCCCGCCTTCTTGGTCGCCCGCCAGCGGCGCTCGCCAGCGATGATCTGGTAGCTCTGGCCGATGCGGTTGACGGTGATGGGCTGGATGACGCCTTTCTCTTGGATCGAGT
>JAPPEG010000213.1 GCA_028875345.1 Gemmatimonadota bacterium
CGACCGTACTCGGCGAGCGGAGCATCCACATCCGCGACCGCATCGAAAACCTCGCGGCCGACCGCTCGCCGCTCATGTTCGTGTATCACTGCAACCCCGGCTTCCCCCTCCTCGACGAAGGAACCCGCCTCGTCCTCCACAGCCGCGAGAGCACCGAGTGGACCGCAGACCGCCCCGTCGGCCCCGCAGACTACACCGTGGCCAAAGGGCCGCAACCGCGTGCCCACGACGATGTGTACGTGCATCGGCCTCGCACCGACCGCCAAGGGCGCGTCCACATCGGCCTGCTCAACGAAAAGCTCGGCTTGGGATTGTATTGGCAGTTCAAGCACAGCGAGATCCCCATCGTCAACCACTGGCAGCACTTCCATAGGGGCACCTACGTCACCGGCATTGAGCCGGGCAACTGCTCGGTGCTCGGCCGCGCTTGGAACCGCAAGCACGGAACCTTGCAGTACATCGAGCCGGGCGAAGTGCGCGAGTTCAACATGGAAATCGGCGTGTTAGACGGAGTAGATGAGATGCGCGAGTTTGAGCGAAAGGTCAAGCGGGGATTGGCCAAGTAAGACAGTGCGCTCAGGCCCGTCCCTGAGCCAAGACATCCTCGATCTCGACGAGATACATCTGACGACCGTTTCCTTGGTGCGGCGAATCAATTACCACCTTCGTGCCGCTGCGGCTCAGTCGCGGATGGAGATCACAGCGCCACTCACCTCGATACGCAGCAGGCGCATCGAAGGCCCCAAGGCTGACCTTCTTCTTGCTTGGGATGTGGTAGAGGCAGAGTTCCTGCTGGTCGTTCGCCGGATACGTGTCGGTCAGCAACCACTCATTGTCGGTCCCAGGCACATAACTCTGGTACCCATTCACGTGTTCCCACAGAACTTCACATGCCTCGCCAGAGTCATCATCGCGGTAGAGCTTGTATGCGCCTTCGCCCCAGATGAGCGCGCAATCGGAATCGCGCCAGGTCCAGTGTGACGCGCCATGGCTCGACAGGAGTCGCAGATCGCTGCCGTCGGCGGCCATGGTGAAGACGCGCGTCGGCTGACCTCCTCCCGCCCAGCGGTTGAACATGAGGAACCGCTCGCCGCTGGGGTTCCACGAGAGATGATTGACGTAGTGGTTGTCCTCCGGCGTCTGGCCGGGGTACGGGATGCACACGAGCTCGGCGAGTGAGATCAGCTGCTGAACATCTCCAGTGTCGAGATCCATGCGCCAAACGCCTGTCTCTTCCGGGGCGAGCTCTTCTTTGAACCTGTCGGGGACTCCCGCATATCCGTAGCCGGCGCGGAAGTTCCAGATGCGACTGTAGTCTTCGCAGAGGGCGAGCTTTCCGTCGGGGCTGAGGGTGCCGATCGGGCGCGGCAAAGTTCGCATCTTTCGCGTCTCTACATCGAGGACGCGACTGACGTAGCCGTCTCCGTCGAGATCGTTCCACACTACCTCGCGATCCGAGCCGGGACGCCACTGGAGCATGCAACCCTGCTGCCAGCACCAGGCGCGCGACTGGCCGAGATCGATCCACCGGTTGCCGTCGGCGAGGTCGATCATGCCGATGGCAACCACATCTTCCTCCGTCGGCAGGCGATGCTCAAAGTCTACGCTCATGCCGAGGGCGTAGCGGTCAGTCGGGTCGAACTGGAACTTGTCGTAGTAGCCGAACCAGTGGAATCCAGGCGGTTGGGTGATGGGAAAAGCGGTCGTCATTCGATCTCTGCGAAGGTCGTGGTTTTGTATATGCGTCATCTTGTGAGAGACTAACTATTACCTTAGAATGGCGCCGAAGCGGGGATTGGAACGCCGACGCCCGCAGGCACTGAGCGAACCAAGCTAAGCTACATTTGGTTCTAGTCAACTGCGAGTTTCCTCCTGCAACTTCCCCTCCGGCGACCGGATACACACCCTGCACGAAACCGCCAGCGACGACGGCATCGAGTAGGATGCGCCATCGGCACCGCCCACTGGAAAGACCCATTGAGCGGTACCAGCCCAAAACGGAAAGAGAGTGATCATGGCAGTCTCCCTAGAGGCGCGCGAATCGGCCCAGACACTACCGAAGTGGGCCCTGCTTCAGCGCCAACTCTTCGACGCAATCGAGGACGCCGCTCCGCAGGCGCTCGAGAGGTACACCCATCCGGATGGGCGCCTGCTCTGGCCCCCCAGTCCCGACTTCCAGAGCATCGACGCGCTAGATGACTGCTACGAGAGCTTCCACAACTGGCCGCTCTTCTATCTTCTCGGCGGCAGCGACCGGTTCTTAGCCGACGCCCAGCGGGGATTCGACGTCATCAATGAGCAGATGAGCCAGCACGGTACGGGACACGGCTACCCCATGGTGGTGCGGGAGTACCAGCCGGGCTACGACTGGTTCCATCAGGGCGAGGGCAACTACCTGTTCTACATGCTCTGCATGGCCGATCCGACCAAAGGGGCCAACATCGAGCGGGCCAAACGCTTCGCCGGGCTGTTCCTCGGTGAGGATCCAGAGGCACCCAACTACGACCCGGAACACCGGATTATCCGCTGCGCGAGAAACGGCAGCAAGGGGCCGGCCTACTGGGCCTTCGAGGAAGGTCCACATTGGCCCTATGAAGGGTACAACCTGCCCTTCTACGACGTGCCGGAATGCACCAATCACGAGGTGGTGCGAGGTAGTCCCGAGTTGGCCGAGCGGCTGGGCCAAGCCATGCGCGATCGCATGGGCCGCGGCGACGCCGTGGTCAACCTCCTAGCGACCACCCTAGGGGCCAACGCCTACCTGCTGACGGCGGACGGGCAGTACCGCGACTGGGTCATGGAATACACCGAGGCCTGGATGGAGCGCGCCGACGCCAACGGCGGCATTGTGCCCGACAACGTCGGCCTCTCCGGTGTCGTGGGCGAGCACACCAACGGCAAGTGGTATGGGTCGAGCTACGGCTGGGCCTGGCCCCACGGTTGGCACAGCGTCGGGCAGGCCGTGGGGGTCGCAGCTCAGAACTGCGCCCTGCTGACGCGCCGGCTGGAATACATGGACTTTCCGCGGTCGCAGATCGACGTCCTCATTGCCCACGGGATCGAGCGCGACGATCAACTCTACGTGCCCCACAAGTACGATGATTCCGAACTGGTCAACTACGAGCCGGGCGAGTGGATGTGGTACCCGATCCGGAAGGAGGATGGCACCGCCCTGCAGCAGGACGGCTGGTTCGAGTTCATGCCCATGTACCCGTCCGACATCGCCCATCTGTGGTGTATGTCGATGGCCCGATCCGATTCGCGGCGATTCGAGCGTACCCGCAAGCGGTCGGGTGATCCGTTCGCCGTCAACTCGTGGCACCACACCAAGGATCAGGGCGGGCACGACTGGGGCTGGATGGCCTACCTACACGGCGAGTTCCCCGAGTATCCAGAGCAGATCCTCGAACACAATCTGGCCCAAGTGCAGTCGCGTCTCGACTTCATGGCGCAGGACGAGCAGGACCCGACCACCTATAACGACGCCTATTTCCAGCAGCGAAATCCCGTTACCTGTGAAGGCCTAGTGCAGCTCACCATGGGTGCCCCCCTCCCCCACTACAACGGGGGCCTGCTGGTCACGAGACTGCGCCACTTCGACGCCCAGCGCCGTCGTCCAGGGCTTCCGCCCGACGTGGCTGCACTGGTGTCGGGGCTAAGCGACGACCGGGCCGAACTGACCGTGGTGAACGTAAGCGCGACGGAGCGCCGGGAGGTGCTGATCCAAGCGGGAGGCATGGGAGAGCACGAATTCACCGAGGTCGAGGTCGACGGGGCGTCCCAGTGCGTTCCGGTGCGAGGCAGGACGTTCGCGCTGGCTCTGCCGCCGCGCACCCAGGCCCGACTCGTGCTAGGCATGAAGCGCTTCGTCCACGAGCCGAGTCTGGCCCCGCCGTGGTGAAGGTCGAAGCGCTATAGTTCGGCCATCCATTCCTCATACGCCCGCCGCACCGCTTCCCGATCGACGAACGACCGGTACAGGAACCGCGCCCGGTAGCGATAGGTCCGGCCGATCTCCGGAGCGCGGATGACATACTGCCAGTCCCAGGCCGGGCTGTGTGGGTCCGGCTGGCCGCGTTCGTCCCGGATGAAGTTCCACAGGGCGAAGCGGATGGACGCCTCCTGATCGAACATCATCGCGTAGACCATCCGGTCGTCCCCGCTCGACAGGTCGCCGTCGCCGTCCGCCAGACCGTAGTAGAACGGCAGGAGGAAGCGCTTGCGGGGATCTTCGACAATGTTGAGAGTTTCGGCCCCTTCTTCGTACGGGAGTGGATCGACCGAGGCGTGGGCGACGGTGCCGGTCTCAAAGTGGCCGTCCGCAAGGTCTTCGCCGAAGCGGACCCAGCCTTCCTTCCCTTCGCAAGTCCCGTAGAAATGGATCGCCCGACCGCAGGTGCGGTTCATGTAGGAGGCCCACATGAAGGCGACGTACCCGAGCGGGGCGGATCGTTCGTCGGTCAGGCGGGCAGTGAACTCCATATCGACGCAGTCCGGCCCAAGGCAATAGCGCATCTCGCTCTCAATCCCCCAAGAGGAGTCCGCGGCCGGATGGAGAACCGACGCTTCACCGGGAGCGTGGGAGAGGAGCAGGCAGTGGTCTTTCCGGGGAGTGAACATCGAGCGGTCGGCGTCGGCCGCCGCGCCGTTCATGATGTGCTCGAAGTTGAGGCCGACGGCGTCGTCCCGGAAGAGGTTCTGATCCGGGTAGCTCAGATGGCACAGGGGGTTGAAGCCGCTCCCCTGGCGGTCGGCGTTCGCCTCGTTGTCGAGGAGGAGGCCCCGGAAGGAGCCGCCCCTCAGTCCAATCTTCGCGGCCATGCCGCTGTCTCCCCCATCTCATCGCCCACCTGTAGGTGGTAGTCTATCAACTCTAGTTTTGTCTATTCATCATCTTGTAAGTGACTAACTATTAAATTAGAATGGTGCCGAAGCGAGGACTGGAACTCCAACACCCGAGCACTGAGCGAACCAAGCTAAACTACATCTGGTTCCGGTCAACTGCGAGTTTGCCGGAAGAGCCTTATACACAGGAGAAAATATATGATCCAGAACTGGCAGCGCGACGAAGGCCCCTGCATCGCCCTAGGTTCTGAGGGGTCCTTCGACGACATGCACCTCTTCGCCCCCTGCGTCGCCTACGAGGAGGGGATATACTCGATGTGGTACAGCGGCTCGCGCCACAATGTCAGCGACCGCGTGGACAATCGCGCCTTCACCCTAGGCTTGGCTACTTCCACCGACGGCATTCGCTTTACCAAAGATCCGCGCTCGCCGGTGTGCCGCTTCACGGGCACGCGCTCGATTTTAACCCCGACGCTCCTCCGCCACCCCGACGGCTCAGTGTGCAGGGAGCAGGGCCGCCTGCGTCTGTGGTTTTCCTCCTGCAACTTCCCCTCCGGCGACCGGCTGCACACCCTGCACGAAACCGCCAGCGACGACGGCAGCGAGTGGGATGCGCCATCGGCTCCGCAACTCGAACACGCGTACGCACCGACCCTTATCAAAGAAGCCGACCACTACAAACTCTGGTACACCGACGTCCGAACTCTGCCCTGGAGCATACGTTATGCCCAAAGCGCCGATGGGTGCGACTGGCAGGTCGCGGTCGACCCGGTCCTGACGCTCGACCAATCCTGGGAACACGACCGCCTCCTCTATCCCACGGTTGTCGCCATCGACGGCCAGTACTGGATGTGGTACGGCAGCTACAGCCAGTACGGCAGCGCGGAAATGAAAACCGCTATTGGCTGCGCGTACAGCGCAGACGGTTTGCGTTGGCAAAAGGATCCCGACAACCCCGTTTTCGCTCCCGACCCGTCGCGTGCCTGGGAATCCCACTACACCACCAGTCAATCAATACTGCGCCTCGACGACGGCTCCCTCCGCATCTGGTACGCCTCGCGCCCGACACCCCCTTTCGTCCACAAGTATTACGCCATCGGCACCGCGCGATGGCCCGCTTAATGGACGCCGAGAAGGTGGAATAGATAACATGGCCATGAGTCGCTTTGTTCTACTCATCGCTTTTGTTGCGTGTGCCAATCGCGCGAACACCACGCAGGGCAATGTGGCCGACTGTACCACCGAGACAATCGCCGCCTTGGCCGCCCGTGAAGCATCAAATGCCTATCAAAATCTCAAGGAAGCCGGAATCGTTGCCGATACCTTTGCCGATTCCATTGCTGTAGCCGTCGTCGATTCGGTCGCCTATGCTGCCTATGACTCGCTCTTTGCCTCTTTGCGCACCATCTTCGGCCCCGAGGCGGCGGTGGCTTTCGATCAATATATGGATGCCAAACAGGCTTTCTACACAGCAGGCACTCCCATTGACGAAACCGCGTTGATCGGTGCTTTTGCAGTCGGTAAATACCTTTTTAACGCCGCCGGCGTTATGCACCGTCTAACCGCAGCGGAAATAGCCATCTGGGGCAACGAGTACTACCCAGCTTGGGATCGATTTAACGCGGCGGGAAAAGAGATAACCAGGCAAGCCGCCGCTGCCGCGCACAAGGCTAACTGCGCTTCCTACAACGACGCCATTTTGTCTTTGGATGCACCAGATGCTTCCGTTGGATACCGGGCTGCTATCTTGGCCTTCTCTGATGCATATCTCGAAATGTGTACCCCAATGCCGCCCTCGCAATTTTTCGGCTTCGCGTACGGGCTAGCTGGCCGCTTGGATCAAGCGGCTCGCTATAATGTGTTGCGGACCGCATTGAATACAAGCTACTACACGAGCAATCTTTATTGGGGCTTGGAGGCAATCTCAGAAACAGCCGAACAGGCTGCCCTGATTGCCCTGACCTTGGATTGTAGTCAATATCCGTCAGGAGGTTAAGACGCGGTTCAACCAACCCTTTATGAATTTGCGTTGCGAGGCGTCTTTGCGGGCGAGGGTGACGTAGTGCATCGTCCGACAGGCGTTATATACAAGTAGTGCCCTTGCAAATCCCTGCTCATCGAGGCCGTTGAGCTTGTCCACCGCCGCCCGCGTGGCCGGCCCCGCGAGCCCATCCTCGTCGATGTCTTGGCCGCCGACGGCATTGGCCACCACTTGCAGGGCGCGAATAGCATTTCGTGCGCCGGCATTAACAAAAAAATCAAAGTGGGAGCTGGCCAACTCTTTGTGACCGATCCGGTCGCATAGCCCTTTGTTCCAAAACTCTCTTCGATAGAAGTCGCCTACAAGCGGTCGCACCTGGTCGATCAAGTCATTGGGGTCTTCCCCTGCGTCAAGAGCCTCGTCGATAGCTTCCCAAAGCGGTTCGTCGGGCCAGAACCTGCGCGAGATTCCCATGAAGGTCATCCCACCGCGGTCGTCCGGGTCGTCGACAAAGCCGCCCTCGTGATGGAATACCTTATCGTAGGACTCTGCAAAGTAGTCTTCCATGTTCTACTTCTTTGGGGAATATATCTGAGTACTCCGAAAGACAGCCATAGAATTTCACTGGCTTTCAATATAAGGCCCATGTGCGATCTACAGGTGATTTGCAAGCCTGTTTCTATGATTTTATTATGATTTTTTCTCCAATTACGGTATCATTGGCCTCGCCAAGGCCTACTGCGCCTCGAATCCCGTTGTATCATTAGGCGACGCCCGACGACAACCACGAGTATCTCGCATCCTGATGGAGGTAATGAGTTGAAAAAAACCGACGAGCGTGACCAACAGACAGAAGTGCCGCGCAACCGCCTCTCCCAGCTGAGCGAAGCCACTCTCCGCATCAACGAGAGTCTCGACCTCGACACGGTATTGCAGGAGATTTTGGATAGTGCTCGATCGCTGACCGATGCTCGGTACGGCGTGATTGTCACCCTGGACGATAAAGGGCAGGTGGAAGACTTTTTGGCCTCCGGCCTGACGGACGAGGAGACCCAACAGTTATTTGCGATGCCCAAGGCGCTGAAGATCTTCGAAAACCTAACGACCATTCCGGGACCGCTGAGAGTCTCGGACTTTGCCAGCTACACTAGAGCGCAGGACCTGCCCGAGTTCCGTCCGCCCACTCAGATGAGCGCCTGCCTAGGAGTTCCGATTCGTCACCGGGGCGTGGGCGTGGGCAATATTTATCTGGGAAAGAGTGAACCCGGACAGGAGTTCACCCTCGAAGACGAGGATACCTTGGTCATGTTCGCGTCCCAGGCGGCGCTGGTCATCGGCAACGTCCGCCGCTACCGCGACGAGCGGCGAGCCAGAGTCGACTTGGAAACGCTGATCGACACCTCGCCGGTGGGCGTGGTGGTCTTAGACGCCCGAACCGGTGTGCCGGTGTCGTTCAACCGGGAGTCTAGAAGGATTATAGGGAGCCTACAGACGCCGGGATCCCCCGTGGAGCAACTCCTCGACGTGATCACCGTCCGGCGTGCCGATGGGCGCGAGATTGCTCTGAACGAGTTCCCCCTCGAGCAGGTGTTGAGCACCGGCGAGACCGTCCGCGCCGAGGAGATCGTCCTTCAGGTCCCCGACGGCCGGTCGGTGACCACGGTGGTAAACGCCACGCCCATCCGTTCGCAGGACGGCGAGGTTGAGTCGGTCGTCATCACGCTACAGGACATGACACCGCTGGAGGAGTTGGAGCGGCTGCGGGCCGATCTCCTAGGTATGGTGAGCCACGAACTGCGCGTTCCGCTGACCTCTATTAAAGGCTCCGCAATGACCCTGCTGGACGACTCATCCGACTTAGATCCCGCTGAGCTGCGCCAGTTCCTCCAGATCATCGTCAATCAGGTCGACCAAATGCGCAAGCTGATCGCCAGTCTGCTCGACGTGGCGCGCATCGAGACGGGCACGCTGCCAGTTAGTCCCGAACCAGCCGAGGTCGCCACCTTGGTAGACCGGGCTAGGAACACCTTCCTAAGCGGCGGAGGAAGGCACGACCTCGACTTCGATTTTGCGCTGGACCTGCCTCCGGTTATGGCAGACCAACAGCGCATCGTCCAAGTCCTAAGCAACCTCCTGTCCAACGCGGCAAAACACTCGCTGGAGTCGTCCGTCATCCGGGTGACCGCCGTGCAGAAGGACCTTCACGTGGAGATCTCCATCACCGACGAGGGCACCGGGATCTCCGCCGAGCGGTTGCCGCACTTGTTCAGGAAGTTCTCCCGCACCGACGACGAGGACGAAGCACGCCAAAGCGGCGGTTCGGGTCTCGGCCTTGCCATCTGCAAGGGGACCGTGGAGGCGCACGGTGGCCGCATCTGGGCTGAGAGCGACGGCCTAGGCCAAGGGGCGCGGTTCACCTTCACCATACCGGTGGTCGAAGAGGCCGAGACCGGAGCAACAACCCCGTCCACTCGGCGCGCTACCCCGTCGAGGCAGACAGCGAGTAAGGAGGTCCGCATTTTGGTGGTGGATGACGACCCGCAGGCACTGAAATACGCTCGGGACGCACTCGCCAAGGCGAACTTCACGCCGATAGTAACCGCTGACCCAGAGGAGGTGCTCATCCTCATAGAGGAGAAAGAGCCCCACCTAGTCTTGCTCGACCTAGTGCTGCCCGGCACCGACGGCATCACGCTGATGGAAAACATCCTCGGCATAGCCGACGTGCCGATCATCTTCGTCTCCGCGTACGGCAAAGACCAAATCATCGCCGAAGCCTTCGAAAAGGGGGCTTCCGACTACATTGTCAAGCCCTTCTCGCCGACGGAGTTGGTAGCCAGGATTAGGGCAGCTCTGCGCAGGCAGACAGATCCGTACCAGATCGAGTCATTGGAACCCTACGTGCTGGGCGACCTGACTATTGACTACGCCGAACGCTGCGTGACGGTGGCCGGCCAGCCAGTAGAGCTAACCGCCACCGAATACGAACTGCTCTGCGAGCTTTCGGTCAATGCCGGACGGGTGTTGACCTACGACCGCTTGTTGCGAAGGGTATGGGGTCAGACCGACTCTAAGAAGCCTTTTTAAAACTCTTTTTCTGGGTCGGCTCGCTTGAGCAACAAGTGGAT
>JAPPEG010000061.1 GCA_028875345.1 Gemmatimonadota bacterium
ACATCACGGTGGTCGCGCCGTTGGCCATCGGACCGTATACGATATACGAGTGGCCAGTGACCCAGCCAATGTCAGCCGCGCAGAAGTAGATGTCGCCGTCGTGGTAGTCGAAGACGTACTTGTGCGTGGTACCCGTATAGACCATGTACCCGCCGACCGTGTGCTGCACACCCTTGGGCTGGCCGGTGGAGCCGGAGGTATAGAGGATGAAGAGCGGATCCTCGGCGTCCATGACCTCACAAGCGCAGTCGGCGTCCGCGTCGGCCACCAGCTCGTGCCACCAGAAGTCGCGGCCAGCCTGCATATCCACGTCAAAGTCCGCGCGATCAACCACGATGCAAGTCGCTACCTCGGCGTCCATGCGCGCATCCGCATCGGCCATAGCTTGGTCGGCTACGGGCTTCATCAGGATCGGCTTGTCGCCGCGATGGGTGCCGTTGCAAGTGATGACAGTGGTGCAAGTAGAATCGACGATGCGATCGGCGAGCGCGTCCGCGGAAAAGCCGCCGAACACAATCGAGTGGATCGCGCCAATGCGGGCGCAGGCCAACATGGCAATGGCCAATTCGGGCACCATCGGCAGGTAGATGGAGACGCGGTCGCCCTTTTTGACGCCGCGCGCCTTGAGCACGTTGGCGAATTTGCAGACCTGTTCGTGCAGCTCCTTATAGGTCAGCGTGGCATCTTCCCCCGGCTCGTTGCCCTCCCAGATAATGGCGACCTGATCGCCTTTCGCATCGAGATGCCGGTCGAGGCAATTGTAGGTGATATTGGTCTGGCCGCCGGCAAACCACTCAATCGCAATCGGCCCGGCGTCCATGTTGTAATTGTACGACCGCACAGTATCCCACTTCTTGAACCAGTGGAATTCCGTGGCCTTTGCGGCCCAAAAAGCCTCTGGATCGGCGATGGAGCGCGCGTACTCTTCCTGGTACTCGTCCATGCTTTTGACGTGAGCGCGGCCGCGTAAATCGGCATTAGGTTCATAGACTTCAGACATGTGAGCTAACTCCTCATTAGGGTAGAAATAGCCATCAATAGCACAAACTACTTGCTACCAGCCACCGGCGGCAAGGGCCACTCGTCGCCAGCCATGAAGCCGCCATCGACGTAAATGCACTGCCCAGTGACGTAATCCGAGGCTGGCGCGGCGAGGAAGACGGCCGTGCCGACCATGTCTTCGGGCATCCCCAAGCGGTTGAGCGCAACCCGCCCCTCACCCCAAGCCCGCATAGTGTCGTCGGCCCACAGCTTCTCGCTAAGCGAGGTGATCACAAAGCCCGGGCAGATGGCATTGACCTGAATGTTGTGCGGCCCGAACTCAATGGCTTGGCCCTTGGTGAGTTGGCCGACGGCCCCCTTGGTCGCAGTGTACACCGATACTTTGGCAAGGGCATAGCCCGTGGTCAACGAGCCGATGTTGATGATCTTGCCGCCTTGGCCACGCTCGATCATCTGGCGACCGACCTTCTGGCTGAGGAAGTACAGGCCCTTGAGGTTGACGGCCATGATCTGGTCGTAGTTTTCCTCCGAAACTTCGACGATGGGCTGGCGGATGTTCATGCCAGCATTATTGAACAGGATGTCTATGGGGCCGCATTGCTCCAAGGCCGCGTCCATGCCCTCTAGGTCGGCCATGTCCAACTCGACCGCGCGGGCCTTGCCACCGGCGGCTTCAATGGCGGCGACGGCTTCGTCGAGCTGACTGCGGGTGCGGGCAGCGCAAATAACCGTGGCTCCGGCCTCAGCCATACCCGCGGCTACCCCGCGACCAATGCCGCGACTAGCGCCGGTGACGAGGGCGACTTTTCCCGCTAGCGAAAATAGATTCACAATACACTCCTTCGTTGTTGGTGGTTGTGTTGGTTAATGATAATCGGGGCTGGCGTTCCAGCAAGGCTTTTCAGACGGGTACTGAAGCGATCAGGTACTCCAGTCTTTCGTCTCCCAGCGGCGCGACCTCGCACGCACGGCCAGCCGGCACCAGCGCGGTCGCCCCCGTGTCCAAGGCGCACTCCCCCACGCGCGCCCGGCCGCGGATGACCGTCAGCGACAGGAACGATCCCTCGGCCCGATGCTCGGCTTGACCGCTGTCTAAGCCGCAGCCGCGCAGCACAAAGTGCTCGGACTCTACCAGCACTTGGCCCCGCAGCACGGGATGCGACACTGGCCCGGGCAGACATTGGGCAAAGTCGATGACCTCAAGGGCCTGCTCCCAGTGCAGCTCGCGCGGCCGACCATAGTCGTAGATGCGGAAAGTCAGGTCGCTCGTTTGCTGCACTTCGTACAGGACGACTCCTTGGCACAGGGCGTGTACCGTACCCGGCGGCAAAAAGAGCACGTCCCCTTGCGCAACCGGGTAAAAGCGGACTACCTCAGCGACGCGGTTGGCCGCGTGTGCGGCGACAAACTCCGTGCGGCCCACGCCCTCGGCCAGCCCGCAAGCCACGCGACCACCGTCCGATTGCAGCACGTACCAAGCCTCCATCTTGCCGCTGTCCATCAACCCATTGCACTGGGCGTACTCGTCGTCGGGATGCACTTGGATCGACAAGTCTTGCTGAGCGTCGAGTAGCTTAATAAGCAACGGAAAGCGCCCACCGTAGCGCGCCCACACCGCATCACCAACTAAGTCGCCGCGATGCGTTTTCACCAACTCCCGCAACGAGCGACCGTCCGCCGTCCGACTCTCGCGGCCCTCGTACGCCGACAGTTCAAAGGACTCGCCAATGAGCACATCGTCTGGCAGGGCCTTGCCATAGAGCGCAGCTAAACGGCGTCCGCCCCACACCATCTCCCGGAAATAGGGCGTCAAGGGAATGACCTCGGGCAATGTATCCATACCTAACGTCCCAACACCAATTCCCGCGAGGTCGTCAATAGCGCCTCCTTGCGCGGCAGGTCAGCGGCTAGCGGCAACTGAGCTACGCCGATGAGCCGCCGCATGATCTCCATGCCGGCAAATTGCAGCGCCAAGCTACGGGAAAGCGAGGGATCGGTTCCGTAGTGGGCAAACGCCGACTGCGCCAGTTCCAAGGAACGACCGGCGAGCAACAAGTGGCCGACGAGAATGCCCACGTCGAATTCCGGCGGGCCAAAGAAGCAAAACTCCGGGTCGATGATCCACACGTCCCCGCCAGCGCGCACCCAACTGCCCGGATAGAAATCCCCGTGCAACAAGCAGGCACCGTTTTCCAAGTAGAGCGCGCCCAACTCGGCAATGGCGCTGCAATACGCTGCGTCACCTTGCAAGGCCCGGGCGGCCTGCGCCAGCCCGGGCGTGATCGCGTCGAGGTCGAGGCCGTTGTCCGGGCGCAGCGGAAAGCAGTACAGATGCTCGTGGTTGAGCTGGCGCATGGCGCGATTTTCTAAGCGCGCTCGGGTCAGCTCGTCAAAGGTCGCCTGGTGCAAGGCCGCCAACCACTGGCACAGACCCGGCAAGGGCGCAAACGCGGCCTCGCCATCATTGTACAAATCGGTACAATCCGCGGTCTCCCCCAAGTCTGCAAACGCAGCGACAAAATTCTCCTCGTCCCAGCCCAAGAAGCCGGGCATGCGCTCGGCCACCAGCGGGCAATCAGCAACGGCTTGGTAAAAGGCGGCCTCTACCAACACCCGTTCCTTGGGCGCGGGAATGTCCGGGTACTTCTCGACCCAAGGACGCGCCTGCTTGAGTATGAAAGAACGCTCCTCGGTCTGCACTCGCAGGGTGAGGTTCATGTTGCCTTCGCCAGCGCGGCCTAGCGCACACACCGATTCCGCCGACAAAAGCCACCCCCGAGAGCGCGCGTACTCGGCCAACTCTTCGGGCTGGTCGAGGTGCAGCAACGTGTAATCTGCGCGGTTTTCCATTTTATATCGCGTCCATTGTCTTCAGCGAACCATTGCCCGCTACCAAACTAGACCCCTACCCCCGTCCCCTGCGCCAACTTCTCGCCCTCAATCAAGTATTCCTCGCGCACTTCGGGCGCAATCGTCCGCCAGACCAAGAAGCGCTTGCGCAGCACATTGAGAAAGCTAGTGTTGAGCCGCTGCCAGCTCACCACATCGCCGCTGACGCGCTGCAAGTGCATCTCAATGCGGTAAATGCCCGGAATGTCGTCGGTCGGCAAGGTGCGCAGGAACACTCGCTGGCTCACGCCCAAGTCGTAGGGCGCAAGCCACACCATCAGTTCCAGCAGATAGACCGGCTGCGCACCGCCCTGCTCCAAGTGAAAATCCACGCCCTCGGTCATAAAGTCGCCTACCGATCCCTCGCCATACGACGAGAAGACCCGATGCAGGTACGCACACGAGCCTAAAGCATCGCCCTTGCCCAGCGTAAAGGGAAAATCAAAGCGCCAATCGTCGCCATCGGGCGGCGGGAACTCCCAGCGTCGCGTCACGTCGGGCACGGCCATGGCTGCGGCCTTGCGCGCTGGATACAGGGTTGAGAGCACCACCACCACCATCACTACCAAGGTCGAGAAAATCGCCGACAGCGACGAGTAGTTGAGAAACATACCGCCCAACAGCGCGTAGTGCGCCAGCAGCAGCGTCGTCGTCTGCCCCACCAAATAGCCCAGCACCGCGCCGACGATGGCAAACACGAGGGCTTCGGCGATGAAGAGCGCGGCAATGTGGCTCGGTGCCAGCCCCACCGACGAGTACACCCCAATCTCGCCGGAGCGCTCGTACACGGCCCCGAGCATGGTGTTGAGCACGATCAGCGAGGCGATCAACAAGGGCACGAAGAGATTGCCAATCCCGGCCAAGGACGCCGATCCCATAGACGTGTACACCCGCACGCGGTCGCCTGCCCCAACGAAAAGCGGCACGGCCACCCGCGATACGAATTCCTCCACCTCGGCGAGCAAGGTCTCCCGGTCGGCAAAGCCAGCGATGGCAATCGAGCGCAGCGTACCGCCCAAATCGACGACCTGCTGATAGGGCAAGAACGCCACGTTGTTGGCCATCAAGTGGGTAAAGGTCTCAATCGCGGCCGTGTCCATCAGGCGTGGGTCCAAGTCAGCCATTTGCTCCATCTTCTTGGCCTCGGCGACCGTATCTACCGGCATCGGACTCTCGTTGTCCAAGTCGCGCAGGAGGTCGATGACCTCGCCATCGATTAAGCCAATGACCCGATAGGACCGTCCCATCAGCCCAATATGGGCCGTGCCCACATCCTCCGAGCCAATGCCCAAAATCTCCGCCATAGCCACCGGCAGGATGCACACGTCGCGCTCGGCAGCCGCAAACCAGCGGCTCTCCGGCCCCACCAATAACTCTTCCAACCCCATCAGCGCACCCTCGCCCGCCGTCACTCCGAGGAGGGCCGAGGCAAAGCTCTTCTTCTGCGCCGGCTTGTGTTCAATGTCGATATAGGCCCGCTCGCCAATGACCTTGGAGGTGATCCACGACCTCGGCAACACCTGCGCTTGGTCGCCAAACGCGCTCTCCGCATAGTCGAGTACCGATAGCTGCAAGCCCTTCCAGCCTCGGTCGCGTAGCAAGGCACCTTCGTAGCTAGGCACATTCGGGCGGGGAATCTGATAGAACTTGAGATAGCTCTGCACCGAGGTGAAGGCCTGGGCCGTAAAGGTCAAAAGCGTCAACGTGACGACCGTCAGCGCGGTGCGCAACTTGCGCTTGCGGAGATTGGAAATCCCCAGCGACGCAGCCGCGGCCGTGGCACTGAGGCGACCGATGTCCGCTTCGTGGACGCCAGCAGCGGCCCGCTTGCGCTGGCCAACGGCGCGGGTAAAGCGGCCTAAGATCATCATCAGGGCCGTACCGCCGATGGCGAAGATGACGAAAGCCAAAAAGATGATATACGGCGACGAACTCAGCTTGAAAGCCGGGTGGATAAAGCGCATGATGAGAAAGATCGCCAAAAAGAAAAACGCTGCGCCTGCCACTTGACGACGGATATCGGCAAAGCCGAAAAACAGCCGCTCGCAGCAAAACGAAAACGGCAGTAGCAGCGCAAAGTAGAAGATCACCCCATAGACTGTGTCATCCGCAGTCGATTTGATGTCTGGATAGCCCCGCCCTTCGAGACCCCACGCCTTGCGCGTGGCCCGCTTAAACTCGCTGTAGCGCTGCGCCTGCAAGTGCTCTTCGGCCTCCAACAGGGCCAAGCGCGCCTCTTCGTGCAGGCGCATGAACTTGTCGTTGCGCACCCCGTAGCGCGCCAACTGCTTGATCCGCACATCGTCGAGGATCCACATGTCGCGCGCGGCCGCATACCCAGGGCGTAGCACCACGCCTTGATCCACGAGATAGCCGCGCCCGAGCGCCTGCTTCATCGTCGCCTCATCCACGTCGGCTGGGCGCACCGGCTCGGCCACCCATGCGGCGGGCGCGCCGCTCAGCAGGTAGCGCACGCCGAAGAGGCTCGTACTCATTAAGGCTTTGACCCGAGTACCGGGCTGGGCGTACACCACCGAGGCGAGCGTTACCTTGCCTTCTTCATTGCTCTGCCTTTCGACAAAATCGGCTCCCCACGACTGCGGCACGCCGTCGCGCTCGTCGAGTACGGTCACGTGGTCCAAAACCGACAAGTAGCGCGAGTCAACGGTCTCGAACAAACTCAGCGCCCGGCACTTGAAGAGCACTTGCAGCATCTCGTTTTCCCACCAGCCCCACGGATGCACAGTCGGGTACGTCTCCTCGCCCTCTTGGCCCATGTCCGGCGCTGAAATGATCTCGCCGTAGGGATCGAGTTCGTACGCGCGAATGGCATTGTCCAGCCGGTTGCGCATGATGTCAAAGCGGAAGCGGCCCGCGTCGTCGGCCTCTTGCGCGATCAAGGTGCGCACCCCGCCGACCGAATTCGGCCCTAGCTGCTGATAAGTCACCAGCGCTTGCGGCACTGGCTTCTTGGGCACGGCAAAATTGACGTCGCGGTCGAACCAATAGATCGCGCCCGCCAAGCTGTGGCCGTAGTCTTCCAACTCCAACTTGGTCGGCTTGAGCAACTCGGCGTCGCGGCCAGCCCACGCCAACATGGCCGCGAGCGTCTGGATCTGCCGCGTGAGGTTTTGCACGTCCACCGCTTCCGGCAAGTCGAGTGGCGTGTCGACCCGCTCGCGCGCATCGTTGGCCGTGGCGAGTGCGAGGGCCTTCTGACCGACGAAGGCCGCAGCCTCGCTGGCAAAGGCGAGCGGAATGGACATAAAATTTTTCCACGTGCGCTTAGGTGGGGCGATACCCTCGTAGTGGCGCGTAGTGTCGCCAAACGTTTCTTCGACCGCGAGGCTCAGCCGCTTGGAATAGGGCGTCAACATGTATTTGACGTAGTTGTCAGTGCGCCACTTGGGATTGTAGAAGGTACCCATGCCAAAGCTGGCCGTGCGGTCGGCGTGGCTCGACAGGTCCAGCGATAGCATCAGATCAAAGTCAATGCGCTCGGCTTCACTCATGCGCTCGCGGAAATAGTCGCTGCGACGACTGTGCCGGTAGAGGAAATCATTGATCCCGGACAGGCCCTCAAAGTGCCCGGAGGTCGCCAAAAAGAGCACCGAGTAGTGCGGGCGATATTCTTTGAGCAGTTCCACTAGCTGGAGCAGGGCGACAATTCCGGCCGCGTTTTCCGCTCCCGGGGCAAGGGCCGGCACGACCGAGATAGCATCGTAATAGGCTTGGATGACAATGGTTTGGTCCTGCCACGCCTGTGGCTTTTCGCGGCTCTTGGCCGGCAGCATCTCCGGCGATCCGGGCAGGTAGCCATACACGTTGTGCGCTTCCACCCCTTCCCAATCCATCCGCGCATTCAGGCGGATGGCAACCGGCCCGTCTTGCAGACGCGCCAACAATTCGAGCGCATCTTGTCGCTCAAGCCAAAATCGCGGGATGTCAACCGGCACCTTGAGGAACTTGTCGGCAGCCTGCTCGCGGTTGACGCCGCCATTGTCGAAGAAGACGATGGCCTTGGCCCCTAGCGATGCGGCGTGGAGGTAGTTTTGACCGCAGGCAAAGTCCAAGAGCACGACGCTGCCCTGCACGGGCTGGCCGTCCAACGCTTCGAGTTCGCCTTGGCCTCCGTAGATCAGAAGGCCGCGCACGCCGTCCGGCCCCAACGAGGGCGTGCGCACGCCATTGGGCCACAAGCTGTAGAGCCGCTTGCTTTCGCCGCCTTGCACCACCAACTCGCCGCCGCGATCTATGGGCACGGCCACCTTAAATGCCTCGCTCTGCACGTCCTCCAGCCCCAGCGCCTCAAACCGCTGGCGCACGTAATCGCGGGCCTGCCGCTCCCCCGCATAACCCGGCACCCGCGAGCCAAAGGCAGCAAAGCGCACGATCTCAGCGGCAATGTCCGCCTCGTCAATGCCAGCCACCAAAGCGCGAAGCTCGGCGGCTTGCGCGGAATCCACCATCCGCGCTTCGACGGGCGGGTTAGGTGCCCAGCCGAAGAAATCATTTACCGCGCGATTGACTGCTCCCGGATCGCCAAAACCGACGACCGCAATCATGGCGGCAGCGAACACCAAGAAGAACGCATTGAGTAGTTTGGGTTTGGCCATGAAACTCGCTTTGTCTATAGAATGGGACGAGCGGCTGTCAAGATAGGGTATCGGCGAGGGGGATTCAAGAACGGGAGGAGCAAAATCAATCGATGCCTAGGCCACAACACGTACTAGGAGCAGAAAGAGCGTCTTTTTTCGCCTGTTAATTCTCACGGCTTGATTTGCTTGACATGGCTCAGCATGAAAAGTAAAATGTAAAAATCGCTACAGGATCGTTAGCTAAGAATCTATTTGAGAGCTTCTCAAGAGATTGCAGCTAGTCATACATGGAGGTTCATACTGTGGAAACTCATATAATAAGACGCGTCGATATTGCGGTGTACAGTCCAGATAGGAAACTCCAACTTGTCGTCGAAATCAAAAACAAACTTGGTGCATCCGCTGAGTGGGTCACCCGTATGCGTCACAATTTATTGGTTCATTCGTTCATACCGCATGTGCCTTACTTCTTGCTCGTGCTCCCTGACTTTTTTTATCTGTGGACAGACACCACGCCTATGAATAATCTGGCAAAACCTGACTATAAAATAGAGGCTGCGAAAATACTGGCACCATATCTTAAGCCAACCCGATCTCTTGATAACCTAAGTGGGTATGGACTCGAGCTGCTTACGATTTCATGGTTGGAAGATATGGTTCGTACAGATTTGCAACAAGACTCAGTTGAGCCAAATCTCCAATGGCTCTTTGGCTCAGGTTTATACGAAGCGATTGCACACGGTTCTGTTGCGATTGAAGATACAGTATGATTGTGTATGTAGAATCTAATTTTGTCCTTGAACTCGCTTTTCTCCAAGAAGAACATGAAAGTTGCTTGGAACTCTTGAGCCTATCAGAGTCAGGAGATATTTGCTTGGTGTTACCCGCCTTCAGTATTGGAGAGCCGTATGAAGCGTGGGTACGTCGCTCGAAGCAAAGACGAGGGCTACATGAACAACTCATTACGACTATTCATGAACTCTCTCGTTCGAGACCTTACCAAGGGTCATCAGATGAGTTTCAGGAGCTCACAGATTTATTGCTCAGAAGTGATGAAGAAGAGAAACACCGACTCGATGATACTCTGCAAAGAATATTACAGACGGTTGGAGTGATACCCATAGATTTAAGCATCATCAGAGCCGCGATAACATCCCAAGAAAGTCGCAGTCTTTCACCGCAAGATTCGATAGTTTATGCATCGATTCTCGATCATCTAGCTACAGAGCCCGAGAATTGTAGCTGTTTCATTACTAAGAACTCCAGAGACTTTATGAATCCAGATATTGAGAATGATCTGAAAGCATACAATTGCCGACTATTGACAAAGTTTATTAGTGGCTTGGGGTATGTCCGTAGTAAGTTGTAGACCGCGAGTGGTAGGTCTGTAGCGTACTTTCTGGATCTGAGAAGCCGTCTGAAAACCCTTGATGTGGTCTGAATTTGAAACGGCGTACTCATCG
>JAPPEG010000350.1 GCA_028875345.1 Gemmatimonadota bacterium
AATGGAGGAAAAAATTGCTCGGCGCAACGTGTATCCCTTTCGCAAAAAGGCGACCCGCAGCCAATTGCCGGTCGCTCCACAATCTGTGTAGGAAGATACTGGAGGCCGTGCCCTCCGTCAAACAGCGCGGAGCCGCTTTCACATGGCTCCGCCGTTAATTATTATACCTCCATGCACTACACCATTTATCGCACCGACGACCTCGACCTGCCCGACGCCGATTGGGCGCGTCCCCAATGGCAGGCGGCCGAGACCTTAGAAATCACCCACTTTCCCTGGGAAGATTCCGGCCACCACCCCCGCACCCAGGCGCGCGTGCTCTACGACCACCGGGCGCTATCCATCATCTTCCGCGTCGAGGATCGCTACGTCCGCGCCGTGGCCGAGCGCTTCCAAGATTCGGTCTGCACTGATTCCTGCGTCGAGTTCTTCGTCGCACCCCTACCCGATTCGCAGGCTTACTTCAATTTCGAGGTCAACTGCGGCGGCACCATGCTCTTGCACCGCTGCCCGTCAGCCGCAGAGCGCGCCCAAGGCCGAGAGACTGAAAACGTCAGCGATGCCGACGGTGCCACCATCCACATCGCCACAACTCTTCCCAAGATCGTCGAGCCAGAGCTCATCTCCCCCACGACTTGGGCGATCGAGTACCGCGTCCCCTTCGCCCTCTTCGCCCAGTATTTCGGTGCCCAGACGCCCGTACCCGGCACTCAGTGGAAGGGCAACTTCTACAAGTGCGGCGACCGCACCTCCCACCCCCACTGGGGTTCGTGGGCACCCGTGGGTACACCCAATCCCAGCTTTCACCAGCCGGACTTTTATCAGCCGCTCGTATTTGCCTAGCGCTCGCCTTTGTGTCGGCGACATCGGGACTGACGAACTAAAGATCAGGCTCTTGGGTCGTGGTATCGCTGTCTCAGTCAAAAAGAGGGGAACTGTAGGAGGGCGCACGGACAAAGCGTCTCAGCCCAAGGTGTAATCGAGCCTGAGCCGCCGGTCCCAAATGCACCTGAAGATACCGATCTCCTACCGCAACAGACTGATCCTGACCGTCTTCGTTTTCGAGTCGAGCACCCGTGAATTGGTGCTCACCAAAGGAACCGGCCTGCAACAAAACATCGCGGCCTGCCACTAGGTCCGTATTCACCAGCGTCAGACTAACTCCGTCAGCGCTGACCCGATCAACTAGAGCCGCAACGTATTCGGGCAGACCGGGGCGACGACGCTGCGGGTCGAAATAATGCACATGGGTCTGGAGCATTCCCCCGTTGTAAATCGCCGCGGGCGTGCCCAAGGCCATCTGGATCAGGGCTTCGGGCAGCACGGGATTGAGCCGCTGGAAGTGGTAGCACTCGCGCGTCTCGGGATCGCTGTCGTCGCTTTCTAGGCGATTCAGACTATGGCAGATGCTGGAGTAGGTCGAGTCCACCACCTGATCGACGTAGCCTAAGTTTTTGCCTTCGGTAAAGGCGAACCAAGCCATCGGCGGACAGATCCCGGCTTTGGCCGCGCCCCAGTCGGGGGGCAGACCGGCAAAAGCGGCGCGGTCGGGAAAGACTTCGTCGAGGCGAGCCAAATCTCGCTCGCTTTGGCTCAAGTAGTATAAATGAATGTATAAGTAGGGATCGGGTGGCCGAAAATCAAACCAGCCTTGGTCGCCGTGGCGGGCTGGCACCTTGACGCGACCGTCCTCCTCGCGCCGCAGTTCCCACAGCATGTCGAGTTGCGAGCGGGCCAAGTCCAAATGGGAATCATCGCCAGTCATCAGCAGGGCGCAACTGCCGGCCACTAGGGCCGGCTCGACGATATTGCGCGCGCCGTGCGGCCAGCGCCAGCCGTAGTACCCACCCCACCACTTGCCGTCCATCAACTCGCCAATGGTTCCCTCGGGTCCAATATTGTCGGGCATGATGCCGCCGTTGGCCGCGCAGCGCTCCTCCCACGCCTGCAAATAATCGAGCACCCAGGTTTTGTATTGGTCGTCGCCGGTGTAGAGATAGGCGTTGGTGATCAAGCTGGTGACACTCAGGTTGAGGGGCACATCGCAACGGGTCATGCGCTGATTGATCAACTCGAGGACCTGGGCGAATACTTCGTCATCCGTCCAATCGACCTTGAAGAGCGGGTCGGAGCTATCAGCACCTGGAATGTCCTCAAAGGGTGCCAGATAGTCGGCTAGGATGGGCCGGTGGTAATCCCAATCGACTTGAGTAGTGACAAAGCGCGGGCCTTTGCTCCCGTTGAGTGGCGAGCGGATCATTTTGCGCTGAGCGTCCCAATTGGGTGCCAGCGGGTCGGCACCGGTGTACATGGCGGCGTAGCGCAGGGCGCGGGTGCGGTTGATGAGGTGGGCGGGATCGGCCAGCGCCAAATAGTAGATGTAGGTATAACTCTCAGAGTGGTGGAACCAGTCAAAGCCAGTGACGAACTCGCGCTCGACCGTGCCGTAATTGGCGTACTGCCACGTGATGGCGTCCCACTCTTTGCAGGCAATCTGGTAGATGTGCTCGCCACCGCCCAGCAGGTAAAACAGGGGGAACGATAGGAAGGCCTCGTAGCCATTGTCCGTGCCGTCCATGCTGGTCCACTCCGTGCGCTGAATCAGGGTGCCGTCCGGACGGGTACTGTGCTCGACAAAGGGGTGGGCAGCGCGGTCCATCAAAGCGATCAAGTCGCGTTGGCGCACGGCCCAATGGGGTGGGGTTTGGCGGGTCTTAGCTGCAATAGATACGTAAGCCATTTGGGATTCCTCCTAAGTGTACAAGCAGCGAATTATTCAGGGCGCAAATCCGTGTACCGCTCTCCCAGTGGCCCCCCTTCCCCGCGCACTAGAAACACCGGAATCGGATGTTGGTCCATGTCCACCCAAGCAGTATCTGTGCTACAGTAGCGAATCGTATAACCGGCGCGGCGGCGACCACTTTCATTGGCCTCGCTACCGTGCAGAATGTAAGAATCGTGAATGGACAGACTACCGGCCTTCATCTCCATCATCACGGCTTGGTCCTCCATTTCGGGGGCGACCTGCACCTTCTTTCTCAGCATCTCGGTCTCTCCCGCCAGCACGGTTTCCATCTCCCGGTAGTCCCAGTGTGAACCGGGTATGATGCGCATGGCGGCATTTTCAGCGTCCGCGTCGTCGAGCGCCAGCCACACTGTGGCCACATCGGTGCCGTGCACACTCGGCCAATAGTTGTTGTCTTGGTACCAACCCACGCTGGTTCCATCACCCGGCAGCTTGATGAACATGCTCGAATAGACCAAGATCAGGTTGGGACCCAAGACGGCTTCCACCGCATCGAGTAGGTACGGATAGCGGCAGACCTCCAGCCAGAACACTTCCTTGGTGTGCGGCTCGCCGTAGTATTGATCCCGGTCGAGAAAACCCGCGCGCACGCCCACGTCCAGCGAATACTGCATGGCGTCGACTTCGTCCGGCCCGAAAACATCGGGGAAAAAGCAATAGCCTTCTGAGTCAAAGCGCTCAACGTCGGTATTCAGCACAATAAGTCCCTTTCAATTAGGCGTCACTCAAATCCCGTAAACCCGAGCGGCGTTCTCCCCCAGCACTTTGGCCCGATCACCCCCGTCCAGTTCCGCGGCAAAAGTACGGATTATTTCCAAACTCTGCCGGTACGTGACATGGCGGCCGACCGGCGGCCAGTCCGACCCCCATAGCAGGCGGTCGGCACCCAAGCCCTTGAGCAGGCGGCTGAAAAATCCCAGCGCCTGGGGACAGCGGAAATCCCAAGGAGTCGCCGCCGCCGCGTAGAAGCCCGACGCTTTGATCGACAAATTGGGATAGGCCGACGCCTGCAGCAGTCCCCCGTACGTCTCGTCTTGGACATCGGGACCACCTAACGAGGGCAGGGCTAGATGATTGGCGACAAAGCGGATCTCCGGATGTCTCTGTGCCAACTCCAGCAAGACTCCGTAATTGGCCGGCCCAATTTGCAGATTGCAGACTAAGCCAGTGTCTTTGTACGCCTGCCAGAGCGCGTCGCAAGCCTCTTCCAACATCCACTGCATTTTCTCATCGAGCTTGGGTGGGTAGTAACTAGTGCCCACGGCACCGAATTCCTCGCCCGCCCGCAAGACCCGCTCGGCAGCGTCTTGCTGATGCATGGGTACATCCGTCAATACGGCCAGCCGGTCGGGGTACTCTCGCCCCCACTGGGCGCACTCCTGATTGTTGCCCGGCGAGTACTCCGCCACCACCGGCAGCACGACGGCTTTATCGACATCGCATTCATCCATGTGGTGGAGGAGCCGATCTACCCGCCCTAGGTCTTCCCAAGGAGCCATAGGAGCAAAGTTGGGCAGCACGTGAACATGAGCGTCGATAACAGGCATTGACACCTCCTTACTCGTTTGATCTACCTACAAGGAACTATGTACGCAATTGCGCACTGATGCAACGGCAGCGGCCCCACCAAAGCCTCAGTGCCGACGGGCTACCTATCTCGACATTTCATCTTGTTGACCCAATACCGCGTCCGTATCCTTAGAGGCACTTAGCCGTAATAGACCTCCCGTTCAATAGAAAAAGGAGAAAGATAATGTCTAATGTATCTCTCGTCAGAGTGGGCGTTCTAACCTGCGCCCGGTACGTGCACATCTCAGGTATATGGGGTCCGATCATTGACCCCACCTGCCAGCGCCAATTTCAGGGCTGCACGACGCGTATGACGGGCATGGTCATGACCCACGTCTGGGATATGGACAAAGAAGGCGTCAAGGACTTCTGCGACACCTACAAAGGGGTCGAAGCAGTGGAAAACTATTGGGATATGGTCGGCAAGGTAGATGGCGTCATTCTCTCCGATTTTGATTCGACCCTGCATTTCAAAGAATTGGCCAGACCCTATTTGGAGGCCGGCGTCCCTATCTTCATCAACCGCCCCTTTGCCCTCAACCTCCAAGACGCGCAGGAAATAATCGATTTGTCCAAAAAGCACGACACGCCCATCATGTCGGGTTCATCCTTCGGCTCGGCACCGGAAATTGAGCACATCAAACGCGAAGTGGCGGCCGTTGAACCGATCAGGGGCTTTGCTGCGGCCAACTCCATGTCCGATTACGCCACCCACGGCATTCACGGCCTGTACATGATCTACGCGTGTATCGGCGGCGGCGTTAAGAGCGTGGCCTACCAGACGCCCGACTGGCATGTCCCCAATGGTCACCTCACCTTTGAATACGAACCCAGAGGCGAAGGGGGGAAGACCTTTTACGGATCGCTGCAGGAAATATCGGGGACGTGGGGCTGGATCCGGGTATTCGGGGAACGCACCTTTGAGCAGTTCGTGCACAGTGGCATCCACTTTTGGGTTCCCCTGCTGCTGGAGATGCAGGAGATGTTCGAAACCCGAAAAATGCCCGAGCCCCACGAAGCCATCTACGAGAAGGTGCAGATGTTTCTCGCCGGCTTCAAATCGCACGTTGAGTGCGGCGGTGCCCCGGTAGGGCTGGACGAAGTTGGCGACTGGACGGCTCCTCTGCTCAATCCCGATCCGTACCCCGACGGGTTTTTCGGGTAGGCTCGGTTGTTGCGCACTTAAAAATAGATTGTATGGCAGCCATCTTTTATGATGGAGCACGAAAGGCTGGTCTATCCCCTCGTCTAGGTTGCAGGGGCAGGCTGGCAGAGAGCAATAATGACAATAACAAGGCAGATCGCTCTATGCGGGTCCCAATTATTGTAGGATGGTTTCTTGTCTTAGTAGCCTGTACCGAGCGAGAGCAAGCTGCCAGCACTCAGCGCATGGCTGAACTCCTAGAAGACATAGCCGTCAATGTCGATCCCGCCACGCATCCGTATGTGAATCTGGACCGAGTTGCATATTTCCGCGCTCAGTTGGACCACCTACGCCAATCCGGTGCAGCCACCAATCCTCGGGGGCGAGATCAAATCCTACAAGCCCACTTTTCTCTTGCCAACGAACTGCTACAAGCCGGCCAATCCGATCGAGCAGTGCAGGAGTACCGGCAACTACAAACTGTGGTCCACCATCCTCGGCTTCGGCATTCTCTCCAACTGCTAGTGGGCTTGGCCTATCTTCGTTTGGGCGAACAAGAAAACTGTGTTGTGCAACATAATATCGACTCCTGTCTAATGCCGATCCGCGGCACTGGAGTGCATCAAATCAAGCGCGGATCGAGTGCCGCTGTCGAGGAATTTTTGGGGGTTCTGAGCAGAGATCCAATCAATTTGTCGGCCCGTTGGCTACTCAATATCGCCTATATGACGCTGGGTCAGTACCCAGAAGAGGTGCCGCAGAACTTGCTGATTCCACCCGAAATTTTCACTTCTGACTACGACATTGGGATTTTTCGCGACGTCGCTCCCCAATTGGGATTGGACGTGGTAGGACTTTCGGGGGGGGCCATTATGGAGGACTTTGACGGCGATGGCTACCTCGATATCGTGGCTTCATCTTGGGGACTGCGCGACCCACTCCGCTACTTCCGCAACCAAGGAAACGGCACCTTCGCCGATCGCACCCAAGCGTCAGGCCTAGAGGGGATTGTGGGCGGTTTGAACATCTGCCAAGCCGACTACGATAATAATGGCTATGCCGACGTGCTGGTACTGCGCGGCGCTTGGCTCGACGAGGGACGCTACCCCAACTCGCTGTTGGCCAATCGGGGAAATGGGCGCTTTTTCGATGCGACCGAGGCAGCCGGCTTGCTCACTTTCCACCCAACACAGACAGCGACCTGGGGCGATTTCGACAACGACGGTTGGGTCGACCTATTTGTCGGCAACGAATCTCAGGGTAGCGCCATTCATCCGTGCGAGTTGTTCCGCAACCAAGGCGAAGACTCTGGGCGCGGAGTATCGGCGGTACAATTCGTCGATGTGGCCGAGGCAGCGGGACTCGATGTGGTCGGCTGGGTTAAAGGAGTGGTTTGGGGCGACTACGACAACGATGGACAACTGGATCTGTATATCTCGCGTTTGAAACCCGAAGAATCTAATCTGCTCTTTCGCAATCAGGGGAGCGGACGTTTCGCCGATGTGACGGCCACGGCAGGCGTAGCCGGGCCACCCTATAGTTTTCCGACTTGGTTCTGGGATTACGACAACGACGGGTGGCAGGATATATTCGTCGCCGGTTTTAAGGGTGAGGTAGCAGACGTGGCGGCCGCTTATCTGGGCTTGCCGCACCGCGCTGAAGAGCCCCGTCTATACCGCAACAACGGCGACGAAACTTTCACCGATGTCACGCGCAAGGTAGGGCTCGACGAGCCTCTCATAGCCATGGGCAGCAATTTCGGCGACCTAGACAACGACGGGTACCAAGATTGTTATATCGGCACCGGCGACCCCTATATGGCTACGCTAGTCCCCAACCGCATGTTCCGCAATGCCGACGGCAATTTCTTCCAAGATGTCACCACCTCGGGTGGCTTTGGGCATTTGCAAAAGGGCCACGGTGTGGCTTTTGGCGATATTGACCACGATGGCGATCAAGATGTTTTTTCGGTCATTGGCGGAGCTTTTACCGGCGATGTCTATCAGAATGTCCTCTTTGCCAATCCAGGACACGGCAATCATTGGATCAAGCTCCGGCTCGAAGGCAGGCGTACCAATCGGGCCGCCATTGGAGCGCGCGTAAAGGTGAGCGTGAACACTGCACATGGCAGCCGCGATATTTATTCCACGGTGACCAGCGGGGGCAGTTTTGGTGCCTCCAGTCTGCAATGCGAAATAGGGCTAGGGCAGGCTGAGTCTATCCAAGCGATCGAAATCGTCTGGCCCACCAGCGGAGAAGTGCAGATTTTCAACGACGTCGAGATGGGCCAAAGTCTATATATCCGCGAGGGTGATTCGCGTCCGACTCGCCGACAGTTTAAATCTTTCGCCATCGACCCAAGCAATGAATCGGACGGGATGGCACACAACCACTAGTCTCCCCCGCCCGTTTGGCAAGACTCACGATGCTCTTTGCGAGAGGGTAATTTCTCTATGCATTTTCCAAAACTATGGAAGACACCGGGCACTATTTGCCGAATCAGCCATGCAATTTCATTTATATGTATCCTGTATCACGTTGGAGCCGTACATGGGCAAGATGGTGAGGCAGGTGCTTCCTCAAGGAGCCAAGAGCATTATAGGCTCGGCATGCGCCATGCCCAACAGGGCGACTATGAAAGTGCGGAGAGGGAGTACAAGCAAGCGATAGAATTAGACGCCAATAATATCTATCCGCACGACGGCCTCGGTTTCATCTACGCCCTGCAAAACCGATTCGATGAGGCGGAAAAGGAATTTGCCAAGGTCCTCCAGATTGATCCAAGCTACGCGCCAGCACACTACAAGTTGGGCAAACTTTTTTTTATTCGCCAAGAGTACGACGAGGCTCTCGATTCTTATCAAAAAGCCATTGAGGCCAACCCCAAGTATTTTCCCGCTCACCACGGCTTGGGTGTCATCTACATACAGACCCAAAAGCAGACTAAAGCAGCAGAGCATTTCAAAGCAGCTATCGACCTCAACCCCAACTACGGTCCCCCTCGCTACCGGCTCGGGACGATATATCTAGAAGAAGGGGCCTATTCTCAAGCCATAGAGGAATTGCGACAAGCGTCCAAGCTGGTCGCCAACGAACCGTCTATCCACTTCGTCTTGGGAAACGCCTATATGGCAATAGGCAAGCTTGCAGAGGCCGCAGAAGCATTCCACAAAACATTGCAACTCGAGCCGAATTGGGCCGAGGTACACGATAAACTAGGCTTGGTCTATACCGACCAGTCTCTAGCCCTACTGGGGGCTGTCATGGCGGACCAAGACAAGCTAGCCGCCGCCGTTGAGGAGCATCGCAGGGCCGTGGAATTGGCCCCTGAAAACGGTTGGTTCCAGCACAATCTGGGTATGGCCTATGAACGCCAGCGACAGTACGACAAAGCAGCAGAGCAGTTCGTCAAAGCACTCGCAGTTGATCCCGATATGGCCTACACCCGTTATCGGCTCGGCATGATTTACTCAAGAGACAAAAAATACCAAGAAGCCATTGAAGAATATCAGTATGCCATCCGGCTCGAGTCCGACCGGTCGATTTTCCACTACGCCTTGGGGGCCGTATATGCCAAGATCGGCAGCGAGGAAGAGGCGATTGGCAAATTCAAAAAAGCCATCAAACTCGACTACTACAATGCCGAAGCACATTTCGGTCTGGCCAACGCCTATCTGAAACAGGGCAACGGCGAGGAAGGCGCAAAGGAGATGGGAATCTTCAAAAAACTGCGCGAAGGCAATATAGCGGATATGGAACAACGGGTCGTCTTAGTGCCTGACAATCCAAAATACCACGGCGAATTAGCCGCTCACTATATCCAACAAGGTAGGTATATAAAGGCGATCAATGAGTACAAGCTAGCCATCGGTCTCGATCCGCATAATCTCGAGTATCGCCGGCTGCTCAAAGATGCCTACATCAAAGCAGGGCGCTATCGGGAAGCGGAAGAGCAGCAGGAGATTATCCAGAGCTTGGACGCCAAACGACAGCAGACTCCCACCCCATAGAGACTGCTGGTTTATATGCCTTTCTTTTTTCTACTACTCATTTCCTCACGGCTCTTAGCTGTCGAAGGACGGACAGTAGAAAAGCGAGTCCAGTTCGTGGATGTAGCAGAGCAAGTGGGGGTTGTGGCGCAGAACGTCTCCGGGGATAGCGAACAGACGTACTTAGTCGACAGCATGATGGGAGGCTCGGCTTTTTTCGACTACGACC
>JAPPEG010000221.1 GCA_028875345.1 Gemmatimonadota bacterium
CCGTGCGGCGTGTGGAGGATGCCGGCCCGCGCTCCGGTTGCCGCGTCTTGCGCGACGAGTTCAAAGCGGAAGGCGCTCATGGCAGTAGCTGGGAGACGGGGACGAAGCGAAAGCCGCGCTTCTCTAGCTGCGGCAACGCAGCCAATAGGGCGATGAGCGTCTCTCTGCGATTGTGTCCCACGCCGATGGCTTGGCCCGACTGAGCCGCGATCGCGGCGAGTTCCCAGAGTTTTTCCTGAATGGTTTGGGCATCGGCGATCTCGTCGATAAAAAGGTCGCGGTTAATGGCCCTGATATCCATATCTACCGCTAGTTGGTAGGCGACGGACGAGGCCGTGGTGCGGCTGTCGAGAAACAGCAGGTTGCGGTCCTTTAGTTCAGAGAGCACTAGACGCATGACTCGTTCGTTGGCCGTGGCCTTGGAGCCCATGTGGTTGTTGACCCCGCGGGCGTGGGGCACGTTGCGCAAGGCGCGGCGCACTCGGCGGCGGATTTCCTCGTCGTCGAGGCCTACGAGGATGGTGTTCGCACTGAGAGAGGCCCCGCCTTGGGGTTCCATCGGCAGGTGGACCAACACCTCGTGTCCGTTGGTGCGCACCCGCTCGGCGAGGGCGGGTGCTTGGCTTGCTCTGGGCAAGATAGAGAACGTCAGGGATTGCGGTATGGCGCAGAAGTGGGCGGCGATAGGGTCGTCGGCGAAGTCGTCGATAACAATAGCAATGTTGCCGGTGCGGCGGCGCTCAGCAATCGGAGATAGAATAAAAATGGTCGTCTGCATCTCGCCAAAGCCGCCGCGAATTTCGACTTGGCTCCGCCGCTCGCTGGCGCTGAGGACTTGGCCGCCGAGCCGCTGGACAAAGCGCGAAATGCCCAAGTTGGCCTCGGCTAGCGGCAAGTCGGCGGGTACGCCGACCTCAATGCGGTCGAAGTACTCTTGGCGGCGCTTGGAATAGAGTGCCGGCCAGATGCCCAAGTCGGCCAAGGCACTATCGATGCCCGCGTAGAGCGCGTCGGCTAGCTGGTCGGCGTTGGCTGCTTGGTGGGGAACGGGTGCGTCGGCTGGCGCGATGACGGGCAGATCGCTGGTTCGTTCTTTTGCCGCGGGCCTGTAGAGCAAGAAGATGGTCGCGCCAGCTAGCAACAAACCCGAAAGAGCCAAGTGCCAGCCGGGGTGGCGCTGGCGCTTGACCAAGCGTTTACTCACTGGCTTAGGGCGCGACTTGTTGCTTTAGTGCCGCCCAGCTAAAGACGTTTGCCAAGCGCTTACCGGCTCCGCCGCAGTCGCCTGCCAAGGCATCGTTTTCCCAGCGGACGATTTTCCACAGGCCGTCTTCTCCGTCTTCTGGATCGAAGCGGAGCTTGTAAGTCATAAACTGATCTACGCGAAAGCCGTTGCCATTCTCGTCGAGCATGAGCATCTGGACCCGGCCATAGAAGACCTCCCAGTCTTCGTCTGGGTGGCCGTCAGGATCCCCGGGAAAAGATTCTGGGTGTTCGGAGCCAAGTTCTTGAAAGCGGCGAGTAAGCTCAAAGTCAAAGTCAAAATCGCGAAATGCCTCGAATATACCTAGCTGCGAACCATCGCGACTGCCGCCCATCATCTCCAGCTCTTCTTCCAAATTGTTGAAATACACTACTTCGCCGAGACAATCCGGCTCGGTAAACAAGAAGTCTTTGTCGAGCAAGCTCTCGTAGAGATCCTTGTCGCGGGTGCTCATGGCGCGGTCGAGGTTGTCCATGAGTTGCTCGGGGGTTGTGGCCGGGGGGGCGGGCGGGGCGATCGGCTCTATTACACTGGGTGGTTGGGTCTTGGGTGCAAAGGGATTGCTGCAGGCGCTCAAGGCGAGGAAGCCGCAAAAGCTCAAGGAGCTCAAGAGAGTGAACAATTTCACGATCGTACCTCCAGATCGGGGTCGTGCAATGGATTTATATTAAGATACAAATCAGCGGGGCGATTATCAAAGAAACGCGTCGAGCGTTCACTGCGAAAAGAGCGCTCGCAGCTCCCCCATAGAGAACTTCGCCGAAGCTCGGTCGCGCTGGTCTTGCCAAACCGCGATTGACCACACGGGATTTTCCACCGTAGGCGTCACCAACTCGATTGTCGCAAGGCCCTTGATGCCGATTGTTGCCACGGAATCGACTTCGGTCGCGCCAATTATCTCGACGAATTCGGCTTCATAGGGGAAGATGAATATCTCGCGCAGTTCGTCGTCGGATGGGATGCGCTCGTCCAAGGACGACCTGAACCAGCGCGTAAAGTGCGCGCTGAGGATCCGCTCCGGCGAGAGAACGATGCGGGCGAAATTGCGCTCTTCAGCCGACCCCCAAAGGGTATCGCGGTCAACAGCGTAAACTTCTGGATATAGCTGCACATCCTCGGGGTCGGGGATGAAGACAAAGTCCTCGGTAAACTGCTCCATGTATTGTTGAGGGCTGCGGAACTCGGGTTGGGCTTGAAAGATAGAAGTGAGATTGGCCAGCACGGCTTCGGGGCGCGTGCGCTCGCGCAGGAAGAGTTGTGGTCCACTGGGGCAGTCGGGGATCTGGGTTGATAGCGGGGTCTTAGGGTCGGGGCGCTCCTCGACCGCGTCGGCGCAATGGGGAAAGATCTCGATACTCGTGTCGGGCGCGCAGCGACAATCCACTTGCTTGCTGTCGCCGATAGCGCAGCCAGCCAACAGTGTCGCGAGTAGAAATGTGCGGAGCGAGATCATGGCACGGCTCAGTAGGTGACAAAAGGCACGGGGGCGAAACAGACGACAAAGACCAGTAGGCAGAGGTAGCCGACGAAGTACCGGCCGCGGTCCAGCGCGATAAAGGGATCGTAGGGGGCCGGGTGGTCCTTGCCAAAAAGTGCGAGGAAAAACGCCAGCGCTAGCCACCCTGGCCATCCTTGGGGCCATTCCCACACCAGTGCTAGGACTCCATAAAGCCCCAAGGCCAACAACGCGACGTAGGCCGTGCGGGCGATCTGCCGATGTCGGGGGCCAAAGAGCGCATACGCGATATGGCCGCCATCGAGCTGGCCGATGGGAAAGAGATTAAAGGCCGTGATAAACAGCCCGACCCAACCGGCAAAAGCCACTGGGTCTAGGAGGACCATTTGGTTAGGCCCAATGGCGGGCAAGACGAGCGCGGCGATGCCGGAAAAGAGCAAGGGTGCCCCCAATTCGATGGGAGAAGAGTGAAAGTAATCGACTGAAACCACGGTTGAGCGGGAGAGCCCAGCGAAGCAGGCTACTAGGGCGACGACAAAGCCCGCTAAAGGACCAGCGGCACCAATGTCGAGGAGGGCGCGCTTGTTGGGGATGGGGGAGCGAATTTTGATGACCGCGCCCAAAGTGCCGAGAAAGGAAACATAGGGCAGGGGGAGAAAGTAAGGCAGCGAGGCCCTGACTCCCCAGCGGCGCGCAGCAAAGTAATGGCCGAATTCGTGAACCGTGAGAATAAAGAGCAGAGTCGCGGCAAAAGGGAGGCCCTCGACGAGGTGAACCAAGGCCGCGATGCTGGTCAGCGGATCAACGCCTTGCTGCATGGCACCAGCGGTTGCAGTCGAAGCAATGGTACAGAAAAACAGCAGCAGGTGAACCCACAAGCGCGAGGAGTTAGCGTGCTGTACCGGAAGTGCGGTCGGAGTTGGTGGGGCTGGCGGCACCACCGGCGACACTGTTTTGCGCCAGAAGTTCAAGGGGTTGCGCTTTCCAACTGGAGACTGAGCCAGTGTGCGTCGCCCAAGTCCGAGCCAAAAGGCACATAGGCGTAGTCGATGACCCACTGCTTGGCCGCGACCCCCACTCCGGCTGAGAGGCCGCGGTTTTCAGTGGTCTGGTAGCCGGCCCGTAGGCGCAGGTGTTCGCCGGCTCGGTACTCGCCGCCTAGATGCAGCGTGAGGTCGTCGCCGCGCACCTTTTGCGCTTCGACGGCCACGAGCAGGTCTGCGCGACCGACGTAAGCAGCACCGAAACGAGCTTCTAAGGGCAGGTCCGTCTCCCGCTGATCGAGGCGGTTCATGCGGCCCAAGTTGCGCACCGTAGCCCCCAAGCGCAGGCTGGCTGAGATGTCGCGCATCAGCCCGAGGTCGGCAGCTAAACCGCTGGCGTTTTGGGTGAAAATGGCTTGGTGGATGAATTTTAGCTGCAAGCCGAGGCGCGTCTGCTCCATCTGGCGGGCGTAGCTCAGGCCAACCGCTCCCTCGTACACGCCGAAGTGCCCTAGCGGCTCAGCCGAGGGTCCGGTGCGACGCTCTAGGTCGTTGGCCTGCCACAATTGAGCGGAAAGCCCCCAAGTGCCGCGGCCGCGGGCTTGCGTCAGGTGCAGGTGGTTTTGGCGGATCTGCTGGATCGAGGCTTGGTGGTTAAAGGCGACGCTGCGTCCACGCGATTGCCGAGCTGCCGGATTTAGGGCTTGGGCGGCAAACAGGGCAGTCTCCGCGCCAGCCAAGCCCGCAGCGCGGGCCCCGCCGCCTTGGCGCAGCGCGGATAGGCCGACGGCAGCGAGGGCTGTGGGCAGCGTTAAAAGCGCAATCAATAAGAGAGCCATCACTTGTCAGAACGCCAGCGCCAGACCCACGGTTGTGCGGCCCCCAGCGCCGAGGGGATCGGATAAATAAGCGTATTGAAACTGCACGGTTTCGCGCCGCGCCGGGCTCAAGGTCAACCCCGCCGAGAGTTGGCTACCGTCTTCGGCCCCGAGGCGGTGCAGGCCGCCGCGCACCTCAAGCAACGCACTTAGCTGCCACTCGGCCCCCAGATTGACGCTTTGTTCCCCGTCGTCGCGCACCTCGGCAGCCAACAGCAGGGCGTCCAAAAGCCGCTGTGACGCGCCAAAGACGAGGCTGCGCGGCAGGGCATTCTCGGTGGCATTTGACCGCTGATCGGCGTGGCGCACCTTCCAGGCGAGGTTGGTGCTGAGATTGGATATGCCGGCCCCGAGCCAAGTATGCTCGGCCGCGCGGAACTGCACCCCCAAGTCGAAGCCGCTGCCGTTGGCCGTGGCCTTGGGAGTTGAGGGAACGTCAATGCTCTGTCTGAGGACTTTAACGGCCAAACCAACCGCTAGGCGAGACCCAAGGGAACGGCCTATTCCGAAGAGAAAAGCATTGGCTCGGTCCTCAATCGTCCCAGTGTACTGGCCGCTAGCGGTGCGGCCCTTGATCCCGCCGACTGCGGCATGAGACCAAGCAAAGCCAAAGCCCATGTCGCCGCGAACGTTGAGCGCAACAGCGGCACTGCCTTGCCGCCGCCCCAGCGAGAGCGACTGAATGGAGGTCTCTAGAGTTTTGCCGCGCAAGCGGGCGAGGCCGGCCGGATTCCAATAGGGGGACGACGCATCGTCGGCCGCGGCGACAAAGGCTCCCAGCCCTAGGCCGCGGGCTCCCAGCCCTGTTCTGAGAAAGGCGGCCGCGAAATCGGCCCCGTGCGCGGCAGAGGCCGCGAGCAATAGCGCGAAGAGCGTTTTCAATCGAGCACCACCACTCTGCCAAAGGCCTGTTGACCGGTGTTTAGGGCAATGCGATAAAAGTACGTGCCGTTGGCTACCGGTTGGCCGTCTTGATCGAGGCCATCCCAAAGGATGCGGTGATCGACTCCGCCGGCAAAAGGCGCGTCCGTTGCAAGGTCGCGGACTAGGCTGCTGGCAAAGTCGTAGATCGCCACGGAGACTTCTGCGTCGCGTGACAGACTAAAGACTATGGTCGTGGTTTCGCGCGAGGGGGCGAAAGGATTGGGTGCTGCGTACGCGAGCGCCGTGCTGTCGGGCACGCCTCCGGTGCTGACGAAGGTCCTATCGTCGAGCGTGCGCGTGCGGACTAGGTCGCGGATGACGCGCCAAGTGCTCCCTTCGTCCTCAGAGCGCCCGAGGCCGTGTTCGGCCCCCGCCCAGAGCACATCACCCACCGCTGCAAGCCCGACGAAGGTGCCGGTCAGGGGCTGTCCATCGACGACTTCTATGGTGTCCCAGACGCGTTCTGAGTCGGTCGGCAGGGTTGGGTCTGGGCTGGCTAGCAAACCTTGGTCCGTGCCGGCCCAAACAAAATTGGGGGTAAAAGCGAAATCCCAAGCAAAGGTCGGCCCAGTGTGGCCCCAGGTCTGGCCGAGGTCGTGGCTGACGCTGATGGCTTGGGTTTGGCCGGGCGATGTAGTGGTGTTGGTTCCCGCCCAGATGGCCGTGGTGCCGTCGGGCAGTACTTGGCGTTCGAGGGCGACGACCCAGTTGCCAGCCGGGTGGCCTAAGAGGGGAGTGCCCTCTGCGCCGAGGCGCACTTTGGCATTTTGCCAATGCTGGCCTCCATCAAAGGTGAAGGCGATCCCACTGGCAGTGCCGATCCACACCGTATCCCCGTAAGCTACAACCGCAAAAGTGCGGTGCAGGAATTCTTGGCTGGCCAAGCTGTCGGCGTCCGCGCGCAACTGGGCGATGTCGTCTGGATCGGCGTTTGCGCTGGCGAGACTATCGGCCACCATCCGCAAGCTGTCGGCCGCCGTGTCGCTGGCGAAGAAGACGATTTCGTCTGCGCCGCCGGGCAAGAAGGGTTCCCAAGTGCGGCCTTGGTCGAGCGAACGCACAGTGGAGCCAGCGAAGAAGGCGGCGTACACAGCTTCGCCGTCGATAGAGAGGTCAAAACAAGCATTGAGGATGGTCGTGCCGGGGCTGCGCTCAAAACCGGCCTTGGTGGGGTCGAAGATGAACTCGTTGGGAATGTGATGCCAAGAGTCGCCGCCGTCGTGGGAAAAACTCAATCCGGTGCCCGCTTGGTTCACGCCCTGTCCGGCGGTGACTGAATCGACCAAGGTCGCTACCCACACGGTATCGCCGACCGCGTCGAGGGCGCTGACTGCGCCGCGGCCGAGGCCGTTGAGTTCGGTAAAGGTGACCCAATCCGTGGAGTTGAGACCGCTGTTTTGCGCTGGATTGAGCCGCGCCACTCCATTTTCGGTGCCGACCCATAGATAGCGCCCGCTCCAGACGACGTCGCCGATTGACGTGCCGAAAAGCCCGCGGATAGGCTCGGATGCTTGGTGGAAGCGCTGGGGCCGGAGCGCATGTCCGGGCGATAGATGGGGCGCGAGGACGAGTAGCGAGAAAGAGAAGAGGAGGGTCTGGCGAAAAAAGAAATTGGTCATCAAGCGAGCATTTTTACTGCGGCCAGCAATGGGCCGCTCAAGCATAGGTAGCGGCCCGCTCGCGCATGGCCTCGATTACTTCGTAGCCGACTCCGTAGTCGCCGATGCGGGTGCCCTCGCTGTCGCCGTGGCTATCGGACCCTCCCGACTTGATTAGGCCGTAGCGGTCGGCGAGTTGGTCGTAGTATTCCATTTGCGCTGGCTGGTGGGACGGGTGGAAGACCTCAATGCCGTCGAGTCCGTAGGCGACTAACTGCTCGATAATGGACTCGGGGAGACTGATGCTAGGGTGGGCGAGCACCGCTACGCCCCCCGTGCGATGGATGAGGGCGATGAGGTCTTGGGCTGCGGCGTAGGGTTTGGGCCTGAAGGCTGGCCCGCGATCGCCGATGTAGCGGCTGAAGGCTTCATCTCTGTCGGCTACTAGGCCGTTTTCTACCATGGCCGCGGCGATGTGCGGCCGCCCAAGGGGGCTGCCGTTGGCTTGGGAGAGCACGTCGTCGAGGCTGACGGTCAGCCCCATGCTGTTGAGCGCTTTGACGATCGCGATCCCCCGCTGGTGGCGGGCTTGAAAAGACTTGGCGAGGGTCGTACCGAGCTGATCGTCTTGGTAGTCGATGCAGTAGGCGAGAATGTGTACTTCGCGATCCCGGATGTGGGCGCTCAGTTCGGTGCCGGGCACCACTTCCATGTGCATCCGCTCGCCGGCCGCCGTGGCTTCGGGGACGCCTTGGACTGTGTCGTGATCGGTCAAACTCATCGCTTGCAAGCCCGCTTCGCAGGCCTCTTCGACCGCTTCAGTCGGCGTCCGCAACCCGTCGGAGCACAGAGAATGGGTGTGGAGATCGGCTAAATTGTAAGACATAAAGTATTTTTATCCTGTGAGAATTATTCAAAGTTCTAAATAAAAAAGAAAGCCTTTTGCCGTACTCAATCAAGCCCTATGCCTCCGCCTCGCACCGCGCGCGCGTCTTGCTACATGGGACTGTTGGAAAGCTCAAGCAGTAGATCGCCAGCGTGGGTTCGCACTTTATCGAGAGCTTGGTCCCTGAGCTGGCGCACTCGCTCGCGCGTGAGGCCCAATTGCATGCCGATTTGCTCCAGCGTCTGGGGATCTTGGTCGTCGAGGCCGAAATAGGCGCGGACGACTAGGCGCTCGCGTCGGTCCAGCAGGTCGAGGCACGCGTGCAAGGTATGAGAAAGCGCGGCGCGCTCATAGCTATCGGCTGGATCGGGCGTGCGAGCCGCGAAAGTGGCTATTAGTGGCTCCCTTTCATCGGGAAAGGTCGGCGTGTCCATCGAAACATCGGGTTGGGCCATGTAAAGGGCATTGTGCGTCCGCTCCAGTGATAATTCAGCGCTGTTGGCGATTTCCTCGGGGGAGGGATCGCGACCCAGTTTTTGGGCGAGGATACTCGTCCACCGCTCGACTTTTTGTAGGTCGTTGACCCGGCTCAATGGCGGGCGAGCAATTTTGCCGTGTTCGGCTAGGGCGCGGAGGATCGCTTGGCGAATCCACCACACCGCATAGGTGATGAACTTAAAGCCACGCGTTTCGTCGAAGCGCTGGATGGCTTCCAACAGCCCGAGGTTGCCCTCGGAAATCAGCTCCATAAAGGAAAGCCCACGCCCGTGGTATCCCCGCGCGATGCGGACTACAAAGCGCAAATTAGCTTCGACCATCTGGTGCATGGCGCGTTCGTCGCCAGCGCGTGCTCTGTGCACTAGCTCGATCTCTCGTTGGCGACTCAGCGGCTGAAAATGCTGAATGTCGCGCCAGTAGGACTCGGCTAGACCTCGCGAATCGAGGCTGCTTTTTCCCATAAGTAGCCAAAACATCGAAAAGAGAAAATACTGGTTCTTAAGTAGGACGACTGAGGAAGAGCGCGGTTCCAGCCGGGATCAGGCCGGAGAGAGTAGTGAGCGGAAGCGGTCGTAGGCCGCGTCCCAAGCGGCGGTTTGTTCCGGCTCGTACACAACGGGCGCGAAGGAGTGGCGCACGACTTGGCGGATTTCGGCCAGTGAGGACATCTGGCCTAGGCCCATGAGCTGGAGCATTAGATTGCCGATGGTCGTGGCTTCGAGCGGCCCGGCGACGACCGGGCGACTGGTAGCCGAGGCGGTAAACTGGCAGAGCAGGCGGTTTTGGATCCCGCCACCGACTATGTGGATGCATTCGAGGCGGCGGCTGAGAATAGTCTCTAGCGCGTCGAGGACGTAGCGGTACTTAAACGCTAGGCTTTCGAGGGCCACGCGCGCGACGTGTCCCTCGTCGGCGGGAACGGCTTGGCCCGTTTCTTGGCAATAGGCGCGGATTCTGGCGGGCATGTCGCCCGGCGCGAGAAAGCACTCGGCGTCTGGATCGACGAAAGCGGTAAAGGGCGCAGCGCTTTGGGCCATGGCCGTCAGCTCGTCGTAGGAAAAGGCGCGTCCCTCGCGCTGCCACGCGCGCCGGCACTCCTGTATTAGCCACAGCCCCATGATGTTTTTGAGGAAGCGGTAGGTCGGCCCGACACCCCCTTCATTGGTGAAGTTGTACTGGAATGCCTGATCGCTTATGAGCGGTTGATCGAGCTCGACGCCCATCA
>JAPPEG010000291.1 GCA_028875345.1 Gemmatimonadota bacterium
CCCGATGCCGCGCTCGCCGAAATAGAGGTGGACGGCATTGGCTTCAACCTCTCCTCCATGGTGCAGGTCGAGGATCGCACCGAGCACTGGGGCGGACGGACGTGGACGTCCAAGCACCGCGACTGTCCGGGTTGCGGCAAGGGCAGTGGGGCCGAGGCCCTCATCGACCAAGACGTGGGATTTCGCGGGTGGAATATCGAGGGCTCCGACAAGGGCAACTGGCGCGACTCGGGCGTCTGGTCCGTCATCGATTTCGGCAACGTCTTTCGCGTCGATCGCATTATTTGGCTGCCGATCGTCTCCGGCCGTGGCCCGTTCCTCTACGGCTTCCAGCGCGACAAACAGGGCAGTTGGCCTAGTTTCGATTTCTTCGCCTCCGACGGCACCCCCAGCAACAGCGCCGATCCAGTCGTCGAAGGTCCTTTCCACTACGACTTGCTGTCGTCCGTGGCCAACTCCGGCCGCTACTTGTTCGACTTCCAGTTCGAGCCGCGCGCGCTGCGGCTGCTGTTGTGGCGCGTGACGCGGCCGCAGCAGTTCCACCGCGCCGCCCAACTCTTCGTCTTCCACAGCGAGGGCTATCCCGCGCAAATCGAACTGGAGTCCGAAGACATTTCCCTCGGCGGTGCCCGCAGTATGCGCTTCGTCGAATGGGACGCCGACCTGCCGCCCGGAACGCGCATCGAAGTGGAAACCCAAACCGGCAATGGCTTCCAGACCCTCAAGCGCTACTTCCTCGCCAACGGCAAAGAAGTGACCAAACAAGCCTACGAGTCCGCCAAGTCTCGCAATCGCGGCGACATCGTCGAGGAACGGGTGCGCGACGACACTTGGAGCGCGTATAGCCAACCCCATCGGTTCTCCGGTCAGGCATTCCTCTCGCCGTCGCCGCGACAGTGGCTGCGGGCGCGAGTGCGGCTCATCAGCGACGATCCAGCGGTCTTTCCCACCCTGCGCTCGCTCACATTTGTGGCCAACGCGCCGATCATCACCGCGGGGCTGACGGGCCGCGTCTTCCCCCGCGAAGCCGCTATGGACACTTTGCAGACGTTCCGCTACACCATCTCGCCAGTGGCCTTCAACAGTCGAGATGCTGGGTTCGACCGCGCACTCATCTTGCTCCCGCCCGGCGGTGGCCGCGACGCCGCATTCATCAGCGCATCCGTGGGCGGAACCGAGGTTGAGGCCACTGGCTTGTTGCGGGGGGATTCGCTCTTGGTGGAACTACCGCCGCCGCTGGTCCGGCGCGACTCGGTCGCCATCGCCTTTTCTGCGCGCTTGTCCCACAGCCCCACGGTCTTCAACGCGTTCGTCGCCAACTCGACCATAGCAGATAACCTCCAAGGCGTAGTGCCCGCCGAGTTCGGTGCTGATCTAGTCTTCGTGCCCGAGGCAGTCGCCGGCGGCTCGTTGATCCGCAATGTCGAGTACACCCGCTCGATATCCCCCAACGGCGATGGCACTAACGACCTATGTCAACTAGAATTCACCGTCGTCAAGACCGAGCAAGCGCCGCAAGTACAAGTCTTTACCTTAGATGGCCGGCCCGTGATCGAACTGACCAGCCAAGGCGCGCCAAGCCGGCGCTTCCGCTACGTCTGGGACGGACGGAGCGCCGGTCGCGCGGTGCCGCCCGGCATCTACGTCCTGCGCATTGCCATAGAAGCCGATGCCCGCGCCGACCGCGTTTACAGGCTTGTACATGTCGTTTATTAAGAGGGAGTACACTGTGAGACGTCGAATCTTCACACTATTAATCTGCCTATTCGCCTGGACGCTGCCAGAGGCCAGCGCCCAACGCGCCACCGCATACGACAACCCCTATTACACCACGGGGACAGAAGTTTCTCCGGCGACCCTCGTGCCCTCGGTGCGCAAATGGTACCTGCCGCAGCGGCTGTACTCGCTATACGACTGGCGGCAAGAGCAATACTCCAACTACGCCCGCGACCACTACGAGCGCTACACCGAGGTCTTCTTGGAAGGCTCGCCGTTCTACGACGTGTACGGCAATTACATCACGCAGGGTTGGCTGGTGTACGACTGGACCGAAGACTACCCAGAAGACAACGGCAGCATCATCACCAAAAATCCGCGCTTTCGTTCGTGGTTCAACAACCTGCTCGTATCGTCGAGCCATTCCGGGCAGTTCTACTCGGCCCTGATGGTGGGCGACGGCATCCGCACCACCCTGACCCCCCTGACGTTTTCCAAGCCGCGCTTCGACGGCATTCAGTGGGATCTTACCACCGACAAGTACGCCCTGACCATGCTGTCATCGCGGGTTAGCAACACTGGAGAAATTTCCTCCAGTGAAGTCGGCGGCGGCGTCCAAGCCAATACCTTCACCACCTTAATGGCGGCCAGAGGGCGGGTGCAAGTCGGGGATTTTGCCGCCCTCGGCGCAACCTTTGTCAATGCCGCGCATCGCAACTCCAACCTGCCGTTTGGCGACAATTCGCTCAGCGGCCTGCTCAGCGGCCCAATGAACGCGGACTTTGTCCGCTCCATCGTCGTGCGCATTTCCGACGACTCGCCCGAAGACGGCGAGGGCGGCGCACTGCTGTCGCGCTGGCGCATCTTCATCGATGGCGTCGAGCATACCGGAGACATCGTTCCCGTGGTCGAGGGCGGCATTCGCCGCGGCGGCGCGATTGTGGCCAGCGGCACGGATGTCATCACCCTGACCTACAACATCGAAGACTTCTCCCCAAGCACGGAAGACGCCATCGACGATTTCCGCGAGATCGAGCGCATTGAGATCGGCCTCGTGCTGGCCAACGACTACAAGGTCGAAGTGACCTCCAACAAGCAGACCAACAATCTCGGCACGCCCGTATTCCTGCCGGTGTTGCGCGCGGCCGGCAACGTCAAGGACGGCTCGAATCAGGCATTTCACCGGTTCAGCTACGGCCTGCCAACCGGGACCCGCATGTTGGGCTTCGACCTCACCGTTGCCGACCTGCAAGGCTTTGACTTCCGGGGCGAGTTCGTCCGCAACTTTCAGTACCGCCGCTTTCCCAACGAGAACATGGCCACAAACCAAACGCTAGCGACCAACGAAGCCCAAGCCCTGTACGCGACCGCGCAGAAGCGCAGCTATCCCTATACGTTTTTCGCCGAGGTTTTCAGCATCGACGCAGATTACTCCACCCGCGCCTTCATCCCCAACGCCGAGGGAGAGGTGTTTTACGACAACGAGCAACGGCATCTGTACGAATTCGTCGATGACAACGACGATCAGGACGAGCTACCGGACTGGACGCGACGCACATTCGGTAGCCGCGTCAACACGCGGCAGGGGCAGCAGTTGCTGACCGACGCCGCGGTTTTCCCGGGCATTGACGAGGACAACGACGACATCTCGGATTTCAACCGCAACTTCAATACCCAGCCCGACTACGAGGAACCGTTTCTGCGCTTTGACGTGGATCCACCGGAGTTTTTGTTCGGCATGGACATGAACAGCAATGGCGTCATCGACCGCTTTGAAGACGATGGGGAAGCCGATTATCCCTACAAGCTGGGCCGCCGAGGATTCAACACCTACGCAGCCGTCGAAATTTTGCCCCGCATGAACCTCATGGTCGGCTATCTCGACCAGAGCCTGCTGGAAACAGCCCGAGACAACCAAGCTGCCTACCTGCTGCTGACCGCGAAAAAGGAGTTCCCCGTACAGGACTTCAGCGCGTGGCTGATTGCCAATCCGCGCCGGGTTAAAGACGACATTCCCGACGATGTGCTACTGTGGCGCGACCTGCCCGGCACGCGTGGCCGCTCGGTCTTTACCCGCGACCTCCTGCCCGCGCGCAACGCCTTCATCAACACCACGTACCTCGAAGTACACTACGACCGCTACCTACCATTGACGGCCAAGGTCAAACACGAATTCTATCAGCAATTGGGCTATCAGGAAGGCGAGTTGCGCGACCAGCGCTTCTTGGGCATCGTGACCAAAGGTGAGTACTCCACCCATATCCGTAGCTGGACCTTGGTGCCCAAGTGGAAACAGCTTTACAACAGCCGAGTGCCAGCCCAGCGCAGCGCGCTCAAAATCCGCGAGCTAACGGAAATTTTCTCGCTGCAAGCCGTGCGCAGCATCAACCGCAACATGAGCTTCATCGCCGGAGCCGAGTGCGAGCTGTTCAACAATCTCCGTCCCGCCCCAGACCCCCTACCCTCAGGCTACCTGCTCGACGGCACCACGTGGGTGCTCGCCGCCCAAGTCGCCAACGACTCCGCGTACCTAGGCTACGCCCTGACGACCAACGTCGGCGCGCGCTGGATCCGCAACAGCTTCGACGGGTCCCCAGCTTCATCCGAGCTACTCTCTTTCATCACGGTGTACGCGGGCTTGGGCACCGATCGCTAGGTTCGATTTCACCCATTCGTCATTAATTGCGCTTCAATTTTTTTTGCTGTATATCTTACGTCGTTGCCGGACGCGGAGCGCTATGTTGGCATCCGTGACCCCGATGTGACTTGCAAGTGGTAAAAGGAGCTGATAATGCTCGACAACATAACTGATAGGCTCGACAACGTAATCGTCCGTCTCGTGACTTACTATATTGCCATATCCCTTTTTTTTGAGAGCATTTTGCGGTTGTCGCTAGGCCACAGAACCATGAGTTTCATATTAGCCATTTCTTCACCCTTGCAATCAGGGCCAGAGATCGGGAGCTTACTGGAAAAGCCCGGTGACTCCGGGGCCGCTCCGAGGCAGCTCGGGCACTTAATGGAAAAGTCCGGTGACTCCGACCCCGCCGCGATGTTTTTGCAAATTTCGATGGCACTGCTGTTTTCGTTTTTCTACGCCCTGCCCGTGACTTGGGTGTATCGCTGGACCCGGCCCCGCAAGAAGTACAACCCAGACCTTGTCCATACCCTCCTCGTCGTGCCCATTGCGATTTCCCTCGTCGTTTTCCTCGTCAAGGACAGTCTTGCGCTCGCCTTCAGTCTCGCGGGCATTGTCGCCGCGGTTCAGTTCCGCACGACATTGAGGGACCCCCTAGATGCCACCTACATGTTCATCGTCATTGGCATTGGATTGTCGGCTGGTATCGGTATCGGTCAAGTGGCTATTTTGGCATCAGTGGCTTTCAATGCCGTTGTTTTGGGCATCTGGCGCATGAACTACGGGGCGAAACCTGTTGCCCTGTCCGGATTCAGGCTGGTGCGTCCCGCCAAGGCGTTGCCCGATGTGAGCGGTGCCCAAGCGGGTAAAATCTCCAAACCGTATGATGCCGAGCTCAGGGTACATACGGGGCAGGTCGAGACAGCACAGCAGGCCGCTGTTGCCCTCTTGGAGACCTATGCCAAGCGATGGCGACAGGTGCGGATTGTGCAGCAGGAGGACGGCACTGCGATCATCGAATTTGACGTGCGGCTAAAGAAAACCGTGGATCCGGCTGCCTTCACCAGAGAGCTTGAAAAAAGTACAGAGGGCCATACCGTCAAAGTGGAGCTGGGATTATGAGTGCCCAGAGTAACAACCTCCTGAGCGGGTTCTTGGTCTTCAGCGTTTTGATTTTTGTGGTGTCATTGCTCGTGCGGGAAGACGCGGCAATCGAACCCGTCGTGGACACCGCGGCCGACACCGCGGACAGTTTGGCATCTACATCCGCTCCAAGCACGATGCACGAGGACACTACATCCGCTCCAAGCACGGTACACGAGGACACTACATCCGCTCCAAGCACAGTGCACGAGGACAACCTTACCCTCGCGAGTTACGACCTCGAAAAACCAGCGCGGCGTTTCAAGCTGCCGAAGCAGTGGCGGGAGATCTCCGGCTTGGCCATGCTTGGAGAGAACCGACTCCTCGCGCACGATGACGAAAGGGGCGTAGTATTCGAGATAGACTATCGCGATGGTTCGATTGTAAAGTCGTTTGCAATCAGCGATCAGCGCGATCCGGTCGCCGACGACTTCGAAGGCATCGCCGCGGCTGAAGGCCGCGTGTACCTCGTTTCGAGTTCAGGGCGGTTATACGAGTTTGTCGAAGGCACCGATGGAGAGACTGTTCTCTACAATCTATATACAACCGGAATTGGACGAGACCACGAAATAGAGGGACTCGCCTACGACCCGGACCAACGGGTGCTATTGCTCATCAGCAAAAACCCCAAGAACCCCAGGCAGACAGGCCTAGTAGCGATATGTCGCTGGTCCCTCGATACCAAGCAGCTCGTCGAGGATGGCCATATCCTCATACCAGCCATCGCGCTCTCGAGCCGCACCGACAGCAAGCGATTCCAACCTTCGGGCATCGAGCGGCACCCGGTATCGGGGAACTACTTTGTCGTGGCGGCCCGCCAGCGCGCCATTGCCGAGATTACCCCACAAGGACAAGTCCTCGCCGTCGCGGATCTTGCAGTTGATCGGCATCCACAGACCGAGGGCATTGCGTTCGCTTCCGACAATACACTGATCGTATCCGACGAAGGGGTGAGCAAGCGCGCGACCCTGACTTTTTACCCCGTTTCAAAGGGCCGGTAATTGCAGGCTTGTCTCGGCGGACGGAATCTTTGCGACCACCCAGGCGTTACTTGGGAATGAACTATCCCCAAAAAGCGATGCGTAGGCGCGGTTTAGGACTGGGGATCATTCTGCTTTTGGCGCTGGTCGTGGTCGTAGCAGGTTGCCGGGCGGGGCACCTGCGAGGGGAGAACTATGGTGCCGACGACGAACCGTACATCCGGCGAGATGTCCCGTCGGCTGCGATTACGACCGGCGATCAGGTCGCGTATCGAGTCATCTTGGTCGGAGACACCGGGGAGCCGATGCCGGATGATCCCACCCTTGCCACAATCGGGCGCTGGGCGGTTCCGCAGGAGCGAGCCGCAGTCGTGCTGCTGGGGGATAACCTCTACCCGGACGGACTTGCAGCCGATGACCGCGCTAGGGGTGAAGCCATTTTGCGCCAGCAGCTCGCGGCGACCTCGGCGCTGCGGATTTTCGTGCCGGGCAACCACGATTGGGGACCTTCACCGCAAGACTGGACGGGAGCGCACATCGTCGCCCAGCAGGAATTCGTGCTCGCGTGGCCAGAGGGCGACGTGGACTTCCTACCCCGCAACGGATGCGCCGGCCCAGCCGTGCGCGAGTTGCTCAAGCCTGGGGACGGGCTGGAGCAGGGGATCGCGGTCGTCGCCATTGACTGGATGCCTTGGTTCTCACCGGTCGCCGACACTAGCCAGTGCCCGGACGGGGATTTCGGGACGCGGATTGACGCGGCCTTCTCGGCCCTAAAGAGGCATTTCGTGATCGTGGTGAGCCACTTTCCGCTGCGCTCGGGCGGCACCCGCGCCGGCTTCAGCCGTGGGTTCATCATCGACCTCTTCATGGACTTCTATCACCTACTGCGACCGCGACCGCCTCTCAATCTGTACAATCCGCAATACATGGTCCTCGCAAAGCAGGTGCAGGACGCCTTAGCAAGACACCGGCCCCTCGTCTATGCCGCGGGACACGATCACAGCCTACAGATCTTCGAGTCGGACGAGGTCGCTCGGATGCACATCGTCAGCGGGGCGGGTTCCGCAGGCAAAATAACGCCCGTGACCGCGGTGGTCGGGACGATCTTCGCCCACGCCGTCCCGGGATTCGCAGTGCTCGATTTCGCAATCCACGACGGAGTTGACACCCCAGTCGTACGCATCGTGGAAACTGGACAGGAAGTGCCCGTGTTCCAGATGCGCATTCCGTAGCGCGATTTCGCGTGACCAGACAATCCGCACCGGGTCTCTAAAACATGAAGCCGCCGCGCAGGTACAGGCCGGTCAGGTCTTCGCCCTCCATGCAGGTAGATCCTGACTTCCTTTGTCTCGTGGGGATACAGCGTGCGGCGGAAGTACGGGGCGTTCTGCGTCCCCTCCCAACTGATGCGAACCTCTAATTCGCCGTTCTCTCGATGTTCCAATTCGAGGTACTCGTCCTCGTCCGTAGCCTTGATTTCGATTTCTCTGCTAATAAACTCGTAGTACCGTGCGGCGAACTCGCCGAGATGGTCACGGCGCGTCTTCAGCGCCTGGGTGAGGAAATCCCCCACCTGCTCGTAGTACGGGTCCGGCAATCGCCGGACGGCGTCCTCAATCACTGGGTCCGGCAGTTCGGCCTGCACTGTGGTGGCCATCGAGTCCCACGCGCTCCACTCCAACTCGGCCAGTAGCTGGCGATCGACCTCCCAGCCGTTGCGGGGGAGTCCTCGATGGTCCGGGTACTGCTCTTGAAAGCGGACGTATTTGGGCTCGATCCAGCGTACCAGCTTCATGAGCAGGCCGTCGAAATCGATGAAGGCTTGGTCCCGGTCTTCGGGGACGGGCAACCAGGTGTAGCAGTCTCCGGCCGGAAATCTCGCCCAGCGCCACTGGCCCGAGTGCCGATCCTTGTCGCCGACGAGAAAATCGACGAGTCGCGCCTTGAGATAGGCGCGCGCATCAACTCGTTCGCAGGGCGTCTTTTCAAGGCGCTTGTACAGTTTGTCCGTGCCGCTTACCTTGCGAGATCCGGCAAACCCCGGCTCATCGTCCGCCGCTTCGGACGGATGTTCCTGCAAGGCACCGATCAGCCCGGCAAATTCTTGGCGATACGCTCCCAGCCGCGGATCGTCGGGGATCACCACCAGCCGGTGTGGTGCGTGCAGTATTCCCGTTGCTTCCATCAGCGCATCCACCACCTGCCCCCCCGTCGGCAGCAGGGCACTCATAAGATCTTGGATCACATCCTCGACGACGGTATCCTTGAGTTCCTCCATCAGCCGCTTGGATGGATCTTTGTCGAGGGAGCGCACCGTGTAACGGCGGCCGTCCTTGCCCATAAAATGCAGTGAAACGGACTGGCCGAAGCCGCCCGTGCGCATGGGCGACAATCCGCCGCCTACAGTATCGAGATCGAGGACCGGCACCTCGATTGGCGTCATCCAGGTCTGGCGATAGTTGCTGCCGTAGATCCACCGCTGCAAACGACCTGCTTTGAATCGCTCGCCCGGTACCACCACATGCGTAGTGTCGCCCTTCTCCGGAATGGAGCGGTGAATTAGCTGGCCGGCCTTTGCCACTACCGCATCAGCACCCCCAAGATGCAGGGCAGCAATAAGCAGCGCCGTCGCCCAGCGACGCAGCCAAGGACTGCTCAGATGCTCGTTTCGGTTCATCTCTTTATCACCCTCCATGTCTAGACAAAGGATGGCAAAGTACGGGATAGATAGCTCCTACTCAAACGCTTTCTCCAACGCCTCTGGGAACACGTGGATTCGGCTCGCATACCCCTCGCGCAACTCGGCCAATAGCGCATCCATAGCCTCGGTTTCGGCCTGCATCCGCAGGGCCGCGCGAATGCTTTCGCGCACAAAAGCAAAATCCACCACCCGGCCATCGGTGCGAGTAAACTGATCGAGGTGCTGGTCGTAAAAAGCCCGCACCGCTTTGTCAGCGATTTCCCCGACTCGTGCGGCCTCGGCTTGGTAGAGCCGCTTGACCAACAGAGCGTCTCGTTCCCTTTCGACGCTGGCGCGGATATCCGCATCGGCGGCGATCCCCAGTTTGCGGGCTTCCGCTACCATGATCTGCTTGCCGGCGAGGTTATCCACGGCCTTGTACAGACGCGCACTATCGAGTTCGGCCGGATGCGGCGCGCGGCCCTGCTCAACTAAGGTGAGGTACTCCTGCGCTATGA
>JAPPEG010000334.1 GCA_028875345.1 Gemmatimonadota bacterium
ACTGGCCGTACGAGCGCCACACCGAGCCAGACTTGGCCGCGGCCATTACGTACCTTGATCCGAGTGGATTTGAAGCTGGGGCCACCGAGGTCCTGCCCGGCAGCCACCTCAAGGGCGAGTACCCTACCGTAGAAAACAGCCACACCATCCCCGACGAGCACATCCCCGCGGCCGAATACGTCGTCTTGGAGGCCGAGCCGGGCGACGTGGCGATCATCCACGTCCTCGTCGTTCACCGCGCCGGCCACAACTATACCCCGCGCACCCGCCACGCCATCATCAATGAATACAAAACCGCGGCTACCATCGACCAATGGGGCAACTCCTGCGCCTTTGCCGGCTTGCCTCTGGCTCGCAATGGCCAGCTTTTGATGCCGCGCGTTTATCAGGGGTGAGTGCGTCCTGTCTTGATATTGTTATAAACCCCTAGTACTTAAATATGGATCGTTTATTTTGTTCGCCGACTCCGGAGGCCCCATGAGCAAAGCATTCTACGTCACCACGCCGATTTACTACGTCAACGACGTGCCCCACATCGGCCACGCCTATACCACCGTGATAGCCGATTTTCTCGCGCGGTTTCACCGCCTCGACGGATTCGACACCTACTTCCTGACTGGCACCGATGAGCACGGGGAAAAAATTTATCAGGCCGCCCACGGGGCTGGCATTGACCCGCAGCAGTTTTGCGACCGCATCAGTCAGCGCTTCCGCGACGCTTGGCAGGTACTCGACATCTCCCACGACGACTTTATCCGCACCACCGAGGAGCGACACAAGGCGGTCGTGCGCCGGATACTAGAGGCGGTGCACGCGGCTGGGGACATCTACTACGACGAGTACGAGGGGCTGTACTGCGTCGGCTGCGAGCGCTTTCTCACCGACAAGGAGCTGGTCAACGGCCAATGCCCCGATCACCTGCGCGCACCGGAGCGTCGCCGCGAGGGCAACTACTTCTTTCGCATGGAAAAGTACCGCGATTGGCTGCGCGGCTACATCCGCGATAACCCGGATTTTGTCCGTCCCACCGGGTACAGAAACGAGGTGCTGGCCCTGCTCGGCGAGCCGATCGGCGATCTGTCGATTTCGCGGCCCAAAGGCCGGGTGCCTTGGGGCATTGAGCTGCCGTGGGATGCCGAGCACGTAGCGTACGTGTGGGTCGATGCCCTGATCAACTACACTTCCGCGCTTGGTTTTCCCGACGACGCACGCTACCGCGCGTATTGGCCGGTGGCTCAGCACCTGATCGGCAAGGACATTCTCAAGCCCCACGCGGTGTTTTGGCCGACCGTGCTCAAAGCGGCTGGGGTGCCGCTGTATCAACACCTCAATGTCGGCGGTTTCTTGAAGGGACACGACGACGAGCAGAAGATGAGCAAGAGCTTGGGCAACGTCATTGATCCCTTTGAAATGGCGGAAAAATACGGCACCGACGCCGTGCGCTACTACTTGTTGAAGGATACGGTGTACGGCCAAGACTCTTCCATTGGGGAACAATTCTTGGTTGAGCGCTACAACGCGGATTTGGCCAATGACTTGGGCAATTTGCTTTCCCGCGTCCGCGCCTTGCTCACACGGCATACCGACGGCGTCTTGCCCTCGCCATCGCAGCAGGAAGCCGATGAGGAGTTGATCGCGACGGGCACGGCGCTGGTGGGGCAGGTGCGGTCCTTGGTGGGCCGGTTGCGGATTTTCGAGGCGCTGGAGACGGTGATGCAGTTCGTGCGGCAGCTCAATCGCTATTTCAACGACGAGGCTCCGTGGAAGCTGGCCAAAGACCCAGATGGGCGCGAGCGGTTGGGAACGGTGCTCTACAATATTGCCGAGGGGCTGCGCATTGTCTCGGTGCTGTTGGAGCCGGCCATGCCGAGCAAGGCGCGGCAGGTGCGGACAGATCTAGGATTAGAAGACTACACCTTCGCCGACCTAGAGGCTTGGGGCCAAGCCGCGCCTGGGACGAAAATACCGCCGGAAGCGGATATCCTGTTCCCCAAGTCGGAGACCGGAAAGCCCAAGCGACAAACGCCACAAACGCCACCAAAGAAAGAGGCTCCACAAGTGGAACAGATTTCGATCGAAGATTTTTCCAAGGTGCAATTGCGCGTAGCCGAGGTCAAAGCCGCCGAAAAGGTCGAAGGCGCTGACAGACTCCTCAAACTGACGCTCGACCTAGGCGACGAGACGCGCACGGTGGTCGGCGGCATCGCCCAGTGGTACCAGCCCGAGGACCTGCCGGGCCGGAAGGTAATTTTGGTCGCCAACCTCAAACCGGCCAAGCTGCGGGGCATTGTCTCGGAAGGGATGATTCTGGCAGCCGAAGATGGCGATGGGAATCTCGTGTTAGTCGGGCCGGATCAGGACATTGCGACGGGAGCCGAGGTGCATTAATCACCGGCGGCCTCTTCAACCAAACGGAAAAGAGAGGAAGATGGACAAGATTCGCGTGGGATTTATCGGCTGTGGTGGAAATGCCAGCGGGCATATAGGCCGAGTGCTCGACATCCCCGAGGCAGAAGTGGTGGCTTTGTGCGATGTGGATCAGGCCAGCCTGCAGCGGGCCAAAGAGCGCCATGCGCAGGCCGCGGAGTTGCCGGAGTTTACCCACTATCAAGAGATGCTGGAGCAAGTCGAACTGGACGCGGTAGAGATTTCCACGCCACACACATTGCACTTTGAGCAGATTATGGCCGCGCTGGACAAAGGGCTGCATGTGCTGACTGAAAAGCCGATGGTCTGTACTGTCGATCACGCGCGCCAAGTTATCGCCAAAGCCGAGGAGATGGGAAAGGTCCTGATGATCTCCTATCAGCGGCACTTGCAGGCGCAATACCGCTATGTGCGCAATCAGATCGCGGCCGGGGAATTGGGGGATATCCAGTTTATATCGGCGCTCCAAGATCAGAAGTGGTATCAGGGGACAATAGGGCTGTGGCGACAGCAAATGGCGCTGTCGGGCGGCGGGCAGCTCAACGACTCGGGAAGCCACCTACTGGACATCGCGTTGTGGATGACCGGGCTGGAGGTGGCAGGGGTGCAAGCCTACATGGAGTATTTCGACTCCGAGGTAGATATCAACTCGGCGCTGTCGCTGCGCTTTCGCAACGGCGCGCTGGGGACGATTGCGGTGGTGGGCAACTCGCCGGCTAGCGGGATTTGGGAGGACATCACCATCTGGGGGACCAAGGCCGTGGTCTATATGCGCCGGGGGGAGATTTTTTACAAGACGCAGCACAGCAATGAGGTGTACGAAGTAAATAACTTGCCCGGCTCGACGACGCCCGACCAGAATTTCATCGACGCGATTCTCGGCCGCGACCAAGTGCAGGTACCCCCCGAATGCGGCCTGCGGGTCATTGAATTAACTGAAGCGGCATGGGCCTCGGCCGCTAGCGGACAGCCGGTCAAAGTAAAAAGCATTTGACATAGTTCTGTGGCGTTTGGCATATTAAACGCGAGTCGAGTTCGGGGGTCACAAACCTCTGTTGCCGCCACGCTGAGGCCCGAGGCTACGCGAGCGGGCCAACCCGACTTTGCAACTGGCCGCAACGACGCGCAGAGTTGGAGTATGGATTATGAGGCGCGCACAAGCGAAAGGAGGTGGTCCATTGAGTAGTAATCGTACCGCAGGGAGGTTGATCACTTGATCAACTCCAGGTGATCAACTACCTGGTCAGAAGCACAGTCGCCTCGGCGACATAGCTTCTGAGAGTACAGCCGGGCGCACCCCACCTTAGTGGGTGCGCCCGGTTCTTTTTGCCCGCACTGCACTAGGTTGGTTCCCACTCGGTATTTTTGCCATATTGTCCGCGAGGAGGCCGTCTATGAAACGCATTGCCAAGCCCGCAGGGGCTTATAACATCGTAGTAGAAGAGGTCGAGACCCCGGCCATTGCTCCGACCGAAATTTTGATTCGCGCTGAATGTTCGCTGATAAGCCGTGGCTCGGAGATATGGCGGCGCTATGTGCGCGAAGAGGCGATCGACCACCGCTCCATGGGCTACTCGCTGGTGGGCCGGGTCGCGGAGGTGGGCGCGGAGGTCGAGGAGTTCAAAATCGGCGATCTGGTCGCGGCTCTCGCGCCGCACGCCGAATACGTGGCGGTCGAGGTCGGAGCCAGCCGGCACCAGCCTGCGGCCGTGCGCTTGCCAGTGGGCCTGTCGCCTGAGGCGGGCACCTTTTGGCCACTGGGAACCAGCTCGGTCCTGTGGATGTGGGAGACTGAGGCCGGCCCGGACGATGTCATGGTCATACAGGGGCAGGGCTTGGTCGGCAGCGGTTGCATGCAGGCGGCCAAGGCACAGGGCGCGGGACGCGTCATTGGGATTGACACTTTGCCTTTGCGCTGTGAACTGGCGCGCGAGTTAGGGGCCGATGCGGTGATCGACGCCAGCGCTGGCGACTCTGTCGCACAGGTCTTGGAGCTGACAGACGGGAAGGGTGCCGACATCGTGGTCGAAGCCGTGGGAGGGCGGGCTGGCGCACAGGCTTTTGCCGAGGCACAGGACATGCTCAAGAGCGGCGGTCTCTTGCAGGTGCTGGGCCTGTACGAGAACGAACCCCTGCCGCTCTACTCGGAAAAAATCATGGGCAAGCGCCTCATAGGCAGCTACCTCGACGCCAGTCGGCGGCCCGAAGGATCGGCGCGTACGTTAGAGTTGCTGGCTACGGACCAAATCCAGTTCGCCAAGATGATCACCCACCGCTTCCCCTACACCGAAGCGGCAGCGGCCTTCGATTTGCTCTACAATCGGTTGGGCGAGACGATGGCGGTATTATTGACGTGGGACAACTAGAGTCAGGAGACGACGATGAGTAGGACCGTAGAGAAGCTCTTCCGCGCCCCCTACGGGGTGCCCAACGCGCTGCAAGTAGTAGAAGAAGGACTGTGGATTACCGACCAAATTACCGACCGGGTGGCGCTGATCGAAATCGCCGAGCCGTCTGAATACGGCGTCACCCGCCTGATCCGCGATATCCCCAGCGAATCGTCCAATACCAGCGGCATGGCTTGGGGAGGGGGTTCGCTGTGGCTGGCGGCCAACGGGGCGGGTACGCTCTGGCGGCCCGCACGGCCCACGGACGCCGAGCAAGGCGCGGGAGAAATTTTCGAGGTTGATCCGGACACTGGCGCGACCCGCAATCGCTATCCAGTGCCCGGCGGAGGTGGGGTACACGGGATGGAGTACGATCCGTTTGAAGAGGGTCACGTGTGGATTACCACCCTCAAGAGCCAGACGCTGAGCAAAGTCAAGATCGCCGACTGGTCGGTCGAGCACGTGCTGGATCTGCCCTACGGGCGCGCGCACGGCGTGGTGCGGGTCGCCGACGGCATCTGGGTGGTGCACACGTCCGACCGCGCAATCGTCAAGCTCGACGTGGAGAGCGGGGCCGAGTTGGATCGAGTCGTGGTGCCCGATAGCGATCCTCAGCCACATGGTCTGTCGATTTTTGGCGAGGATTTGATCTATTGCGACGCCACGTCTGGATGGGTCACTAAAATCAGCCTGTGAGGATGGTGTGATGACGCGCATAGCAACGTCGTCTTGGAGCTTGCACCGGACGTTAGGGGCGTCGATGTACCAGTGGCCCGACCCCAAGGAGGAGCCGGTGCTGGAAGGGGCCGGGCCGGGCGATCTCACCTTGTTAGAGCTACCGGAGCAGCTTGCCGCACGCGGCATCGGCCTGTTGGAGATTTGCCACTTCCATTTCCCGCGACTCGACGATGGCTATATCAGCCAGTTGCGGCAGGCATTTGCCGACAGCGGTGTAGAACTTTTCAGCGTGCTAATTGACGCTGGGGACATCGCGCATCCCGATGAGGCCCAGCGCGCAATGGAAGTGGCTTGGGTACGCGAGTGGATGGAGATTGCCGCCCGCTGTGGCGCGCAATGCGTGCGGGTGATCGCTGGGGAGGCAAGCGACGGCGAAGCCGTGCAGGTCAGCGCGGCGAATTTGCGTGCGCTCGCCAGCTTTGGTCGCACTTTGGGTATTGGGGTAATGACGGAGAATTTTCGGACGCTAGGCACGTCTGTCGGGGCGCTCAACGCGGTCCTCGACTTGTGTGAGGGCGAGGTGGGGCTGTGCGCAGACTTTGGCAACTTCAAGGGACCGGACAAGTACCGCGATCTGGCGGCGATTCTGCCTCGGGCGACTTCTGTGCACGCCAAGGCCGACTTTTCCGAGGTGGGACAGATGGACCGCGAGGATTTTGTGCACTGTCTGCGGCTGGCCAGTGATGCGGGGTTCGCCGGGCCGTACTCGCTGATTTTTTCTAGCCGAGGAGACGAGTGGGAGGGGATAGCAAGGACGCGGGAAGTGGTCGAGGAATGGCTGTGAGCAAGCGGGGGAAAGGGAAGTACTGGCTCGTCAAGTGCGAATTCGACGAGTGCTCTTTTGACGAGCTGAAGCAGCGTCCGCAAAGCACGGGCTACTGGCGGGGTGTGCGCAACTACCAAGCGCGCAATCTCATCCGCGACGACATGGAAAAGGGAGATCAGGCGTTCTTTTATCACTCCAACTGCGACGAGCCGGGGATCGCTGGAATCGCGACGATTACAAGAGCGGGGTATCCCGACCCTAGTCAGTTCGACGACAAGCACAGCTACTACGATGAAAAATCTACCGAGGATGAGCCGCGCTGGTTTTCCTTCGACGTGAAGTGGAAACGCAAATTCAAACGGTTTGTTCACCTCGCAGACCTCAAGGCCAACGATAAGCTCGCCGACATGCGGGTGGTGCAGCGGGGCCAGCGGCTCTCGATCCAGCCGGTCGCCGAGCAGGAGTGGAAGGAAGTCTGCAAAATGGGAGGCGTCAGTTCGGCGTGATGCTTTATGGCTAATACGCCCCTCGTCGTCCTAATCGGCGACTCGATTCGCATGGGTTATCAGGACCATGTCATAAGCCAGTTGGCGGGCCGAGCCGAGGTTTGGTCACCCGAAGAAAACGGCGGAGATAGTCGCAATGTTCTCGCCCATCTGGACCAGTGGGTGCTTGCGCGCCAGCCGGACCTGGTACACGTCAATTGTGGGTTGCACGATTTGAAAAGGGCCTTTGGCGCAGCATCCGAAGTTCCCTTGGCCGAATACGAGGGCAACGTGCGCCAGATATTGCAAAGGCTGCAACGCGAGTTGAACGGGGCCGTCGTCTGGGCCACCACTACGCCAGTGGACGAGCCTTGGCACCATCAGAATAAGGGCTTCGACCGGTTGGAGGCCGATGTAGATGCTTACAACGCGGCTGCCCGCGCTGTGGCAGAGGATCTAGGCGTGCCGATTGACGACCTCTTTGCCGTTGTTGAACGCGAAGGGAAGGCTCAGCTTTTGACCCAAGACGGGGTGCATTTTACCGAGGAGGGATCGCAACTCTTGGGACGTGTGGTGGCTGAATGCGTCTGGGGGCATCTGTCGGCCCGCTAACTTTGGAAGCTGCTGTAGCGCAATTATAGAGAATGGCAAAAGACCAAGACGAAACTCCGATCATAAACATCTCTGCCTATCATCGTGACCTTTACCAACTGCTTACTTTGTTGTTGGCGGATGAAAAAGTTGCGATGAATGCAAATTTCAAAAATTTATCCGAGAGTAACCATGACAACGAAGTCAATAGGCTATTGATATGGATAGCTATAGCGACTCGTCAGTTACTTGACATCAAAGCCCACTCCATAGAAGTACGGGTATGTGGAAAATTCTGTAAGGATTTCCCCAATACGGACTATGAGGACCTGACTTTTCGCCAAGCCTGTAACGCCATTATCCACGCTGTAGAAATTCTTTCTTACGATCCTGATGATGAAGAGAGTACTAAAGAAGGCGGATGGAAGGCAGATTACTACAAGGGGACAATCATTATCCGAGGGAAACAAGGAAAGGGAAGAAGGCGAAGATCTACCCGCGCATTGCTGAACTGTGAAGAATTCGTGGAATACTGTATCTTTTTGAGCGAGGAATTTACTGAGGAGGTTTGAACATGGCGACTAGTAGAACTATTTATAAATACCACTTCAAGTTGGGCAATAAAGTTGTCCACACGGGGACCACTAGGGACATTGATCGCCGCGAGGCCGAGCATCGGCGAAAATCTGGCTGGGGAAGGGGCCACATTGTGCAGATCGGCAGGCGCACCACCCAAGAAGCTGCGCTACAATGGGAAGAGGAACAGCGACGACAGGGCAAGCCGACCGGGCCGTAATACCCACAGAATATGGACATGGATGACCCAATTACACCCGGCGAGTTCCTGCCAACCGTAGCGCAATTGGCACAGACGCGGCAGGAGCGAGCGCAGCAAATCGCCGCCGGGGACCTTAGGGTGCTGGGCCGCCGCATCGACACTACGCTATCCGAGGCGCTAGTCCTGGGGCTTTGGTTGCAAGGCGTCAGGACCTTCTTTTGCGTCTTTGGCCACGGCTCGACTGAGATCGGCGAGGTCTTGCGGATTTATCAGGACGCGGGGCTAGTGCGCGTCTGTGGGGTGCGCAGCGAGATCGAGGCGTCGCATGCGGCTGCGGCTCTGCGCTGGGTGCGCGGCGAAAAGGCTGCGGTCGTCACCTCGATTGGCCCGGGTGCCCTGCAAGCGCTGGCGGCTTCTATTGTCCCGCGCTCGGACGGGTTGGGCATCTGGTATCTGCTCGGGGACGAGACGACCCAAGACGAAGGGCCGAACATGCAGCAGATTCCTGGGACCGAACAAAATGCCTTCCTGCGGCTGTTTGGCACTCTGAGCCGAACGTACTCGCTGCACACGCCGCTGGCGCTTGCCACCGCGCTGCGGCGCGGACTCAACGCGGTGGATCATCCGCATCAGGCCGAGCCGTTTTTTTTGCTCTTGCCGCTCAACGTGCAACCGGCGGAGTTGGCGGAGTTCAATTTGGACGAACTGCCCGTGGGCGCACCACCACCGTTGGGTGCGGCTGCGGATGAGGGCCGCTACGCAGAGGCGGCCGCCGCTATTGCCGCGGCCGAGCGCGTGGTCGTCAAGGTCGGCGGTGGTGCGCGTGGGGCCGGGCCAGAGTTGGCTGAGTTGTTGGAGCTAGCCGACGCAGTGGCGGTGACTAGCCCCTTAGTCTCCGGCGTCTTGCCTTACGACCATCCGCGCAACATGACCGTCGGTGGCAGCAAAGGATCGATTTGCGGCAACTATGCGATGGAGGAAGCCGATTTCTTGATCGCCGTGGGTTCGCGCTTTGTCTGCCAGTCCGATTCGTCGCGCACGGGCTATCCGCGCGTGCAGGGAGTCGTCAATATCAACGCGGATCCAGAAACTGCTACTCACTACGGCAAGACTATGGCCTTCGTCGGCGATGCCGTGGGGACGCTGCGAGAATTGAACCGCGCACTCAGCGCGAGCCGCGTGCAAAACGGCTCTCCTTCGGCTTGGCTGCAGGCTTGTAGCGACAAGAAGCGGGAGTGGGCGGAGTTTAAGGCCGTGCGCTATCGGAAGTCGGTGCTGTACGACGAGATGTGGGACGCGGAGGTTATGACGCAACCGACGGCCATTAAGGTGGCCACGGATTGGGCGCGCGCCCGCGATGCCGTGTGTTTTTTTGACGCTGGCGACGTGCAGGCCAACGGCTTCCAAGTCGTAGAGGACGATCGCTTGGGCCGCACCTTTACCGAGACTGGGGCTAGCTATATGGGGTTTGCAGTCTCG
>JAPPEG010000299.1 GCA_028875345.1 Gemmatimonadota bacterium
GGCCGACAATCCACCGGTGGTTCTTCTGCGGCAGAAGTCCCCACCGACAATCAAGGTCTTGACCTTATAAAGCTGGTCAAGCACATCTTTCGCTATGGCTTCATTGAGATCGCCGACGACATTCTCTTTGCGCTACTGGTAGGAGTCGTGCTGGGCGGCGTACTCTTTCTGGCGATTCCGAGCGATCTGATGGCGCACGAGTATGCCCGCTATCTGTCCTATCCGGTCATGGTGCTGATCGGCGTCCCTCTCTACATCTGCGCCTCCGCCAGTACTCCAATCGCCGCCGCGCTAGTCGCCAAGGGGGTCAGCCCCGGCGCGGCGCTGATTTTCCTGATGACTGGACCGGCCACCAACACGGGCACCATCGCTATCATCGTCAGCCAGTTCGGCTCCCGCTTTGCATCCATCTACGTCGCCGCTGTTATCGCGGTTACAGTCGTCCTCGGCATTGCCATCGATGCGCTGCTTCTCGCTGTTGGTCTGGCGATTTCCGTAAACCTCGACGCCTCCCATGCGCCGGCTGTTCAGTTTCTGCAATGGGGCAGCGCTTTTCTGCTCATCGCCCTGATCGTCTGGCGCTTTCGCGCCGGGGCCCTGCGCCATGGCTACGAGGATATGCTGCTCAATCTTCGTTTTTGGTCCAGCACGGGCGATAGGTGTGGAAGCACCTGATTCGCAGTCGTTGCTTGCAGGGCATCCTCTTCCCAATGCACAACCCGACAGTGATAAAGGGAGAGGCAATGACGTTGCGGAAAACAGCGATCTCCGGCTACCCAGCTAGCTTCCGATTATAGGCATCATGGATGCAAACGCTCTACTAGTTTTGTTGGCCTACTCAGCCGCTATCTTTGCCGCTTCTTTTATAGGCGGGAAGCTGGCGGCTTTGGGCACCATGACGCACACGCGCACTCAGATCGTGATGAGTCTGGTAGCCGGCTTCATCCTCGGCGTCGCCATGTTTCACCTGCTACCCCACAGCCTCGATCGCATTTCCGGGACAGGCATTGTAGAAAGAGCCGTGGGATGGATGGTACTCGGCATGGTCCTGATGATTTTCTTGTTGCGCATCTTTCACTTTCATCAGCACGATTTCAGCAGTGAGGCGAGCGATCTGTACGATGACGATGACCACGAGCACGGCCACAGTGTCGTCCATTCGCGGAGTTTGTTTGGCGTTGCCATAGGCCTAGGGGTGCATACCGTGACCGAAGGAATCGCGCTGGGTACCATCATGCAGATAGGGCCGTCGCATGAAGACGGAGTTGCATTGGCGGGCTTGGGGGTATTTCTCGCCATTCTACTGCACAAGCCGCTCGATGCGTACTCCATTATCGGCATGATGAAGTCCGCCGGTCACAGCCAGCGCGCCCGGACATTGGCCAATGTCGGCTTTGCCATCCTGTGCCCTGTGGTGGCTATAGCGAGCTTTGGAGGTGTGGAATTGCTTGGCCTAGCAGGAGGGGCAACAGTCGGCTATGTGCTGGCTTTTGCGGCGGGCGCGTTTCTGTGCATTGCCTTGAGTGACTTGCTACCAGAGATCCATTTCCACAGCCACGATCGCGGCAAGCTCATCGTCTCCCTCCTCGTGGGGATCGGCCTCGCCTACATACTATATTACGTTGAATCCAGCGCCATCCACGGACCTGGCATGGAGGCGCACGAAGGGCATTAGCTATATCGCTACCTTCTGCCCTGTCTTCACCGACTCAATTTCCTTCAGGCACAATAGCAGCGAGTTCCGCGCGCTCTGACCGCCTATCTCCTGCGACGCCCTGCCCTGCGCGATCGCATCCACCGCTTCCTGCAATTCTCCGACGAAGCCGTCCTCGCCCGGCAGGGCTGGCGTACTGACTTCGCCGTCCTTGGTCAACAGGTGCGGTGACTCGCCCCAAGACGAGTTGTATTTGAGCGTGGCCTCTTCAAAGTACACGTCATAACCGTGCTCAAAAGGACAGCCCTGTTGCGCCAACCAGCCGCCTTCGGCGCTGATAGCCACTGGGCCGTCGTACTGGTAGTGGGTGTTGATGTACTCGACCGTCTCGCCCCGGCCAATGTACCCTTGTGAGCTAACCGCGGTGGGCATCCCGAACAAAAACTGCACGAAGTCAGCGTCGTGGATGTGCAGGTCAATTGCGGGACCGCCGGTGCGCTCCAAATCTTCTGGTGCCCACCACGCCGGGCGCGAGATGATGCGCTTGAAATGAGCGGCTAGCACGGGGCCGTGCTCCGCGTTGGAGACGAACTCTTTGATCAGCCGGAACTCTGGGAAATACCGCAGCACATGGGCAACCATAAACTGCCGCTGATGCTCCTCGGCCACCGCCACAATCCGATCGGCGTCGTCCAAGGCCAAGGCAATGGGCTTTTCCAATAGCACGTGCTTGCCCGCCGCTAGCACGCGGATGCTGGTCTCGACGTGCATCGTCGTCGGTAGGCAGATATCCACCAAGTCGATCTCCGGATCGGCGAGCAGTTCGTCCAACGTTTCGTAGCACTGTATTCCCGACAAGTCCTGCTCCCCGCCGCTGTCGCCAAAATTGCCCTGAATGTCGCGCCAATCTCCCGCGCGCTTTTTGGGGTCGCGGGAGACGATGGCCGCAACCTGGCCCCCGTTGACTTGGGCCATAGCCTTGTAGTGGGTCATGCCCATAAAACCGATGCCGACAATGCCGATATTGACCATTATTATTTCCTCCTTGTGTGGAACCGCTAGAATAGGCTTGGGGGCCGACTGCTGTCAAGCTAACCCCTTACAGGTCGCGCAAGTGCTGTGCGTAATACAACGGCCAGGTCTCAATTAGACCTTCTCCTTCACCACCAGGACCGCCGATGAGTTTAATGGCACGCCGCGGCTGGTAGCGCTCCACGTAGGATCGCAAGCTACGAGCGCGGGTGCGGGAACCGCTTTTTACCTCGATAGGGATGACTTCTCCATCGCGGCCGCGATGGAGAAACTCCACTTGGGCGTTGGCCTGTTCCCAGCCGAAGGTAGGATACGCCACGCGCACGCTCAGTTCGTTCTGGACGAAGTTTTCCGCAATGTAGCCCTTGAAGCTAAGACTCTGCGCCCGTTGGTCGGCATATCTCAGCCCAAGCATATAGCCAAGCAACCCCACATCAAATAAGTAGAGCTTAAAAATATTCTGCCGCGCCTGTGCCCATAGCGGGGCTTGGGGCCTTCCGTTTATGGGATAGCACTTCCGCACCAGCTTGGCCGTCTCCAGCCAGTCAATAGGACCGCGCAACTCTTGGTAGCGCCGCTTCCGCTCGACTACATCCCTAAACCTAAAACGCTGCACAGAGTCGTCTTGGCAGGCGGCCAGTTGACGCGGTACGCTCGCAAACACTTCATCAATGTGTTGCGCGTGGAGCTTGCCAGCATACTTCCCAAAATCGCGTTGGTAGCCCACAATGAGATCGCGGTGAATTCGCCCGACCCGCTCAACCCGCTCGCGGATACTGCCCTCCCTTGCAAACCACTTAGCCACCGCTTCCGGCATACCACCGACGAAGTAGTACGCGAGCAGGAAGGACCATAGCTGTTGGTGGACGACCTGCCCGCGCCGTTGCGCTCGAAATGCCTGCAACAGCCTCGGCTGCTCGGCAGCCATCAGAAATTCCTCAAAGCACAGCGGAAACAACTCTAACTGCTGGACCTTGCCGACCGGAAACGAGTCGAGCAGACCGATGTTGGAGCCGGAGGCGCAGACGAACGCTTGGGGAAGGTCTTCGGCAAAATACTTGAGCGAATCGACCGCGGTTTGACACTCTCCCACCTCGTCGAAGAAGATGAGATCCTGCTCCACATCGATGTCCACATTAAAGCGCAGCTCAATGTTTGAGAGCACGGCCTGTGGGTCGAGACTATCAGCGAACAACTCTGCCAGCCCCGGCTCCAGCCGGAAGTCGAGTCTATGTACTTGGCGAAACTCCTGCGGCCCGAAAAGCTGTTCGATCAGGTAAGTCTTGCCGACTTGACGTGCGCCGTCGAGCAATATCGGCTTACGCGCCGGTTGTCGTTTCCATTTTACCAGATCGTCGATCAATAAGCGTTGCAAAGAATCACTCCTATTCGATGGGGAAGTCGCACTTTTATGAAGATAAAAATACAATAAACAGCACTTTTATGAAGATAAAAATGCGAATTTCGAACACTTTTTTTAGGAAAAGAAGGTACTTACCCACCAAACTCCACTAACCACTAAGCGTCCTTTTGGCGTTCATCCGCAGGGCTATTATACTATCTCGCGTCTAGTGCGTCTCCATAGCCAACGAGGAACCATCCCATGCCCGCTGAAACCTACGGTATTCTGCTGGTCAGCTTCAGCAAACACAGCCACCAGCAGCACTTCATCCCCTTGTATCAGGCCCATCCCCGCCTGCGCATCATCGGCGTCGCCGACTACCCCGACATCGACCCATACTTGCGAGCCTACAACCAGCAATGGGCTGGCCAACTCGGCGTGCCCTACTCAGAAGACCTCGACGAGTCCATAGCCGACCCAGCCGTCGATATCGTCAGCGTCGGCTGCGAGATCGAACGGCGGTCCGCGCTCATCGTCCGCGCTGCCGAAGCTGGTAAGCACCTGTGGATCGATAAATTTCCCGGGGCCACTCTCGCCGAGTCCGAAGCGTCCGCAGTCGCGGTCGAACGCGCCGGCGTCCGGGCGATCATCCCCGGCTATGCCTACGGCACCCTGCCCCAACACGCCCGCCAAGTCCTCGCCAGCGGCGACTTGGGTACCCTGCTCGGCGTCCACGTCGATGTGATGTTCGGCAAGGGCTGGCCGCGCCCGATAACCCAACGCCGCGCCTTTGTCGCACCCAACGGCCGGTGGAAATACCCCGATATCAAAAGAGAGTTGCTGACCGTGGGCGCATACGCCGTCGGCCTAATCCAAGAATGCCTCGGCCCCATTCGCCACGTCGTCGGCCACGCCGGGGCCTTCTTCTTCCCCGAACACGGTGCCCACGGCTGCGACGATTTTGGCACGCTGACCATGACCGATGCCGAGGGACGCGTAGCGACCTTGTGCGGTGGACGTATCGGCACGGCCTCCCATCCTCAAGGCGGGCCGTCGCGGGCGTACCTAATCGGCACCCGCCAGAGCGCCACCATCGACGGCAAACGGCCCGCGCTAGACGCCTATCTGCGCGACTACAGCACCGGCTACGACTATCAGCCCAACCCCCAAGATCCCATGCAGTGGCACGGGGGACCGCCCGTCCCAACCGCCGCCCTATCCGAGGACACAGCGGGCCAGGCAGCCGGGCTCGACGATTTGGTCGCCGCTATCGACGACGACCGACCGACCCGCTACGGCGTGCGCCAAGCGCGGGATTTGATGGAAATTATTCTCGCTGGCTACCGCGCCGTCGAGTGCAATGCGGCCATTGACCTGCCGCTGGAGCAAGAGCTATGACTATCGCCCTCAGCGCCCATCCCACCCTCAACCCCCTCGTCGGCCAACTCGCCGCTGCCCTGCCGATCAAGGGCCTGTACTATCCAGCGCGTCGGAACCCCGATAGCGATCTACCTTTTTTCAGCGACTTGCCTACCATGTTGCAGGCGACCAGCCCCCGCGTCTGCGCCTTCCTCTCGCCGTATGCAGACCTCCACAACGACGTCCACACCTGCCTCCAGGCTGGCGTTGCCGTTCTCTGCGCCGGGCCTGTGCCCAAGGCCGACCAACCCATCACCAGCGGCGGCGTCCATCGCGGGTCGCCCCTGTTTGCCAAGGCGATCCAGCAGCGGAGCAATCCTTCGTTTGCCGAGCCGGTCTATTTGCGCATCGTGGCTGGCGTCCAAGAGCCTGGATTACTGCCAGCGTGGTGGGCCGCCTGTGGCCAGTTATTCCTTGCCAGCGACCTGCTGGGCGAAAGCCCCGCCCAGGTACATCTTTGCGCCAACCGCCATGGTCGCGCCTACCAAGTAGTGCTGACCGCCACGGCTCCCAGCGGCGCGTCGGTCCAGCTAGTCGTCACCCCGCAGCCAGCGCTCGCCGAGCTAACCTTATTGGGCCGAGGCGGCGTAATCTCAGCCAGCGCCGCGCACAGCGGAATTGCCTTAGCCAGCACCAAGGGAACCCACGTCGTGCCCGACGAGACATCTCCTCCGGCAGAGCTAGCGTGGTTGCGCGATTTTTTGGAAAAAGAGAATTCGCCGAGCGAGCAGGTAGGCAACTCTGGCCAAGCCCTGCTCAGCGGCCTGCGGCGGGCGCTGAGGACGCGCCAACCGGTTTTGGTCAATCTCTAGTCTAGACAGAGGATTGGGTGCGAAGTTGCGTCAACAAGCGCCCCGCCTGCTGCTTGGCTTGATCAGCCGACGCTTCTTTTACGTGCTCGTATCCGCGAATGCCGTCCGGCAATTCGGCGATTTCCACGGCTAGCCCATAGTTTTCTTCGGCCAGTGCCGGCAAGACCTCTTCGATCAACCCGCAGTACCAGCCAATCAGTTCGCGTTCCAAGCGCCGCGCCTCCGTGCGTCCGAAGATGTCGAAGGCGGTTCCTCTCAACCCTTTTAGCCGGCTCAGCAGCACCAGTGCCGGGCGCAGGCCCTTGCCGAAACCGATCTTGCCCTTGAGCAAACGCCGCATCGTAGGCGGATGCAGTTGCCGGACGATTTCCACCTCCCCGTCGAATAGGGCGCGCATCCGCTCTTCGCTGCCATTGCGCGTCGCCAACCGCGCAACCTCGTATTCGTCCTTGTACGCCATCAGCTTGTACAGACCCCGCACCACGGCCCGCGTGAACTGCAAGCCGTGCGACAAACCTCGATCTACTTCCCACACTTGGCGCACAAACTCCAAGTAGCGCCGGGCATAGGCGACGTCCTGATACGCGCACAACTCGGCTAACCGCACCCCCAACTCCTTCTGCCCCTCCGCATTCAAATCCGCCAACGCAGCCAACCCCTCGTCGAGCAGCGCCCGAGCAGCCGCGTCATGCACCAGCCGTTCCCTCACCTCGGCCAACGTTTGGTCCGCGGACACTTGCTGCGTCCCCAACGCCCGCTCCACCCGCGCCGGATCGGCCACCGCCAAGCGCCCCCAGCGGAAAGCCTGAATATTGTTTTCCACGGCCTGCGCGTTGAGCACGATGGCCTGCTCAATAGAAGCCGCTTCTAGGGGCAGCACCCCGGCCTGATACGCAGCCCCCAACAGAAGCATGTTGGCGAAAATCGTATCCGAGAAAAGCTGCTCGGCCAGCCAATAAGTATCGAGGTAGATGTTGTCCTTGCTCGTGCAGCGGTCGATCAGGGCGCGCAGTTGGGCCGCTTCGGGAAAGGGCTGCGTGCGCGGATTGCGATTCATCTCCGCATTGGCGATTTCAGCAGTACTGACGAAGGCGCGGGTGCGCTCGGGCGCGGCGTATTTGAGGTTGTCCGGCTCGGCCGCCCGCAGCAGGTCGAATCCCAAGTACAGATCGACTTCCCCCGGGAAGAGGCGGTTGAACACGGGCTGCTCGGCGGCGCTTATCACAATCGGTGCTTCGACCGGCCCGCCCTTTTGCGCCAAGCCGGTGTTATTGGACAAATACACGTATTTGCCCTCCATCATGGCCGCGTACGCAATGAGATGTGAAATCGTCACCACGCCCGTCCCGCCTCGCCCCATAGCAAAGATCGAGTACGGCCGGTCCAGCGGGCACTCCGGCGGCTCTGGTAGTTCATCCAAAGGCTCTGGGCGGCGGCGGCGCAAGCGCGTGCCCTTGGCCGGCTTGACCACGGCAAAGGACGGGCACTCGCCGTCGATGCACAGCCCGTCTTGGGCGCATTGGGCCTGCCGCACCTGCGTCTTGTCGCCAAACTCAGTCGCCACGCTGTAGAGCGCAGCGCAGCCTTCGGACTGGGCATAACAGTCGCCGCAGCCCTCGCAAATATCCTCGTCAATGAGCACGTATTCGTCGGGCGTCAAACCCTGGCGACGGCGACGGCGGCCTTTCTCGGTGGCGCACTCCTTGTCGAGGATGAGCACGGTCGTCCCGGCAATTTCCTTAAACTGCTCAAGGGCTTCGGCGTGGCGCTCCAAGCCAAAAACCGCGATCCGCTCCCCGTCCAAGTGGCGATAGCGCGCGGGATCCTCGCTGACGATCCCCACCTTCACTACCCCCAGCCCCAAAAGCTCCTGTACAACATCCGATACTGGCCGCTGTCCCCCAGGCGTCTGCCCACCGGTGAGCGCGACCGCCCCATTAAAAAGCAGCAGGAAGGTAATGTTCACCTCGCCTTGGACGCAGCTTTGGATCGCGCCTCGGCCGCTGTGGAAATAGCTCCCGTCGCCCAAATATTGGTAGATGTGCTGATTGCCGTTGAAGGGTGCCCAGCCGCTGTAAATGGACCCACCAGCCCCCATCGTGGGGATGTAGAGGACGCCGGAGTCATAGGCTTCAATCGCCCGGATGGAGGAACAGCCAATGGCCCCCCCGGGCTTTTCGCGCAAGTCGCGGAAGGTGTTGTACGGACAGCCTCCGCAGGACATAGGCGTGACGCGCGGCACGGTCGGATAGGTGCGGTCGAGCACGCGCTGCAGCTCGGCGAGGCGTTCGGGGGCCGCCCCTAGACGCGGGCCGAGCTTGAGCGCCAATTCCTCGGGATCTACTTCGCCGTGCGCCGGGATCAGCGGCTGCCCCTCCTCGTCCCACTGGCCGTACACGGCCTCTAAATCCGTTCCCCACAGCGCGGCTTTGACGCCCTCTTCGACGAAAGGGCCCGGTTCCTCGACCACGTAGATGTGCCGCAGTCCACGGGCGAAGGTGCGCACAATTTCGTAGTCAAGCGGATAGCTTACCTCGAGGTACAACACTGGCACCCGCAGCCCCAAGTAGTCGAGGGCCTGCCGCACGTCCGCGTAGCTCTTGCCTACAGCCACAATGCCGACCCCGCCGTCCGCGTCCGCATCCACTATGCGGTTGAGGTCGTTAGCGCGGACATACGCTTCCACCAGCGGCCACTTTTCCTCCACCAGTTGCTGCTGCATGGGCAATGCGCCCGTAGCCATGACGATCTGATTGAATCGCTTGGCAAACGCGCGCTCGGGCAATGCAATGTCTGGCCGCACACCGGCCAAATCAACCGTACTCGCGCCGTCGCACACCGGCGTCGCCAGCTTGAGCGCGGTTACCACGCCAGCGTGGCGCGACAGAGCGACCGCGTGTAACCCCAAGCGAATGACGTCCTCGATGCTGGACGGATAGAAAATCGGCACCATGCTGCTGCGCAACACCCAATCGCTGGCCCCGGGCGAGACTGAGCTTTTGGAGCGATGATCTTCTCCCGACAGCAGGACCATCGCGCCTCGTGCCCCCGTGCCGCTGAGGTTGGCCAGCCATACCTCGTCGGGAATCCACATAGTGCCGTGCGCCTTGCCATACCAAAAGGCATCCACGTCTCCACTCGCCGCAAACTGGCTGCCCAATATGGCGGAAGCCGCAGTTTTCTCGTTGATGCCGAACTGATGCACCGTGTGCCCCAACTCGTTGAGTATTTCGAGTTGGGCGACGATCTTCAGGTCTAGTCCACCCAGCGGCGACCCCTCATAGCCGGTGAAATAGGTCTGGTTGACGTGGCCGGTGG
>JAPPEG010000276.1 GCA_028875345.1 Gemmatimonadota bacterium
TCCACTCGGGATCGAGGGCACCGTCGAAAGCATCGGAAAAGACGAGTTCTTCGCGCGCTGTAGTCATGTTTACTCCTTGTAGTTCTCGCTCGTGTAATCCAGAAAAATTGGGGCTTTAACGGCCTTATTATCTATAGGGTTTGACCCACGCTGTCAATAAGGGCTTAGATGATCCTTGCCCTGGCTTCATTGGAAGGATACAGTATGGGGCGCAAACTTAACCACGAGGTGTTTATGGACGCACTGATGGCGAATGCGGCGCGAGTCGAGATCACTCCTGATCGGGATATATCTCTTGCGGGCGAGGTAGGTTGGTTTCGACCGGGCAAGTACGTGGATTCCCCGTTGTATGCGCGGGCGTTGGTACTGGCCAGCGGCGACACTAAGCAGTGCTTTATCAGCTTGGATGTTACTATCGTTACCGAAGCGGTGTCGGCGCGTATCCGGGAGGCGATCGCGCGCGATCAGGGCATTCCACCCGGGGCGGTGATGGTGCATGCCACGCAGGTACACGCGGCTCCTGCTCTTGGCGTTTTCATGTTCGACCGCGACTTTCCGCCGGTGCCGGACGAACTCGAGTGGCTGGCAGGGGGCGTGCGTGCCTACGAGGACTACGCCGTCGACAGGATTCTCGCCGCCGTGCGAGAGGCTGCCGCAGACCTTCAGCCTGCGCGGCTGCGAGCCGGCAGTGGGATTGAGGGGCGCATTCAGTTCAACCGCAGGGCCATTACGGACGATGGCACGGCGCGTATGCCCGGCCCTTCTTGGCCGCAGCCTCTGGGGCCTACCTACATCCGCTATCTCGAAGGCCCGACCGATCCCGAAGTAGGTGTTCTCTGCGTGCAGAGTCTCTCCGCCCACCCGATCGCGTTGATTTTGCACCACACGGGGCATCCGGTAAACGTGTTTCCACAGGCCGTGATCTCAGCGGACTGGCCCGGTGCTTGGGCAGAGGAAGTGGAGCGACTGTTTCCGCACTGTGTGGCGTTGGTGGCGAACGGATGCTGTGGTAATATCAATCCTTGGAACCCCTTCGACCCTGACTACCGGCCCGATCATCGCCGCATGGGCCGCATGCTGGCCGAGGTTACCCGGCGCGTGCTGGAACACGGCGATCTGGATGAGTCGAGTGAACTCGATGTGGTGGGGACGCGGCTGCCCATACCCATTCGCGCGGTTGAAACCGAAACCTTGAGAAAAGCGCAGCAGGTGCTGGCGGAGAACCCGCAGCCGGTGTGGAACGAAAGCAGGGCCTATCGGGGCTACGAGGGCGGCTCGCCCGTCTCGCCGGGGACAAAAGTAGTGGACAGCGAGTGGATTCAGTCGGCCTCCATCGTCAGCGTTGATCTCCAGCGCCGTCGCGAGCGGGATCTGGGCTATGAGATTCAGGTAATGCGCCTAGGCAGCACTGCTTTGGTGGGGCTCGCCGGGGAACCCTTTGTCGAGGGGCAACTGCAGATCAAGATGGCATCTCCTGCTGCGACGACAATAGTGGCCCATTGCTGCAACATGTTCTGCGGTTATTTGCCGATACCGGACGCCTTTCAGCGCGGGGGGCACGAGGTGGAGACCCGCTATTGGACCAAGCTCGTACCGGAAGCGCTTGGAATGGTGGTCGAGGAGACCGGCCGACTGCTGGACCGGGCCTTTACAAGGAGCCTAAAGACGTCTCAACAATAGGCGTCGTATTCGTTTCCCACCAAGGAGTAGCCCAATGTTGGATATAGGCGACAGGAAGCAACTTTTCATCGACGAGCGATTTTTTGCCGAGCGCGAAGGAATCGCGTTGCAAATGGGGACACCGGTGCAGCACTTAGAGCCGGTGTTGTTGCCAGATCGGGCGTGGGAGGAGTGGGGGATTGGGGCGTATAACACAGTGTGGCGGGAGGCGGATGGCCAGTGGCGGATGTGGTACGACGCGACTATGCAAACGGGATTGCCGATGGAGGGAGCGCGGCGGCTGGGCTATGCAGAATCCGCGGATGGATTGCACTGGGAAAAGCCAGGGCTGGGCCTAGTGGAATTCCGCGGCAGCCGGGACAACAATATCGTCGCGCCGTTGGTCGAGCAGCAAAGCATGCAGGGGGCGACTGTGTTGCGCGACGAGCGGGCGGCAGCCGAGGAGCGCTACAAGTTGTGGACCAAGTTCCAGCCGACGGATGAAGAGCGAGCGCAGGGCGTCGAGCCTGGACTGTGGGCGATGCACTCGGCTGACGGACTGCACTGGCAGTACTATCCAGACCAGCCGAATCCGCCGCGGACGATGTGCGACACGCAGAATATGTTTTTCTGGGACGACCGGCTTGAACTGTACGTGGGCTATACGCGGGTTAGGGAGACCCAGCACTTGTCCGAAGCAGCCGACGCCGAGGGCAAGGGATCGTACCGCTGCGTTGGGCGGATAACTTCGCCCGACTTTAGGCATTGGTCCGTTCAGGAGATCGTCTTTGAAGCGGATGAGGAGGATTTGCAGATCCCGGTGCCGTTCCAGCGCGATGATCCCCGGCCCAATATCGATTTCTACACCAGTTGCGCCACCAAGTACGACGCGGCGCAGGACGCCTATTTCATGCTGCCGGCGGCGTACTATCACTGGGGCGAGGACGACTTTCCAGCGACTATGGACGTGCAGTTACTCAGCAGCCGCGACGGGATTAGCTGGCAGCGGCAGGGGGAGCGCCGGGCCTTTTTGCGCCAGGGTTGGGACGGCGGATTGTTGAGCGGGATGCTGTTTGCCAATCCGTGGTTTATTCCGGTGGGCGACGAGTTATGGCTCTACTACAATGGTACGGCGCGGCGGCACGGTGGCAGAGAGGACCAGCGGAAGGCGCGGGCGAGCGGGATTTTTCGCGCCTCGCTGCGGCTAGATGGGTTTGTGGCGGCGGCGGCGGGCTATGGCGGTGGGTCTTTTACGACGCCGCTGTTGCAATTTGCCGGCGAGCGGTTGGTGCTGAACTTCGATGGCGGGGCCGGAGGGTGGCTGCGGGTGGAAGTGCTCGATGAAAGCGGGCAAGCGGTGCAGGCGTCCGAGGCGGTGATGGGCAATGGGGTGTGCAAGGAGGTGAGTTGGCAGGAGCCCATTGGGAAGCTGGCGGGCACGCCGGTGCGGCTGCGCTTTGAGATGCGGGACGCGAGGCTCTATGCGTTGCAGTTTTTGCGTTGAGCGGATTGGCGACTCTCGACAATAGAGGCGATTCATGGCGGAGAAGGACTACCGCGTTCTGAGCGACCTGTCGCAACTCGCGCCGTACCCCGCGCTTGCCGTCGATACGGAGGGCGATTCGCTGAACAAGATGCGCGCACGTCTCTCCGGGATTTCGTTCTGCGGCGCGCCGCGCCGTGCGTTCTGGCTGCCCGCAGAGGCGATCGACGCGCCGAAGTTGCAGCAGATGCTGCGGCAAAAGCGGCTCGCGTTCCATCACGCGAAGTTCGATTTGACGATCCTCGAACGGCACGATATCGACCTCAAAGGCGCAGAGATTTTCGACACGCTCCTCGCGGCCCATTTGCTCGACGAAAACCGCTCGAAGTCGCTCAAGCGGCTCGCGCGGGACCTGCTCGACGAGGAAGCCGTTGACTTCAACGACCTCAGTCAACTGACGCTGTTCGGCAAAAATCCCGACCTCGCCGAGTACGCCTGCGCCGACGCGGACTATACGTTCCGACTGTACGAATTGTTCAAAGCGGAAATTGCCGAGCTGCCGACGCTCGCCCATCTGTACTACGAATACGAACTGCCGACGATGCGCATCCTGCGGAAGATGGAACAGACGGGCATTTGCCTCGACATTGACCATCTCAAGCGCATCGGGGACGAATATCGGCTGCGCATCCGCGAACTGGAAGAGGGAATATGGGCACATGTCGGCAGGAGATTTCACGTCAATTCAACCGTCGAACTCGGCAAAGTGTTGTTCGGCGACCTAGCGCTGCCGTCAGACCGCCAAACGCGCAGTGGTCGGCAGTCGGTCAACCAATGGGCGCTCGAATCCCTGCGTCACCGCCACCCCGTCGTCCCACTCATTCTCAAACACCGCGAACTAACGACCCTGCTGGCGAACTACGTCGATAAACTTCCGCAACTCGTTTTGCCGGAAACGGGTCGCATCCACTGCAACTTCAATCAGACGGGGACGATCACCGGACGCCTTTCCTCCAACGACCCGAACTTGCAAGCAATCCCCCGAGGCGCGACTATCCGCTCTGCTTTCGTCGCCGAGGAGGACCACGTCCTCATTGACGTGGATTTTTCGCAGGTCGAACTGCGCTGCGCCGCCCATTACGCACAGGACCCCAAGATGATGGAGGCATTCGAACAAAAGGTCGATCTCCATAAAAAGACGATTGCTGACATCTTCGACAAACCGATTGAAGAGGTGACTGCCGAGGAACGGGAGCAGGCAAAGGCGCTCAACTTTGGCCTAATCTACGGAATGGGCGCGAAGGCGTTGTCGTCTGCGACCGGGCTTTCGCTCACAGAAGCAAAAGCGTTCATTGAAGCTTACTTCACAACCTATAAAAACGTGCGGCAGATCCGCGAGGATGTGCTTGCTTATACGCGCCGGCATGGACATATCGTCAACATGTTCGGCCGGCGGCGGCGATTTCCCGAGGGCAACGTCCGAACCGCTTTCAATTCGATGATTCAGGGCACTGCCGCGGACATCTGCCGCAACAAGATGATCGCCTTAGACAACATGCTCCCGTCGGAGACGCGAATGCTCGTGCAGGTCCATGACGAACTGCTCCTCGAAGCGCCTCGGGACAAGGCTGGCGAATACGTTGATTTCATCACATCGATCATGGAGTCTCCCGTGGAAGACGCAAAGGGGCGGCCGTTTCGCGTGCCGATCCGCGTCGAAGCGGGGGTTGGTCGAAGCTGGGGAGATGCAAAATGAAGCTAGGGATTTTTCACAAAGTTTTTGAGCGACCGACGTTGGAGGAAAGCCTCGACGGGGTGCAAGCCGCTGGCTTGGAGGCCGTGCAGCTCGATTTGACGGCCGCGAGCATCGATCCAGCGGTGCTGACGGACGCCGATTGCGAGCGCATTAGTGCCGCGCACGCAGCGCGCGGCATTGGGATCGCTGCGTTGTCGGGAACCTTCAACATCATCGACCCCGACTTGGAAAAGCGCCGCGCTGGGATGCAGTGGCTCGCCGCGCTAGCCGCTGTGTGTGGCAAGTTGGGGACGGAACTGATAACTACCTGCACGGGCACGCGCAATCCCGACTGGCTGTGGGGCGGCCATCCCGACAACAGCACGCCAGCCGCATGGGCCGAGATGGTCGCGGCCATGGGAGAAGCTGTGGAGATTGCCGAGGTGCAGGGGGCGACTCTCGTGTTCGAGCCGGAGGTCAACAATGTAGTGGATTCGGCGCAGAAGGCGCGGCGCTTGCTCGGCGAGGTGCAATCCGAGCATTTGCAGGTGGTTATCGACGGAGCCAACTTGTTCCACGCTGGTCAGTTGCCGAGGATGCGCGAGGTCTTAGACGAGGCGTTTGACTTGCTCGGGGATTCGATTCGGCTGGCCCACGCCAAGGACTTGGAGCAGGACGGCGACGTGGGGCACCAAGCTGCGGGCACAGGTCTGCTCGACTACGAGCACTACTTGGCGTGCTTGCGGCAGATAGGTTTTGACGGGTCGTTGATATTGCACAGCCTAGAAGAAGAACAGGTGGCGGCGTCAGCGGCTTTTGTACGCGGGTACATGAACACTTGAGAAAGGGACGAGAGATGTCTGAAAATTTTTATCTCACCCATTGGCGTTCATCCCTTTCCCTCCAAACGGAGTTATCTATATGACTAACGGGACGGAGCAGCGTGTCCGCGTACCGTGGTTCCCGATGTACTGCAGGGTTCGCCCTCTCCTTCAGGTCTGGTCTGGGCGGCCCAAAAATCAGATCACCGGGTTGCAGGCTACGCTTGGCAAATTGCGTGGAACGCCCCAGAAACCTGTCGATTGGACGGATCCCGACACATGGATCCCCGAACGCCTCTCGGGCGACGACCAAGAGCTAGCTTGGGCTATCTGGACGAAAAGCGGTAAGACTGTCAACCCAAGGTACACCGACGGCCAATGGTACTTGATCCAAAAATACGAATTGCTTGAAGATGCTACTGATGGCAATTTGTGCCTGACCAGAGACGGCCAAAACTTCATCAATCACGAACGGGGTAAGACAGAGGCCTTCCTTGATGAGCAAGAAGGGCTTATTAAGCTCTTGACCCTTGTGGCCAACAACGGGCCGACACGTCCGAGCGGCATCCTCGAAGAGTGGACCGAGTACCTCGACCGCTATTCTTCTCCATTCAGTAGCCCTTCGACTCTTCGCGGCACGCTCCAACGGCGGCTGAGGAACCTCCTTGACCGTGGCTTGGTGGGTCGAAAGAGTACAATGTATTCTGTGACTGATTTGGGCCTCGCATACCTCCGACAGGTCGGAACTGAGGAGGCCCTAGGTGGAGATGAAAAGCAGGAGCTTCGGTCGCTGGCCAAGAAACAAGAGACGTCGGTCCGAGAGAGCCTCCGGGATCTCCTGATCAACATGGACGCCTTCGCCTTTGAGCATCTTGTGAAGCGTCTCCTTGAGGAGATGGGTTACCAAAATGTCGAAGTGACACCTCCGTCGGGCGACGGGGGCGTTGACGTGGTTGCCGATATTGAACTCGGCATTACTTCAGTGCGTGAGGTCGTCCAAGCGAAACGCCACCGACGGACCATCCAGCGCAAGGAACTCGATGCCCTCCGTGGTTCACTCCACAGGTTCAACGCGGTCCGAGGAACCATCATTGCGACTTCCCAGTTCGCGAAAGGCACTAAGGACGCCGCTTTTGAAAGTGGGGCTGCGCCGATCACACTCATTGACGGCGACAAGCTCATTGATCTCCTGATTGAGCACGACATTGGTGTCCGCAAGCAAACTCTCAAAGTGCTCACCATCGACCATGAGGCATTCACTGCCGCCTTAGCGGAAGAGGTCTGACGACCTGCTCGGCTATGAGAAGGAACGTAAAATGAAGCTAGGGATTTTCCACAAGGCTTTTGAGCGGCCGACGCTGGAGGAGAGCCTCGACGGGGTGCAAGCAGTTGGGCTGGAGGCCGTGCAGTTCGATTTGTCGGCTGCGGGCATTGATCCGGTGGAGCTGACGGATGCCGATTGCGAGCGCATGAACACTTGAGAAAGGAACGAAAAATGGCTGAAGGCAAGTTGCGCGCGGCCGTTATTGGCGCTGGCGTGGGTGGGGGGCATGGATACGCGTACGCCCGCGCCCCGGAATACGAATTTGTGGCGGTCTGCGACATAAACCCGGAGGTGTTGACGCGTTTTTACGAGCGGGCTGAGATTGAGCGAGGATCCATCGCCGAATACGCGGATTACCGCGAGATGTTGGCGCAGGAACGCCTCGACGTGGTGAGCGTGGCCACCCCGGATCACCTCCACGCCAATCCGGTCTGCGATGCGGTGGACGCGGGTGTGCGCGGCATTTTCTGCGAGAAGCCGCTGGCGACCACGGCGGAGGACGCCGACCGCATCATCGACGCGCTCGCCCGCCACAATGCGGTGTTGTCGGTAGATCACACGCGCAGTTGGCTGCCTTCCTATCAGGCCGTGCGCACGGCCATCCGCAGCGGCGAGATCGGCAATTTGACGAGGATTGTGGCGCATCTCGGCGGTCGTCGCGCCATGCTCTTTCGCAATGGGACGCATTTGGTGGATGCGGTGTGCTTTTTTGCGGACGCCGAGCCGGTGTGGGTGATCGCCGCGCACGAGCGCGGGTTTGAAGACTACGGTCCGGTGTACGACGGTCGGGGCGGCAGGGACCCGCAATTCGATCCTGGATCGACGATCATCGTGGAGTTTGCCAATGGGGTGCGCGGGCTGATCAATTGCGCCAAGCGGACGCCGCAGATGTTCGAGCTGGACCTACAGGGCACGGACGGTCGCTTCTATCTGACCGATCAGCACTGCATGGCTTGGAAAACCGACACCTCTGAGGGGACGCCCGAGGCGGTGTCGCCGCCGCTAGGTCGCGGTTATGCCAGTCCGTTTGGCGCGAACTTAATTCCGGCCGTACAGGAGTTGGCGCAGGCGATACAGGGCGCCGCGCTCAGCTCGTCGCCAGCCGAGCGCGGCCGGCATGTGCTGGAGATCATGGTAGCCGCGCTGTGGTCGCAGGCTGCGGGGAGTGCGAAGGTGGAACTGCCGCTGCCGAGGGGGTGACCTTCACTCCGGCAACGCCAGCGCCAAAAGCTGCGGCACCCAGTCGTCGTTATTGATTGGAAAGACGATATACTGACGTCCGTCGGCCATATAGCTGATGGGACTGCCGTTGGGGTTGCCGGGGAATTCCATCTCGGTTAGCACTGCGCCTGTATCTAGGTCGAAGGCGCGCAGGTAAGGCCCCTTCTCGACAAAGGCGTCGCCGCTAACGTCTCCCCACCATCCGGGCCGTTGCGAGACCACTACTAGCACCGTCTCGGTAGCGAGTACGTAGTTGTAGTGGAACCAGCCCAGCGCGGGCAAGTCGAGGTTGCGCAGGGCCTCGTGGTTGACAGGTCCTTTGCCTACCGGACTCATCCAGACGTGCTCGCCAGTGTCCAAGTCGATGGCGGTGATCCGGCCGTAGGGGGGCTTAGTCAGCGGCAGGCCATCGACGTATTCGGAGTCGTCCATGAAAAAGGCGTAATCCGAAAAGGCGCGCAGGCCCTCCACCTTTTCCAGCCGCACGATGTCGGGATCGGTACGCGAAGGAACGTAGAGCACGTTCTCTTTTGGCACTAGTGCCGCGCCGCTCCAGTCCGAGCCGCCCAAACCCCCAGGCAATACCAGCGTGCCCTTTTCGCTAGGTGGGGTGAATAGCGGGCCGTGATCGTATTTTTGCAGGATCGCCAGCGCCTTTTCTCGCAGTTCGGGCGTGAAGTCGATCAGGTCGTCTTCCTGTAACCCTTGGCGGTCGTAGGGCACGGGCTTGCTGGGGAAGGGTTGGGTCGGCCAGCTTTGCTCGCCTGGGGTTTTCGACTGGGGCACCTCGCGCTCGTTGATCGGCCAGACCGGCTCGCCGGTCGTGCGGTCTAAGACGTAGCAAAAGGCCTGTTTGCTCACCAAAGCTAGGGCCTTGATCGCTTTGCCTTGTACTTCTATATCGGCCAAGACCGGCGGTGCTGGCGGGTCGTAGTTCCACAGGCCGTGGTGGATGAGTTGGTAGTGCCAGACGCGCTCACCGGTTGCCGCCTTTAGGCAGACCAGCGTCTGGCTGAAGAGATTGGCACCGGGACGCTCGCCGCCGTAGTGGTTGTGGGTGGTGCTGCTGACGGGCAGGTACACGTAGCCTAGCTCGTCATCGGCGCTCATCGCGGACCACACATTGGCTTGGCCATAAGTCTGATAGGCGTCGTTTTCCCAGGAGTCGTTGCCGTACTCGCCTTCCTGCGGCACCGTCTGGAAGGCCCACACTTGTTCACCGGTGTGGGCGTCGAAGCCGCGCACATCGCCGGGGGTGGAGTATTTGGCAGGAGGCCGGTCGTGCCAGTCGGTAATGCCGG
>JAPPEG010000129.1 GCA_028875345.1 Gemmatimonadota bacterium
GCGGGGATTTTGCCGCTGACGAAGTCGTGCTGTGCAGCGGGGCGTGGTCTCCGGGTGTGGGCGGTGGGCTGGGTCTGTCCTTGCCAGTGCAGCCGGCCAAGGGCTACAGCGTCACTGTCCACAAGCCGGATCCGTGCCCGGAGGTACCGTTGATGATGGTGGAAGCCCGCGTCGGCACCACTCCGATGGGGGACAAGCTGCGCTTTGCCGGTACGCTCGAATTGGCGGGCATGGATACGTCGATCAATCGCCGGCGGGTCGCCGCGATTGTCAATGCGGTGCCGCGCTACGTACCGGCGTGGACGCCGGATGCGCTAGAGTTGATCGAAGTGTGGCGGGGGCTGCGGCCCTGTACGCCGGATGGCTTGCCCTTTTTGGGGCGGCCGCGGGCCTACGACAATCTCACAGTGGCGGCTGGGCACGCCATGGTTGGGGTTTCGTTGGGGGCGGTGACCGGGGTAGTGACTGCGCGGGTGGTGCAGGGGGAGGAGCCGGGTTTTGATTTGAGTTTGTGCAACGTGGATCGGTTCAGATAGGAGGGTCAGATGCGCTGCGCATTGGGCATTGATTTGGGCACGGGAAGCACCAAGGCCGTCCTCCTCGACGAGGCAGGAGACCTCATCGGCAGAGGGCAGGCCGAGTACCCGCTCTACAAGCCGCATCCTGGGTGGGTCGAGCAGGACCCGGAGGATTGGTGGCAAGGGCTGTGCTCGTCTGCGCGTCAGGCTATCGCTGATATTGACTCAGCGCAAGTCGCCTGTGTCGGCCTGTCGGGACAGATCAACGGCGCGGTATTCGTCGACAGCGCCGGGCAGCCTCTGCAGCGGGTGCCGATCTGGCTCGACCACCGCTCGCAAGCAGAGTGCGATTGGGCCGAGCAGCGCGCGGGTGACTTACTGCGGGAGCGGACGCTAATGCGGTTGGGGCCGGTTAATACACTGGCGAAGGTGCTATGGGTAAAAGACCATGCGACAGATGTTTACAAGCAAAGTCGCTGGATGCTGTTGCCCAAGGATTGGCTGCGCTTCCGGCTCACTGGACAGATAGCAGCCGAGGTGTCGGATGCCTCGACAACTGCGGCTTTTGACCTGCACGAGCGCCAGTGGTCTGGGGAAATTTTGGAGGCGTTGGAAGTCGATGTGGGGCTGTTCCCGGACTTGGCCGATTCGCCAGAAGTGGTCGGGGCCATAACTCAAGAGGCTGCCGAGCAGACTGGGTTGGTGGCGGGCACGCCCGTCGTCGCTGGCGGTGGAGACATGCCCTGTATGATCCTCGGTGCTGGAGTGATTGAACCGGGCATTATCAGCTTGGGAATCGGCACGGCAGCGCACGCCACGGCTTTTGCCGATACGCTAGATCCACGGGCCTTTAACAAGCTCTGGCCGATGTGCCATCCCATCCCCGGCAAATACGCTTGGCTGGGTTGCTCGTTTACTGGAGGGGCTTCGCTCAAGTGGTTTAAGGAGGAATTCGGGGGCAGCTACGAGGAATTAACCGAGGCTGCGGCTGAGGTTCCCGCTGGTGCCGAGGGGCTGTTTTTTATGCCTTGGCTCGAAGGAAGGGCCACGCCGCGTCCCGACACCCATGCTCGCGGCGGTTTTGTCGGGTTGTCGCTGGGGCACACGAAGGGGCATCTGGTGCGGGCGGTGCTGGAGGGGGTCGTCTTCGACTTGCGGCACTCACTTGACTGCTTCGCTGAAATCGGCTTGCCAATCGACGAACTGCGAATCGGCGAGGGCGGCTCGCACTCAGAGGTGTGGCGGCAGATCCAGGCCGATATTTTGGGGCGCGACGTGGTGCGGATCGCCACGGACGATCTGTCGGCGGTAGGGGCGGCTTTGTTGGCGGGCGTCGGCGGTGAACTCTATGCAGATTTTGCCACCGCTTGCCAGCGCACGGTCAAGTTGGCGGAGACGGTACGCTGCGACCAGAAGCAGGTCGAATACTACCGGCAGGCTTTTGAGCGCTACCGGGCGCTCTATCCGGCGTTGCAGGACTGGTACGATCCTAACCCTCAATAAACGGCCCTTCCTCCTGTAACCTCTTGAGGACGCGGGCGTATTCGGCGGAGCCGTCGTCGGTCCAGTATTCAAAATTGAGGCCCTGGAGGCGGCCTTCTTCAGTGCCGGTCAGGCGGTTGATGTTGGGGCTGCCCAAGCTGTAGGCTTTGTGGCCGCCGGCAAAGTGCACCACGCCGATATAGTCGTACCTGGGCAGGTGGGCGCGGGCGGCGGCTTGGGCCAGAGCTTCTTCGTCCACTTCCACGCCTAGCCCCGGCCCTTCGGGCACGGCTGAAAAGCCCTCGACGACAGGGATTTTTTCGGCGATATCGGACTCGAACTGGTCGTCTAAGTTGATGGTATGGGCCGAGGCCGTGGGCAGGACTGCGGCTTGGTGCAGGGTGAGGGCCTTCATCAGGGTATTGCCGGATTGCTGGATCAGGCACTGGATATTGGCCTTGCCGTAGGCAAAACCCGAGGTCAGGGTGTCGCCAATGCGACCGCCAATCATGTAGATATCGGCGACCCCGCGGATCACTTCTTGGATGCCGCCCAATTGGGGGACGTGCATGATGAGGGGGATCTTGGTCTTCTCGCGCAGGGTGCGCCAGCCGTCGATGTCGCTCCACACTAGCGGGTCTTCGAGAAATCCGACTATCGGCGATTTTTCCAGTTCGGCGACAATGGGTAGGATCGTGCCCAGGGTGCGGTTGTGGTTGAGATCCCAGTGCAGTTTGAAGCCGGGCGGTGCGACCTTTTCCGCGGCTCGGGTCTGCTCGATGACGTCGTAGCGGGCGTCCGAGTGCATTTTGAAGACGCGGTAGCCCTGATCGACAGCGCGTTGGATTTCGCCGGCGAAAACGTCGGGGGGGCAAGGGCGGGTCCAGGCGGCGCAGGGGACGGCGTCGCGCACTTTTTGCCCCATCAGTTTGTGCGCGGGCACGCCTACGTGCTTGCCCATCAGGTCGTAGAGCGCCATGCCCAAGGCCATGTGGAAATTGTTGGACAGATAGTCGAAGGGGTTGGTGCCGATGAGCGCGTCGATCTCGGCTTGGGGTACGGGCCTGGGGTTGTCTTCGTAGTCACCGTAGCCGACTAACCCATTGTCGCCGTGTACCTTAACTACTATATGTTGGTCTATGTCGTACATGCGCATGCGGCCGGCGTGGTTGTCGTAGCGCTTGGCTAGGGGCATGGCGATGGGGATTTGCTCGATGTGGGCGATTTTCATGGGAAGCTCCTATTGGAAAAGCTCTGATTGGGCCTCCAATAATTGACTTGGGCGGTGGCCTGTCAAGGTGGTGGCCACGTATATTAGGGCGTCGCGGAATACCTGCAATCATCCTGCATTGAGAAAACCATGCTCCAACTCGCCACGTTCCAATCCGACGTTACGCCGCCGCTGGGCCATCCGCTCTGTGCGGGGTGGTATCCACCGGCCAAGGGGATAGCCGACTCACTGTCCGCCTTGGGGCTGATTTTGGTGCCGGACGATCAATTGCCCACGGTCTTGTGCGCCTTGGATTGGGCTGAGTTGAGCAATGGCGATTACGACCGCTGGCGCGGGGAACTGGCTGGGGCCGTAGGTACCGAGGCTGAACGCGTGGCCGTACACTGCATCCACGCCCACGATACGCCTTGGCCCGACCGCGATGCCCAGGACATTCTCGACGCCCACGGCCGTCCCAATATCATCATGGCTGGCGACTGGGCCGAAAAGGTGCGAGCCGAAGCGGCCCAAGCGGCGGGTGCGGCCCTGACTAAGCTGCAGCCATGCACGGATATTGCGGTGGGGCAGGCCAGAGTCGAGAAAATCGCCTCCAATCGGCGGGTGATGGGGCCAGACGGCAAGGTGGCCGGGGTGCGCTGGACCCAGTGCCGCGATCCACAAGTGAGAGACGCGCCCGAGGGTATCATCGATCCCATGCTCAAGACGATTGGTTTTTACCAAGGGGAGACCGCTCTGGCTCTGTTGCACTACTACGCCGTCCATCCCACGAGTGAGGACGGCACCGGACTGGTGACGCCTGAATTCATCGGCTTGGCGCGCAACCGCCGCAGGGAGGAAAGCGGCGTGCCGCACCTATACTTCACCGGCTGCGCGGGCAATGTCACTGCGGGCAAGTACAACGATGGCATTGCTGACAACCGGGAATTGTTCACCGAGCGCATCCACCGGGCCATGTTGGAGGCAGAGCAGGGCAGTGCGCGGCAGTCGCTGGAGCGCGTGCGCTGGGCGGTCGAGCCGGTGCGGCTGCCGCCGAGGGAGGATCTCGTCGAGGAAAACCTGCTGGCGCAAATCGCCTCGTCAGCCACCGGGGCCAAAGTACACAGCAAAGCCGCTCTCATGCTGACGTATCTGCGTCGCAGCGAGCGGCCCATTCCTATCACTTGTTTGCACCTCAACGACCGAGTGGCGGTCGTCCATTTGCCGGGCGAGATCTTTATCGAATACCAACTGCACGCGCAGGAGAGTCGTCCAGATGCCTTTGTCGCGGTAGCGGGATACGGGGATTTGGGGACCGGGTATATAACCTTGGCGAGTTCCTTTGCCGAGGGAGGGTACGAGCCGGTGGACGCCTTTGTGTCGGGCCGGTCGGAAAAGATTGTGCGCGCTGCCATTGAGAAGGTCCTGCGGGGCCCTTAACCACGAGAACAGGAGAAGAAGATGAACGACTTACTGGCCGGAGCCGGCGGTGCCCGGATCACTCCACCGATCGGCTGTCCCATGGGCGGGTACGGTGCCCGCGACCACGGAGCCGAGGGCGTGCACGACCACCTCAACACCCACGCCTTGTTCCTCGACGACGGCTCGACCCAGGCCGTGATCATCGCCAATGATCTACTCGGCATGCGGGCAGAGCAGGTCGCTCGCGTGCGCGAGTTGGTGCACGCGGCGACGGGGGTGCCTGCGGCCCACGTATTCCTCGCCTTCTCGCATACGCACGGCGGTCCGCAGATGTACTCTGACTTTTCGGCGCTGGAGGAACAGGTCTCTACCTATATCGACGCGACGAGCCACTACATGGCCGGTGCGGCTCTGCAGGCGGCCACCTCGGCGGTGCCCGTGCGCTGGGGCACGGGCCGTCATCCGCTGCAGGTCGGCGTCAACCGCCGGGAGCGACAGGCGGATGGCACGACTCGCATCGGCGTCAATCCCGACGGAGCGGTGGCACCTTGGGTCGATGCGGTGTGGTTCGAGCGCGACGACGGTGGGCCACTGGCGGTGATCTACCAGCACGCGGCCCACGGAACCTGCCTAGTAAGTGACAACTACCTGTTCACAGCCGATTGGATGGGCCACGCCATGCAGTTGATCGAGGCCCAACTGTCGGGAGTGACGGCGCTGTTCGTCAACGGTTGTGCTGGCAATATCAACCCCCATCCGCGCGGCTCCTATGCCCTTGCCTCGCGCCACGGCACCAGAGCCGGTGACGCGGTGCTGCAGACGGTGTTGGCCCGAGACGACCTGAGACGGGGCGGCCGGTTGCGCTGTGCCCAGCATGCCTTTGAGTTGCCTCTCCAGCCCATGCCGTCGCAGCAGGAGTGCGAGCGCGAACTGGCGCAGTGGGAGCCGGCCTTTCGTCAACTCAAGGGCGAGCACCACCGGAACTGGCAGGTCTGCCGCCACTACTTTGCCGCAAAGGAGCGGCTGGAGGCGTGCCAGAGCGGCTCGGTGGCCACGGGTCTGCCTTTGGAACTACAGGTCGTGGCTCTGGATGATGTAGCTCTTATCGGCCTGCCGGGGGAGATCTTCGTCGAGACGGGGCTGGCCATTGCCGAGGCGTCGCCTTTTTCCTTGACCTTGCCCGTGGGGTACGCCAACGGTGCCATCGGCTACGTGCCGACGAATGAGGAGGTGCCCTACGAGGGCTACGAGGTCCTCGATGCGAGGGCGAGCCATCAGGGGCGCTTTCTGCGCGATGACGCGGATCGGGTTCTGACCGACGGGGCACTTCGGGTCTTGGAACTGGCTGCGGCAGAGTGAATTGCGTGGATTATCTCGCAGTACTCTTGGCAGGCGTTGAAGGGCTGAGACCGCGGCTGCCGGTAATCTCGGAGGCCGCCGACCAGGTTGCCGGACGGCTTGCGGCGGACGGACGGTTACTGCTGGCCAGCATGCGACCGGACTTTACGTCGGAGGGCTTCATCCGCTCTGGTGGGTTGATGCTGGCCGAGGAGTGGGCATCCGAGACGGCGCTGTCGCCGAATGACACAGTGATTCTCGGCTGGTCGGGTGCCCCGCCGGATCAAGAATTGGAGTTGTTGCGGGATCTGCGCGCTTCGGGTGCTCTGATCGTCGGCATTGGGCCGGCCTCGTGGACTGGGGCGGATGCGCAGTTGGGGGCCGACCTATTCCTGGAGAGCGAAATTCCCTTGTCAGAGGCCGTGATCGTTCCCTTCGGCGGCGAGGGCTACCCGCTGATCTCTCTGCAGAATTTGGTTGTCTTGTGGACCTTCACCGGAGAGATCGTGGCCGCTTTGACCCGGATCGGGCGAATGCCTGCCATGTATCAGAGTGTGCTGGTGGCAGGGGCGAGGAATCGCAATGCCCGGTTTGTCGGCTCGCGGTTTCACCAGACCCACCAAGTGCCGGCGATGCCTCCAGGACAGGTGGGTGGGGACTACTTGGACGCGATCGGAGGGATCATGCGCGCTCTGATCGAGGAGGAGGCAGGAGAGATTGACCAGGTCGGTGCGGTCTGCACTCAGGTCCTCAACGATGGCCGCGTCATCCATGCGGGCATGATCTCTCACTTTCCCGTGTATCAGCACGGAGCGCCGGGCGATCCGCTATATATGCGTCGCCTAGCGCGGCTCGATGGGGAGTCGCCGTTGGTGGCCGAACTCGAGCGCGAGCTACAGCGAGGGGATCTGTTCTTTTTTCTCGGATACTATCGGCGGCCAACGCAAGCCTACCAAGTCGCGCGCCGGGCAGGTGCGCAGATCGTCGAGGTGATCACCGGGGATGGATTGGAGGGCTCGCCGCAGCCGGACTACGTCATCCGGCCGAAGTGGCCCTTCGGCGATGCGGTGACGCGGGTGCCGGGGTACGACGTGGAGATCTTGCCTAGTTCCGGTATTGTGCAGGCGGCGATTTACTGGGCCGTGGTGGCGGCGATTTGGCAGGCGCTATCCCGGCAGGAACTCGCCGAGAGAGCCGCATCTACTCGTATTCTGTGAGGTAGAAATGATGAATAGTGTAGAGACGACAGTTCAGCTCCGCAGCGGCGAAAAGTTGATGATCGAGGTGTGCGAGCCGCCTTTTCCCGGTGGAGAGCACAGCCTCTGCTGGTGGGGGGATATTGCCGCTGACCTGATGGCAGGGAACCTGAGGCCTTGGCTGTACACGCCCTACTACCTGGGGAAGATCGACGGAGAGTTGGTGGGCTACATGGGCTGTCAGACGCCCGCAGATACGCGCAAGGTGGGGCTCGTCGAGTTCGTCTGGACCGCCGAGGCGCACCGGCGCAAGGGGATCGCCTCGCTCCTGCTAGGTCGGCTCGTGGAGGAGTTTACGCAAGCTGGGGGGCAGGCGCTCTATCTGTGTACGGCTAATCCCCATGCTGGCAGCCTGTACGAACGCCATGGATTCCGCTATTTCGTCGGGGATGGAATGCGCTACTTGGCACCCGGTGCCGGCGACTTTGATCGCGACTACCTCGAAGGCGGCAGTCCGGCCGAGGTTCGCGACGCTACTTGGGCCGATCTGCCGGGGGCTTCGGTGCTCTATAATCATCCCGAGCCGAGGTGGATCGTGAAGGACTACCTGAGCCAGAGTTTCCGCGACACTCGCTACGAGAGTCACTTTGTGAAGACCCTCCGGCGCTTAGAAGGTCAGCGGGGATTCTGTCTCGCCTTGGAGAACGCCAAGCGCCGCTTGGTGGGCTTGGCCACGGTCGAACGGCGGGGGAGTTTTGCCGAGCAGCACACGGGGATATTGAGCTTTCGCGTGGCACCGGCCTTCAGCGGCCAGACTGCGGATTTGCTCGGTGCGGTGGTCGAGCGGTGCGCAGACTTGGAGATCGCGGTACTGCATGTCTATCTGGCGGACTGCGACGGCGATCAGAAGCAGTTGCTTGAGGAAGTGGGATTTGGCGAGGAGGCTCGTTTCAAGCGGCGGTTGCGGGTTGATGGGCGGTACGTGGATATGGTCATGTACGCTCGGATTCTAGCGCAGACGACGGCAGCTCTTTTCGACGAAGGCTATTACTATGGCGGGCGTAAGGACTGGCAGCGGGAGCGAGCTGGCGGCGCGGACTGAAGGGCGCAATTCACAGCGCTCAAACCCTGTTTGTCGGTGTCTAGTTGCAGGCCGCGAGAACCAGTTCGATTAGCTCCGGATTGGCCCCTTCGCCACCGCGCACCCCGAGCGGATCCGGGTTTTGCACGATCACCAGTTCCTCGCCGGGGAATACGGCGGTGTAATGGCCGCCGGCACCCCACGAATGAAAGCCGTCGCGCGGCAACTCAGGCCAGATCATGCCCTCGGAGTTGCTCCAGAATCCGTTCCCGTAGAGCCAGTCATTTTCGGGGCAGTGCGCCTTGATATGCGGCGCGACCTGAGTCGAATCGCGCATCCACGCTTCCGGCACGAGTTGTACATCCCCCCAGCGGCCGTAGTTGCACCAGAGCCACCCGGCGCGAGCCAAGTCGAGCGCGGTGGTCGAGATACTCGTGCCATAGCCGAAAATATGCTGTCGCGCCGAGGGGTGCAGCTCCATCGCGCCCGATGAGAACGCCCATGCCGCGCCGAGCGGCTCTGCGAGCTTCTCCCGCATCAGCCGCATGCAGCCGGCGGATTTCTCTGGGTCTTGCGCGTCGTAATAGCCGTATAGGTGCGCCACGGCGTGCGAAAGGATATTCATTCCCCAACTCTGATAGTGGAACACTGTCCCAGGCTCTTCGCCGGGCTTCATATAGCCGGAGGTATTCGATATGAGCTGGCGAAAGGTAATCTGGCGGTCTTTCGGGAAGGCGTAGCGGCCGTCCTTCGGGCCTGTCCCTTCCGGCACATCCATATATTCGGGCCAGTAATCGTAGATCGCCGCGTCAACCGAAGGCAATTTCCCTTCGGCGACGGCGATGCCCAATACATTCGACAGCATCGACTTCCATGTCGAGGCTATCGCTAGCTTCTCATCGCGTTCGACCCGATGGTTCCACTCGATGACGAGCTTGCCGCCCCGCACTATCGCGAAGCGGTACTTGCGGTCTGCCACGCGTTCGTTCAGCCAGACTTTGGCTTTGTGCAGGCGCTCAGGATCGAAGCCGGCTTCATCAGCGGAAACCGTCTCCCAGTTATCCTTTGGCAATGTCATGGAGGTCAATGGCTTGCTCCTTTGTCAATGGGCAGAGCGGTGTTCGGTAAGGATCATTAGCTCAGATTTTATTTTTCTCGATGTAATCCCAGTTGATATTCATCCCCAATCCGGGCCGTTGAGGGACGTGGACAAAACCCTGATCGTCCATGAGTTCGCCGTGCTCGTGCAGCCAAGGGGCGGGTTGGTCGAAGTCGATGAAGGGGTGCA
>JAPPEG010000201.1 GCA_028875345.1 Gemmatimonadota bacterium
GGTGAGTACGCCAACGTCAAATCCAAACAACAAAAGGGGTTTTAAAAACGCTTCTAAGGATGTGCGGGTGATCCGCGCCGTTGTCCGGAAGCTCCGCCGCAAGCTGGACGACGACGCGGACAGCCCCTCCTATATCTTTACTGAGCTTCGCGTCGGCTATCGGATGCCGAAAGGACAGGAACCGGGACAGGAGAGGGGATAGCCGTGGCAGCCTTGTGTCTTCGTAACATCAGCTCAGCTGGCGCAGCCTCAATCCTTATATCCTCGGAGTCAACCTCGTAACCCCACTCGGTACCATAATTTCTTCCACCGACAATATCCTGCATATAAATATACCCGAATATGGGCACTCCTAGATGCTTTTTGTAGTGCCTATCCGTGCGCACCGTTCCATCTTGCGCATAGGCCGCCGCAGGTGATCCCGATGTAGCCGTATGACCACGGCTACATCATCTATTACCGTGTCTTTAGGTATACTCGGCGGGAAGACACCAGCAGATTGTGGATCGGTTCACAGCCTCCGAAGAACCGACCGTGTTGGTGTACCACGGGCGATGTTGGACTGAACCTTCAAGCAGCCTCAGTAGTGATCCTCGCCGAGCCGCAGTGGAAGCCGAGCACCAAAGAACAAACAACGGAATTCAAGGTGCTGTAGGCCCTAGCGGACTAAAAATACTGTCTTGGACAAAAAATCATAATAAAATCATATAATGAAGCTTGAAGATCACATATAAATCACGCATAGAGCTTAAATTATAAACGGTTGGCGCAGGAAGAACAAAAACTCGGACTAGGCTAGGATGGAGACTATTGGGTGTGCGCTACCTCTCCCCACGTCTGCGGTCTGGGCGGGCGGCTTTGAGCCTACCTTGGTTGCCCGCCCACCCACTAACGCCAGCGCGCCCTGCGCTGGTTGGCCGCTGCTTCAAAATCCCGGGGGGGAGACCGAAGCAGCGGCCTCTCACATTTGGGGCCGTGTGTATTTAGAACACCATGAGACCTGTCATGTATAGATTGCTGCTGATTGTTTTGCTGCTGACCGGCTGTGCCCACTTGACGACCTACAGCGACGTCTTAGGCGGCATCGACACCATCGCCATCCCCTTTGCGGACAACCTGACTACGGAGGCTGCCGTTGCCGATAGCCTGACCCAAGCCACGGTCGCGGCGTTCAACCAAGACGGCCAGCGGCACGTGGTGGACGCCGACGGCGCTGACGCGATCCTCTATCTCGACATCCTCTCCGTTGAGGATCGCGTCCACCCTTGGAGTAGGCCCCCAAGTCAATACCGATTCTCTGTGGTGGTCTCCGTCGAGATAAAAGCCTTCGATAGGACGCCACGGCTGAAACAATACGAGTCGATAGGGTGGGGAACGTATGAATGGGGAACGTATGAATGGGGAACGTATGAAGATGACGATAAGCGAAAGGAAGCTATCGGCAAGGCGGTGAGAATGGTTGCGTGGGATATTATCGACAAATGCCGTAGATAGCTAATTTTATTGGAGCCGCCTCCCGGACTCGAACCGAGGACCGTCTGATTACAAATCAGATGCTCTACCAACTGAGCTAAGGCGGCTCTTTTTCAAATCTACGTCATCGGATTATCCTTTACAAATGCTGCGCCATCCGGCGCGCCAAGTCCCCGCGCGTTATGGGATCGCGGCCCGCAAGATCCGACGACAGACCCGCAGCCCGCAGGTGCTCGTCAGGTTCATCTGTCAAGGCGTCTGGCTCAAAGCGCAAATGATCGGCGCAGCCCGGCCATATCCCCTCCACAGCCAGCATCTGCACGGCTGCAAAGGCCGGATGCCCAAGCGGCACGTCCTCGTACCAATACAGCGGCACACCAGCCGCCAGCAAAGTCTGCTGGTACTGACGGCGCAAGGTCTCGCTACTGCACACATCCGCTGGGGTCCGTTGCTGGCCCAAGCAAAAAGCAGCCAAGGCACCAGCGGCCTCGCCGATATTCCACTCCACGGGATGCAGGCGGTAACAGCCATTGGTAATGTGCGTGGTGCCAATGTTCTTGCAGGCCGCCAGCAAGTTGTCCAAGTGCCGCGACACGAGCGCACCCAGCGGAATCTGGAAGGGCTTGGTGGGCGCGGTGTACACCACGTCAGTGGCTTGGCCGTGGATGTCGATGGCGTACCAACCCACGCCGACGCTGTCGCTAAAAGGAGCGGCGCGAGCATTGGGCTGATGCGGAGCGGCGACCTCTTGCTCGACAATGGTCTTGCGCGCTTCAATGCGCCGAGACTCGCGGATGTAGGGGTACTGGGAGAAGCCATCGGCAGTCCCCATGATGTCGGGGCGCAGTCGCAGCTCGGGATAACCGCGACCGCCGTCGTCGCGCGGCACCTCAGTTTGTAGCCAGTACAACAATCCCAAGCTCAGTTCCTTGGCCGCGGCTATCTGCTGCGCTTGCTCGGCAGGCGGCACGTCGATGAGGGTGCCGCCGGTGTAGTCATTACCCTGCCAGTTGATCAACGCCACGTCCTCGGGCACCTGTCCCTCGGCGAATTGATTGGCGCACAACAGGCGGCGGTAGGCCCAAAAGGAGCCGGGCAAGTCGCCAGCGGTCTCGAAGAATCGGTACGTGCGCAGACCGCGGGCGTACTGCAAGGTCAAGGTGTAGGGCTGCTGGTCGCGGTGGCGCTCGTAGTTCAGTGGACGAGGAATGGTGTGATCTTGACCGGGGCAGAAATCGACCGCAAACGGGCAGGTAAAAGACTGGGTCAGATGCGGAGCGGGGCCTTCAGCGCGGGCGTGCGGCTCGCCGGTCTGGTCGCGGCTTTCAGCGCCGGAGACGTAGGGGACGGGCAACAGAGGCAGCAGGTCGCCCAATTCAGTGGCGTCGAGCACGTACGCCGGGGCAAAGCGCAAGATGTGCGTGCCGCCGTCTTGGACGACATCTACGGTGCGGATGGACTGGCCTTGGACGTGGGCGGCAGATACGCGAGCGTGGTAAAACAGCATCAGGCGGCCAGCTTCAACTTGCGGTACAACTAAGGACAGCAGGGCCGTTAGACCAGCTCGCGGCTCAAAGCACAGCGCAGAAACCCAACCGGCCCCGGGGTTGAAGTGCGGGTCGTCTGGATTTTTCAGTTTGTATTTGTTGCGGTAAAACGCGCGGATGCCAGCGCGGAATTCGCCGTACAGAGCCGTGCCGCCAAAGTGCTCTATGTGCGGATGTTCGTCTAAGGCGGAGACGCCTTGGCTAGTGGCTTGGCCGCCGATCCACGAGTTTTCTTCGGTCAGGCAGACTCGATAGCCCAAGCGGGCGGCGCGCACGGCCGCAGCCACGCCGCCCAAGCCACCGCCCAAGACCAAAATGTCGCATTCAATAGTGCGAGTTTCCACGTCACCTGAGTCCGGCTTGCTCCCACACGCGGCCCAGCGCGGCAGCCGTAGCCGCCACGGCCTCTTCCCGCTTCATGGCGCGCACGCGCTCGCTAAACGGCTCGACCATGACCGGCCCGTCGTAGCCAATGTGCTGCAAGGCGCTGAGAAATGTCGCGATGTCGATTACGCCGGTCGCCCCGGGCAAGTCGCGCACATTGTCGAGCTGATCGTCAATCTCTACGCCGGCCGGTGCGTCGTTGACGTGTACATCCACCACTTGCTGGGGGCGCAAGCGGCGCACATCCTCAGCGGTCTCGTGAGCCGTGTACCAATGCCAGCTATCGAGCAGAAAGCCCACATTCTCGCCTACGGCTTGGCACAGTTCCTCCATTTGCTCCATAGTATGGACAAACTCGTACTGCTTGCTCGACCACAGCGTTTTCGGCGCGACGTATTCCAAACCCAACCGCACGCCTTCATCTGCGAGCACCGCTGCGGCCGGCCGCAGCCGCTCGACGTGAAAGGCGAAGTTCTCTTGGTACGTCAACTCGTCCGAGGTCGGCATAAGCCAAGTCGCCGTCCGCCGCACCCCCAACGCGGCTGCCACCTTTGCCAACTCCGGCAACTGCGCCAAGCTCGCTTGGTATGCGGCCTCCTCCCCGCGAAAATCAACGGGAAATCCCCACGCCGACAGGCGCACGCCCTTGCGCGCGGCCAACGCGAGAGCCTCTTCCGCGCCCATGGCCGCGACTTCGCTAATGCTAAAGTGATACCCGGCGAACCCGTGCCGCGCAGCCAAATCAAGCCCGTCCGCGAGGTTTTCTACGCTTGCGCCGATAGCTCCCGGCGATAGCGAGCGAAACATAGCTTCTCCTTTTTTGGTAGTGGTCTATTTTGAAATCTATCGCCTTCGGGGCAGTTTTTGTTCGACATGACATATCGTATTGCCCGACGGGAGTAGGGCCGGCTTGGCGGCTTGGTTTTGAGGCAGTACATAGCGTTCATCGGCCGCCCAACTGTTGACCTGGTATCCTATGTCGCGCATGGCGGATACCGTCATCTGCGAAATCGGCGTATCGTATGGACTCACCCAACCTTTAATCATCAGTTCATCACCGAAGGTCAGCGGATCCCAATGCACTTTATCGGCTGCTAAGGGGACTTTTACATTGGGATCTTCATTTGTCGGACCGAGCAGGTCGAGATAAGACCATCGTGAGGATCGACCGATGAAGAGTGAAAATTCTAAGCCTCGGACGTTGAAACTTTGAACAAGGTTCAATTCAAGGAAACTGGCACCGAAGCCTAGAGCATGTCCCATCTCGTGTAGGACGAGTTTGTAGAAGTATCCCTGGTTGACCCAATCCGCTTCTAGCTGAGATGGATCTATAGCTATCTCGGCGATGATTGGCAACGAACTGTCTGTGCGTATCCAAGAGACCCACGTAGCACCACCCAACCCCCCTGAGAGCGTCTTTACCCGAATAAAAATACGGAGGTCATCGACCCAATCGTTGATTTGGATTTGGCTTTCCAAGAAGGGGCTATACTCGTTGACGTTGTCCCGCACAAAACTCATATCGGGCACATCGTCTGTGATGATGGATTCCCAGCGGGTCGCAGCCAGATCAATAAGGGCCAGTTCGGTTTCGCCTAAGCGACGTTCCCCAGGCAATATGACCACCTCAATGTCAAACGTACCTGAGCAGCCGATAGTGGTCTGAGCGGCCAACCGCGATTGGGGCGATGGAGCAACTGCCGCTGTAGGACTTTGCTCCGGCGAGCAGGATAGGACCAAAAGCAGGACGACGACGAAAGCGAGGCGGGCCATGACACATCTCCTTGGTGAGCGTGAAGGACTGGCCCATCAAGAAAGGCCGGGCCAGTGTCACGCTCACACGCAGATATGCGTATTCGTCCACCTATTCGCCTGTAGGGCAGGGAGCGACCCCACCCCAACATCAGGCTCTTTTATTTGGCAGATGACCCGACAGCCTTGCCTCGGGGTTCTGCGTATGAAGCGTGACGCCCTTATTATAATCACCAAGCCACAAGTCAGAAAGAAAAATTACTTGACAAAGAAAGGCCCCTCTCTATTTTCCCAAGCAAGGTTTGGCAACCCTATAAATACTCTTCTAACGATTTGATTGTTCGCGGGAGGGAAACTATGTCTAAGCCCAAAATCAAGCGGCCTCGTGACGCGAACCGCTTGGCACACGCGATTGTACAGGAATCTATCCAGCGGTTTGAACAGCGGGAGAAAGGTATCGACCCCGATCCTCAACAGGAGCCTTCTCCGCTGGTGAAGCTAGCTAAACGTAAGAAAAAGAAGTAGCCTCTGGCACATTGGCACGTACACTCAAAAGGCCCGAACCTTGATTAGGTTCGGGCCTTTTTTGGGGCTTGATCTTCGTACTGAACAAACGTATATTATTGGCAACGTATCCCGTTGAAAGACAACAGGATATAAAAAAGGCTCTCAGTGCTGATACACCGAGAGCCTCAATCCTAAACGCGAGTAAAGGAGACACGGCCAATGTCGTTATCTAATCTATCGAGCTATCCCCTCCAAGTCAAGTCCGAAGATGTTGTCTCGCGCCGTCAGTATAACGAGGCGTTGAAGGCTATCGAGCAGCTAGAAAACGAAGCGGAGTTCTGGCTGATTAGAACCATCCTTCAAGAGGCCGAAATCCGGCTCTGGCGCAAGAGCAGTGGCTAATCATCTTTCTCGCGACAAGCAGGTTATGGCGCTCCGTTGTCTGGTGGAGGGCATGGGCGTCCGTCCAACCGCCCGCCTGGTCGGCTGCCATCATCAGACGATCCTCAAACTGCTTGTTGCAGCGGGAACCTGGTCGGCTCGCTTCTGCGATGAAACGTTGCGCGAGCTGCCTTGTCGCCGTATCGAACTCGATGAGATGTGGTCTTACGTATATACAAAACAGAAAAATGTCTCTCGGGCTAAGAGTCCACCCTATACGGCGGGAGACGCTTGGGTTTGGGTTGCTTTCTGCCGCGACACCAAGCTGGTTCCCTCGTGGCGCATAGGCGACCGCACCGCCGTAACGGGCATTTGGTTTCTCAAGGACTTGGTCTCTAGGCTTTCCCATCGCGTCCAGCTAACATCGGACGGACATCGGGCCTATTTAGAGGCGGTCGAAGAAGCATTTGGGGATGAGGTGGACTTTGCCCAACTGGTGAAGGTCTGCTCGCCGGAAGAGTTGTCCTGTACGGCCGACATCATTTCCGGGCAACCGGACCTAGATGCCATCAGTACATCGGGCGTTGAGAGACAAAACTTGACGCTGAGAATGTCGCAGCGAAGATTCACGCGGCGCACCAATGGATTCTCGAAGAAGATTATCAACCATGCCCACGCTGTTGCGCTGCATTATTTGTATTACAATTTTTGCCGCGTTCACCAGAGCCTTGACATCACACCAGCGATGGCCGCAGGGGTAACTCAACATCGCTACAATATAGGCTGGATCGTAGAGCAAGTCGCACGACAAAGGCCCAAGCCGAACCGGCCCAAGACCTATCGCAAGATTTCAAAATAGACCACTACCAGAAAGTCAGCCTGATGTACCACTTCCAAGGCACTCAACAGCGGATACAGAATGCCCTTAAGCTCGTCTTCGCTCAACGTCCCCTTGCGTTCAAGATGCGCCGACAAGTCTTCCCCCTCCACATAATCCATTGCGATACACGCCGTGCCATGCGCTTCAAAATATTGGTGGACGCGGACGATGTTGGGATGTTGAAGCCGCGCCAGAGTGCGAGCTTCGTCCAAGAAGCGCTCCAAGCCCCATTGGAAGTCCGATACCACCCGCGACGACTGCGGCACGACCGATTGGTCACTTTTGCGGGTAGCCAAATCCGTAGGCAGATACTCTTTGATCGCCACAGGAATGTCTAAGGTGACGTTCCATCCCAGATAGGTCATACCAAATCCGCCATGGCCGAGGACCCGATGAAACTCAAAGTCCCGTATGCGTGTCCCCTGTGGCAACGCTAAATGATGATGTTGTTCCTCACTCACAACTCCCTCCTATTATTCATTCCCCTCCCCCACCTTTACACCGCCACATTGTTCCGCGGCCGCCCCTCCAAAAACGCAATCACATTGTCCACCGCGCCCTCGTTCAACAAATCCACCCCCTCGGGCGTCTGATCCGCCGCATGAGGCGTCAGCACCACCTGATCGCAATCGAGAATGGGATCGTCGCTCGGCAGCGGCTCCTCGGGAAACACGTCCAGTCCGGCCCCACCCACATGCCCAGACAACAGAGCATCGCGCAAAGCGTTCATGTCCAGCACATCGCCACGCGCGCCGTTCAACACCAGCGCCCCCTCCTTCATCAGCCCAAACTCGCGTGCCCCGAGAAAGTGCCGGGTATCCTCGGTCAACTTCACGTGCAGACTGACCACATCCGCGGTCTGCAACAGCTCGTCGAGTTCCACAAAGCGCACCCCATATTCGGCCGCGCGCTCTGGCGACGGATTGAAAGTCCATGCAATGACCTCCATGCCGATAGCCCGCCCCAACCGCGCCATCTCCGCGCCAATCGGCCCCGTGCCCACCACGCCCAACACCTTGCCCTGCAGCATGGTGTTCATCTCGCGCGTCCAGCGGCCAGCCTTCAACTCGGCAGTCTGGAAATAGGCGCGCTTGGACAGGGCGAACATCAGCCCGAACATATGCTCGGCCACCACCGGCGCGGTGCGACCGGGCTGGTTCGACACCACGATCCCGAGTTCCTTGGCAATCGCCAAGTCGATCATGTCCGTGCCGATGGAGCAGGTGGCAATCATCTTGAGCGCGGGCAAGCGGCGCATTTCCTCGCGCCACGTTACCACTCCGCGCGTGTTGATAATGATTTGCGCGCCCTCGGCCCGCGCGATTTTCTCGTCCGCGCTTTGCGGCGTATCCTCGAACAGGGTGACATCCCCATAGGGCGCTAGCCGCTGCAAATGCGGCGAACCGGCGATCTGGATTGGATTGTCGCCGGGCACTACGATCTGTACGCGTTCTGACATGGCATATCCTCGCTGAGAAGTGTATATTTTGGCCCGCTATAAACCCAAAAAACGCGCCCAACGTCAAGCGAGTAGCCCCATGCCCCGAGCACTCATCGCCCCGGCCGCCGAGCAAGTGGCCTTTCAGGAATACGAATCGCCACCGCTGTCAGCAGGCCAAGTCCGCGTCAAAAGCCTGTACGCGGCCGCCAAGCACGGCACTGAAATGTCGATGTTTAAGGGATACGCCGGTCCGCGCGGCCGCTTCGACTCCGAGCGGCGCATCTTCGACCATCAAGGCGAGGGCGTCCAATACCCAGTGCCGCTGGGCAATATGGGCGTCGGCGAAGTCGTCGAACTAGGACCGGATGTCACGCAACTCAAAGAAGGCGACCGCATTTTCGCTTACGGGCCATTCCGCGAGGAACACGTCTGGCCCGAAACCGCACGCCGCTTACCCGCGGACGTCCCTTGGCAAGCCGCGGTCTGCCTCGACCCGGCGGATTTTGCCCTCGGCTCAGTGCGCGACGGGCACGTCCGCATCGGCGACGCCGTAGCTATTTCGGGCCTAGGGGCCATCAGCCTGATGGCCGTGCAATTCTGCCGCTTGGCCGGTGCCCATCCCATCATCGCCCTCGACCCATTGCCCAACCGACGCGAAGCGGCCCGCGCCTGCGGAGCCGACCTCGTCCTCGACCCGACCCAATGCGATGCTGGCCTAGAGATCAAGAAGGCCACCGCCAACCGAGGTGCGGACGTGATCATTGATTACAGCGGGCATCCCGCGGCCATGCAGCAAGCCCTGCGCGGAGTCGCCTACCGGGGCACGATCGTAGCCGGCGCGTATCCCGGCGCGTGGACGACGGGGATAGACTTGGGTGCCGAAGCCCACATGAACCGGCCGCACATCGTATTCTCGCGCGCCAATAGCGAGCCAAACCCCGACCACCCCAATTGGGACAACGACCGCATCTACGACGTCTGCTGGCGCATGCTCGCTGCCGGCCAAGTCGATTGCCTGCCCATCGTACAGCCCATCGTGCCCTTTGACGACTTGCTCGACGCGTACCCCACAATCGCCACCCAACCCGAAACAAACATCAAGCTCGGCGTCCAGTTCTAACGCTGGACCGCCAGAAGAAAGGACGC